>NZ_JBVBEF010000215.1:0-4626 GCF_055456055.1 Bradyrhizobium sp. LeoB3
ACCGGACGCGCCGCCCACCGTCAGACGGCGCTCGACTTCGGCGCGCAGGAGTTCGTCGCTCTCGAGAACGACGCCCTGGAAGACGTCGGCCCAGTCGATCTGGTTTTCGATCTCTTCGGCGGCGACATCGCGAAGCGGTCCGCAGGCCTGGTTCGAGCCGGAGGAACGCTGGTGACCATCGCCGGCCCGACCGAGGCACGGCCAGCCGACGGCCTGACGATCGACTTTGTTCTCGTGTCCGATCGCGCCCAACTGGGTGAGATCGCCCAGCGGGTGCGGGACGGACGGCTGCGGACGAACATCGGCAACATCGCGACCCTCGACGATGCTGTCGCCGCTTTCAATCCGACCAAACGGATCAGCGGGAAAACGATCATCCGCGTTCGTCCGTGAGGACGCGGGAACGGCGAGGGTTCTGCGCTCCTCGTGGATCATCGTCGCCTTTTGGATCGTAGCGTAGCAACACGAGGAGACTGGTTTGATGCAGCATTATGTCTTGGGGCATTCGAACCGGGAACTTCGCAGGCTGATGCTGCAGGCGGACAACCTCCGCCCGATCACGACGCGCCTCCTGCGCGAGATCGGGCTCGCACGAGGCATGCGCGTCGTCGATCTCGGTTGTGGAGCGGGCGACGTGGCAATGCTCGCGGCGGAAATGGTCGGGCCGACCGGGGCCGTCGTCGCGATCGGCCGCAGCGCTGTCGCGATCGCCACGGCCCGCGAGCGCGCCCGCGCCGCTGGTCGCGCCAATATCGAATTCGTGGAAGGCAATGCCTCCGAAATGACCGGCGCCGGAAACTGCGATCTGGCTATCGGTCGCTATGTCTTGGTCCAAAAGAGCGACCCGGTCGCACTGATCCGCGCAGCGGCCACTCACCTCCGGCCAAGCGGCGCAGTTGCCTTCCATGAGGTGTTCCTCCTCGGAACATGGTGGTTCTGCCGCTTTCCAATGAAAACAATGCGTTATGTTGTCTAAAGGCAATTACGAGCGCGTTGAATGATTTAGCGTTTTCCCCGCGTTGGCTAACGAACTGAAGCACGAAGGCAGGCAACCTTCGGGGCGAGATGGCCATGGTCATCGAGCGGTCGCTGCGCGAGACGCTGACCGGGACGGCGGATGAAAAGCCGGAGGCGGCACAACTCGCGGCGTGATTGTCGAAATTCGACAAGTTGTCGGATTTGCAGCCCGGTCAGCACATCGCTGGCCGGGTTTTTCTGCCGAACTCATTCGGGCCAGCGCGAGAGGAAGCCCCCCGTCAATCGGTCAGGTTGAGCGTCTTATCGGCACAGACGTTGATGCCGGGCGCGTCCATCGACTCGCCGTCGTCGAACGTCCCGCGCAGATCAAAGCGGCAATCGCTGGCCTGCGGCAGTTTAGCCGACGCTTGCTTGCCGGATTTCACCGGGCCGACCACTTTCTTCCAGTCTGTAGAGCCGGACTCGGCCGCCTCCAACTGGACTAGATCCGCTTTGCGCAAGTTCGTCACCGTCACAGTGACGGTGACTGCCGGCTTCGCCTTGTGCTTGCTCGGTGCGACCTGTGCGGTAAGGCCGAACAGAGTCGCTCCCGCGAGCGCCGCAGCAAGTGTCCGAGTGATCATCAGGTTCACTCCCTAGCTCAGGTTCACCCCTAGCATCACCACGACGCGCAACCCTTACGCCCACTGCGCTAACGATCTGTTAAAACGAATCGGGTCCGGCCTGACGATTTCGCCGCCTGCTCGTGGCCATCGGGTTGGTGTTGGGAGCGGATTTTGTGTTGGTCGATCAACGCACCGCGCGCGAAAGCCGCTGATGCGCCTTTGCCTCGTCCGGTCTGGTAGCGGCGGCTCCGAAATATCGCATGGGCGGGAGGGCCAATCGATCCTCGCTCTGCTACGATCACCGCATGACGAGCTATCCGCAGAAAATCACCTTCGGCGAGCTGCGCGCGGCCGGCGTTCGCGACGTGCTGATCTATTGCCGCGACCACCGATGCAGCCATCACGTCGAGATCAGCGGCGACCGCTTAGGCGGATGACCTGCGGCTCTCTGCACATACAAATTAAAAAAAGTCGTGATAAATCTCGCATCACCTCTGGAGGGCTGGATGACGATCGCGAAGGAAGACTTGCAAGCCGCGCTGGCGTATCTCGCCGAACACTTCCCGCAAACTTTCGTGCTGGAGCGGCACCAGCCGCATCGGCCGTTGAAGGTCGGGATCGCCGACGATCTCGTGGCGCGCTGCCCGGAGCTTGACCGGAGCAAGCTCGGTATAGTGCTGGGCACCTACGCCCGGCGCGTGATGTATCGGAAGGGTATGGTCGCGGGCGCGGCCCGGATCGATCTCGACGGCAATGCGTGCGGCGAAGTGAGCGCCAGGGATGCGGAGCACGCCGCCGAGAGTCTGGCGGAGATCCTGGCGTCGCGTCAGGCCAAGCAAGCCGCGGCCGAGGCGGCCAGGCGTACGGAACGGATCGCGAGGCATCCGGCGGCGCCGGCGCCTCCGGCCGCAACGCCTCCAGCCGCAAGGACGCTGAAGGACAAGCCCGTGCTGCGCCTGCCAGCGTTCCGTTAAAAGTGCGGATGAATTTCCCGGTCGCTGACGTGCTGGTCTATTGAATTGAGAGCACCGCAATCGCCGCCATGATCGTCGAGGCAATGCCCGCCATGACCAGGAGCGCGGTGAACAGACGGTCCCGCATGACGCTAGCCTCTCTTCCGACGATAAGTTAGCCGCCCCGGCGCGACCGTGGGGGATCGGCACCGGGGCGCGCGCTCCCTCTCACCCACCGGGGCTGGTAAGGGCTGGGGTTCGATCAGCGAGAGGTCGCAAACACAGAAAAGCACAACCGCCGCGCGGATGTCAGTGCAGTTTGTGCCGTAGCCAACTCAAATTTGGCGTCCCTTCGGTTACATAGTGCTCTGACGTGCGGCGTAGAGTGTGCCTGTCTCGGCGAGCGATCTCTCGCGCTGATCACCGGGGCCTCCCAAGGGTCAGCCGAGAGGCAGCGACGCCCCGGCGCAGATCCGGTGATTCCTCGGCGCCGGGGCGGTCAAACCCCCGCGAGGACGAATTGAGCAGCACGCGGCTGACATTGATTCACGAAATTCTTGCCGAGCACGGGCCGATGACAGCAGAAGCCATGGTCCGGGAAATGCTGAAACTCGGCCATGACGTGTCCGTTCACGAAACGCTGCGCGGCAAAGTCTCTCCGCTTCTCATAAGTCTGTTGCGGCTGGAAAAAGCCGGCATCCTCGCGCGTGAAGGCAAAGGCCATTCGGCGCTGTGGCGGATCAAGACATCACAAACGCAACCGCCGTACTCGCAAGCGTCATGATGATCCGACTTGCTATAGTCACATCGTCAGTGCCAGCTGGATCGCGGGCGGCTCGCCATAGCGGCCGATGAATGACGCCAATTGTTCTGGAATCTCGCCGCCCTCGGCGCAGCGCTGGCTCAGCTCGGTGGTAATCTCTCCGAGGTCAAGCAGCACCGCCTCGCCGTCGAGCACGAACGCGGATGCGTGATGCCGCAAGGCCGCCTCAACGATCAGCGGGAATCGGTCGCTCCAGTCGTGGCCGTCGCGGGTGAACAGCCGCACGCGCTTATCCTCGCGCTGAACGATCAAACGGTAGCTGTCGTGCTTGATCTCGTGGATCCACTCCGGCCGGTCAGGCACCTTGGTGCCGCGCGTCGGGATGCAGGGTTCAAGTTATTTGAGCATTGCAGACAGATAGTCGTGGAAAACGTTAAATGCGAATCTCTCGCGCTGGGAAATGCCGGATCACGGTACATCATTTGAGAATGAGCAATGATGCCCAGCTGATCGCCCATTTCTCCTGTCCGCGCTGCGTTACGGTCTATGCGGCGTGCCAGCAACAGCAGCCGGGCCAGCACCCCGCGACTTTCACTGCCGTAAGTGCGGTACTCAGGTCCATTCGTGGGCCGGGCTCTACAACTACGTGAGTTGGAAACCTGTCTCTCGAAGGATACTCAGAAAAATCGGTACCCGGTAGCGACGTAGCTCCGCAGCTGGGTTGGTTCGGGCAAACAGGGCCTGTGAATAGTCGGCAACTGTCGCCGATTTGCGATTGTAAATCGGATCAAATCGCAGAATAAACATTCAGTTCTCGTGGCACTAGTCGCAAGTTTTGTTGGCGCTCAAATGCTTGCATCAATGCCCTCGCTTGGCGACGTGCTGAAATGTAAAATCGAAGGCGACAACGAAGACATTTTCATCACCACTTCGCCGGACACCAATCAAAACGACGGTCAGTACGCCCGGATCGGCACCTCGCCGCACGAGGAGGTGCTGCTGCCATGCGCCTTCAGACATATCGGGACGAAAATCACTCCAGACACCTCGATTTCGTTTGGTCACCACTGGTCAATTGACCTAGTCACCATAGTGGCCTCCGGCATCCTAGTGGTGGGCTTTGCATGTGCCGTCGTAGCCCTCTGGGTCCACTAGCCGAGCCGGGCGAACATCGTGGGGCCGCCGCTGTCCATTGAGCTTGTCTGCTCCAAAACAAGCTTTAATCGTCGCGGCGATGCTGCCGATAATCCGCGGGCACTTGCGCGCTCGCAAAATATGGATTGATGACGCACACTGCTGCGCGGCCCGATGCCGACGCCTTGCACTG
>NZ_JBVBEF010000216.1:0-4605 GCF_055456055.1 Bradyrhizobium sp. LeoB3
CCGCGGCCTGATGGATTCCGGGCTCGCGCTGCGCGCGCCCCGGAATGACAACCGGTTATTGCTGAGGTCGAGAGCGGGCCCGGAGTACGCTTTCGCTCCACACGGGCTACGACACCTTTCGTGTGACCGCATCCATCTCCTCACAACACGCAATGCTGTCGCAATGCCGCGCGTCGATGATGCGCACGTCTTGATCCGAATCGCATCTGGGGCTTGCGGCGCGGCGCCGGGACACTGTGCTTATTATTGCAAGGTCATGGACTCATGTCTCACGATGCCACATCGTTTTTTCTCTCTTGGCTGTTCAACCCGCGTCGGGTCGGCGCGGTCGCCCCGTCCGGCAACGCGCTTGCCGAATTGATCACCCGCGAGATCACACCGTCATCCGGCCCGATTATCGAGCTCGGCGCCGGCACCGGCGTCTTCACCTACAAGCTGCTGCAGAAGGGAATCAGGCAGCAGGATCTCACCATCGTCGAATACGGATCCGAATTCGTCCAGATTCTGCAATTGCGCTTTCCCGGCGCGCGCGTGCTGTGGATGGACGCGGCGCGGCTCGGCACGGTGAAGCTCGCCGATGACGGCTCGGTCGGCGCGGTCGTGAGCGGCTTGCCGTTGCTGACGATGTCGCCGCGCAAGGTGCTGTCGATCGTAAGCGGCGCGTTTCGCTATGTGCGTCCGAACGGCGCGTTCTATCAGTTCACCTACGGACCGAGGGCGCCGATCCCGCGGCCGATCCTCGATCGGCTCGGGCTGAAGGCCACGCTGGTCGGGCGCACCATGAGCAACCTGCCGCCGGCCTCCGTCTATCGGCTGGTGCGACGCGCGCCCTCCCGCTTCTCCACGCTGCGTCCCGGCGCGATCGAGGATCAGTCGCAGCTTGACAATCTCGACCTGCGACCGCGATTGGCAGCCGTTCCTACGGTGCTGGAGCCGAGCTAAGCCTCACGCCGCGCGGATATTGGCGAGGAAGCCGTCGACCTTGCCTCGCAGCATCTCGGCCTGCTTGTTGAGCTCTTCCGCCGAATCCAGCACCTTGCCCGCGGCCGTGCCGGTCTCACCCGCGGCGCGGGTGACGCCGCCGATATTGCTGGAGACCGCGCTGGTGCCGTGCGCGGCCTGCTGCACGTTGCGGGCGATCTCTTTGGTGGCCGAGCCCTGCTGCTCGACCGCCGCCGCGATCACGGTGGTGATCTCGTTGATCCCGCCGATCGTGCCGCCGATGCCTTCGATCGCGTGCACCGCGTCCGTCGTCGCGCCCTGCATCGCCGCGACCTGCGCGGAGATCTCCTCGGTCGCCTTCGCGGTCTGGCTCGCCAGCGACTTGACCTCGCTCGCCACCACGGCAAAGCCGCGCCCGGCCTCGCCGGCCCGCGCCGCCTCGATGGTGGCGTTCAGCGCCAAGAGGTTGGTCTGGCTCGCAATATCGCTGATGAGCTTGATCACGTCGCCGATCTTCTGCGCCGCCGCTGAGAGGCCTTGCACCGTCACATTGGTGCGGTTGGCCTCCTCCACCGCCTGCTGCGCGACGCGGGTCGATTCCGCAACCTGGCGTCCGATCTCGGAGACCGAGGACGACAATTCTTCTGTCGCCGCGGCCACGGTCTGCACGTTGGCGGAGGCCTGCTCGGCGACGGCGGAAACCGTCGTCGCCTGGCGGCTCGCTTCCGAGGCCGCGCCCGACATGCTGTTCGAGGTCGTGCGCAGACCGGCCGCGGCGCCCGCCAGCGCATCGAGCGAACTGCGGACGCTGTTCTCGAACTCGTCGGCCATCTTGCCGAGCAGGCTGATCCGCTCGGCTTCGGCCCGCTTCTTCAATTCGTCCTGTTCGCCGCGCAGCCGCGCCGCATCGATCATGTTGTTCTTGAACACCTGGACCGACTGCGCCATGGCGCCGACTTCGTCGCGGCGCTCCTGCGCGGGAATCATGGTGTCGGTCGCGCCGTCGGCGATCTTGCGCATGGCGGCGGTCATGCCGGTGATCGGGCCGACAATGCTGCGCCCGATCAGGAAGCACATGCCGGCAACAAGCAGCAGCGCGACGGCGAGGATCGAGCCGATCCAGCGCGCCTCCGACCAGAAGATCGCATCGATGTCGTCGAGATAGATGCCGCCGGCAACGGCCCAGCCATAAGGTTTGAATTCGGTCGCATAGGAGATCTTCGGGATCGCCTCGCCGCCGGCCGCGCGTGTGAAGCGGTACTGCACGAAGCCGCCACCCTGCGGCGCCATCTCGACCTGCCGGCGGGTATAGAACACACCGTCCGAATCAGCCGTATCCATCAGGTTCTTGCCCTCGACCTTCGGATTCGGATGCGACTCGACGACGCCTTGCTTGCCCAGGGCATAGAAATAGTCGTCCTTGCCGAAGCGCAGCGTGCGCAGCAGCGCCTTGCTTCGTTCGAGGACCTGCGCGTCGGAAAGGCCGGCCTTCCTGGCGGCCTCGTAGTCCTGCTCCACCGTCTGCTTGGCGAGTAGGACCAGATCCTGCAGCTTGGCCTTGCGATCCTCGAGCAGATTGTTCTTCAGCGCCTGCAGGCCGACAAAGGCCACGGCGACAATGCCGAGCACCGAAACTCCGACCATGATCATCAGCTTGGAGGAAATCCTGAGATTGCCGAGCATCGCACACCTTTTCTGGAGCTTCCGGCGGCTTCGGCCGCCGATGGTTCCGAAAGGATTAATGCGAATTGGTGAAATTGCCCCTAATGGACGCGACCGCAGGACCTTCCGGCTGCAGTCGATCACCTCTTCAAACAGAGCAAATCCGCGTCGAAACGTCACGCCTTTCGCGGCGAGCACAATGCGGGGCCGTAGAGCGCGACGAAGCCGATGAAGGCGATCGCCCAGGCGGCGCCGGCCACCGTCAGCAGCGGGATCATGTGCGCCGGTTCGAGCGAGGCGCAGATGCGTGCGAGTGCGGCGATAACGATCGCGGCATAGATCACCTGTGTCCCCGCGGAAGCCTGCAGCGCGCGGCCGGTATGGCCGAGGGTGGCGCGGGTCATCACCGCAAGCGTCATCCCGCCGATGGCGCCGCCGGTCCAGGCATGGATGCCGGCGCCCACCGGAATGAGGTCGATCGCAGCCAGTCCGGTCAGGATGAAGCCCACCGGTATGAAGGCGTAGGCCAGGTGCAGGATCAGCACCAGGCGGTCGGACAGGGTCCGGTATCCGGCCCAGCGCCCAAGCCGGATCAGATGGAAGGCGCCGGCGGGCAATAGCAGCGCCGCGGTGAACGCGCCCAGCGGCATCGCCACCCAGGCCAGCAGCGCGATGCCGCCTGCCGCGACCGTGATGCTGTCGAAGCCGTCGAACGGAGTCGGCATCTCGCCGGCGGGTTGGCGCGCGAGCCAGTTGCGCGTGAAGCTCGGAATGATGCGACCGCCGATCAGCGTGACCAGCATGATCACCAGCGCGATCGCAAACCGGGTCGAATACTCGGCGAGCCCGTTGAGATGTGCCTCGATGTGGAAGGCCAGATTGGCGAGCGAGAGCAGCGAAACGATCGCCACGACCGGGAGGTTGCTCCATTTGCGTCCCGCCACGATCTCGCGCGCGGCCGCCGTCGCGAGCAGCGTGAGGAACGCGACATCGATCACAGCGGTAGCAGCCCATCCGATCGATGCCGAGAGGAAGATCGCGATCCGGCCGGCGATCCAGGTCGAGACCAGCGCTGCGAGCGAATTGCCCTGCAGCGGCAACCGCCCGGTCCAGTTCGGCACGGCAGTCAACAGGAAGCCGCCGATCACGGCGCTGACATAGCCGAACAGCATCTCATGCACATGCCAGTCTCGCGGCGAGAACACCGTGGTCAGGGCCAGATGACCTTCATACACCGGCAGCCAGATCACGATCATAGCGCCGGCATAGGCCGAGCTGAGCAGAAAGAACGGCCGGAAGCCGTAGGAGAGTACGGCCGGCCCTTGATACTGGCGCAATCTTGGGATCGACATGACTGCCATCCGCTCGTGTACTTGTTGCTACTTTCCCGCCTCGGCGCGGGTATATTGAGCCTTAGCGTTCCGAGGTCCTGCGCGATTTGCGTCAGGACAACGTTCCGGAGGAATGTGGGCAACGGCCTCCGGTTCCATCTCGCATGCGGTGCTTCGCCTGGGGAAGCAGGCTGGCCGCCGGATCGAGACCGGCATCGAGATCGATTTTCCGATCAGCCGCTAGGACGTCGCCGAGATGACCGGCACCACGCTGCACACGGTCAGCCGCATCTTGAGCGCATGGGAGCAGCAGGGCCTCGTCGAAGGCGGCCGCCAGCGCATCGGGCTGCGTGATCCGCACAAACTGTTCGCACTGGCCGAAGGCCGCATTCCCTCCGCTAGATCCGGTGGCTGACGGACGCCGGCCGCAGGGGACGCACCGCACCTGTATGATCGGCTTCGTGGCGATCCCATAACCGAGGGTTGTGTCGCGCTAGCTCTACCCGCAAATTGCGGGTTCCGTCTCGTGGTCCCGTCCGTTGCTATCGTCAACCGGCCGGTGTGTCGGGCGGATTGATCGGCCCGCCCGGCATCTAGAGCGTGATGTTTTTATACGGAAACATATCCTGAGTTTTTGAGATAGTTGGCGCACTCCTCGGGTGAGAAGAGA
>NZ_JBVBEF010000217.1:0-4545 GCF_055456055.1 Bradyrhizobium sp. LeoB3
GCGAGCGACGGCGGCTCCGAGGGGATGGCTTGGCCGGACCCCATGATCAATTTTGCTGAACTTGACGCACAGAACTTTCCTCACGCTCACCAAAGGACCCGAAGAGCCGAGGGGGACGCGGTCGCCGCTAACTCCTGCCGTACTGGTCTTGATCGTAGGCCTGAAGGATGCGGACAAAGTCGGCCATGCTGGAATGATCCCGATTGCCGGCCATAGCCGCAACCTGAGTATTGGACGCGGGCTGGCTGCCTTGCCAAAACCGCATTATGAGATCGGCGATGTTTTTCATGGCGTATTCTCCGCAGCCAACTGTGGCAATAGACACTAATTACTGGAGCGGCAACGCGCGGCTCGATCAAGGGGAAGGTCGGCGGGCGCTACGCCGCCGACCTTGTCCTGCAACTGCCGGCTCGCGGCCGGTTCCGTTGCTTTTCACTCCGCGTTATCTGATAGCACCGAGCACTTAGTGGGCGCCATTGCGCGCGGGTATGAAGTGATCCTACTGGGGTACGTTCGGGCTAGTGTATCGGTATAAGTCGACCAGACGTCGGTTTAATCCCAAGGGGTGCACTGCTTTGCCACAAGCGGCCAAGTCTAGGGAGGAAACGCCCAAGGAGGGCAGCGGTAGCGAGTCGCGGGGGAGCTGAGGGTCGCTACCGCATATCACTATCCAAGATGATCGCGATCGGCGGCTCAATTGAACGTAGGGCAACGTCAGGCATCTGAAGGGGCCACGGAACCGATACGAAGGTTTATGGCGCTCGCCCTTAAAGGCGGAGATATCAGCTTCTGACGCCGAAGCGGAAATCTTAGGCGGTCCCAACCGCAGTAAGAGAGGCCGCCGCCGGCTGACGCACACGCCCCCTTCAACGCGGGCCACTCGGGAGAAGCCTTGATAGCAGGCGTTGGCGCGCCGCCATTCAGAACGTCCAGATTGGGATGATAGAACGCAAACGCGCCCGGACGCGCGATGGCCCCGTCGCATAGGCTTCGAGCACTGTGCAGATCGGGAAACGGTCGCCATCCACGGATCGGGCTCGGTCATGTGGAAACCTCAAGTTCGAGACGATCGAGCATATAAACGAGATCAACCGCCATTCTGGGTCTCGTCTCAGGTCCTTACGTGCATTCCGACATCGTTGCTCAACGCAACCAAAGGAGTGCATCATGTCTCATCATCTCGTTCGCGATCACAAGACTTCCCTGAAGGCTGTCGTAGCGGCCGTCGTGCTGTCCGCGCTTGCGGCTACACCGGTGTTCGCGCAGGCCGCTATTCAAGAGCCGGGCGCATTCGCATTCTATCATCCCGATCTCGACGTGCTGAACGGAGGTGCGCCAACCCCCGCGCCAGGTTGAATTTAGAGGGATCCGCCGCCCTGCGGGCCTATGCCGCAAGAGAAAGTCGCATCGGCTCGGTAACTGTACAGCGACATCGATCCCACAGGCGATAAGAGAACCCGCCGGACGACTCCAGGGGGTTCGATGGCGTGGCGAGAATTTGAGACGATCAGGCAGCCAGGTGCGGAAGATAGAGCGCAGCAGATCATGCTGGCCCCCACCATGGTTTTTTGTCGGTTCATTGCAGGTCCTCCCGTAGCCCTTTGAAGAACGGGTGCCGCACCTTACCTTCTGCCGATTTGGCGCGGTACTCGATCTCGGCCTGCAGCTTCGGCTCAACCCAGATGCCCTCGCGCGCGATGCGCTTCGCATAGGGCTGCGTCTTGCGGATGAGCGGCGTGAGGCGCTTTTGTAGGTCCGCGGCGGATACCTTGTCAAAGCCGGGGTCGACCTTGCCGGCATAGATCAGTTCATTGCCCTTGCGCCGGCCGAGATAGATGCCGTCCCATTTGCCGTCGTCCAAGGCAAAGCCGGCGATGGTCAGCGTTTCCCGTTGCGGGCACGGTTTCTTCACCCAGTTGCGGCCGCGGCCTGAGACATAGGGGCTGTTGGCGACCTTCGACACGACGCCCTTCATTGCCGACCTTGCAGGCATGCTCAAACAACGTACGGCCGTGGACCTCGAAGCTCTCGCTGAACTGAATGTCGGTGCCCACGAAGTTTCTTCAGCGTGGCCTTGCGCGTGGAAAGCGGCAGCTTCCACAGGTCGTAGACGTCGAGGTAGAGCAGGTCGAAAGCGACCAGGGCGATCTTTTTGGAGCGGCCCTTGAGTTCGTTCTGCACCGCTACTCTTGTCCAAGCGGGGCCGCCGCCCTCACGCCGTCCGCCCGTCCCATAGCTTCAGCCGACTTGGTTGATTTCGCCGGCTCTGGATTTGTCTCGGTCGCAACCGCACTGCCGACGAAGCGACCCAGCACCGGTTTGGGCGTCAGCTCGACCACTGGTGGGTTCGGGCGGCCCGGCTCCGCAACCATATCGCTGGTGACGAGATTGGTCCGTCGCAATTCTTCCCGAGACAGTTCATGCAGATCTTCCCACGGCGGGACGTTCAGCGACAGCGACAGCAAATCACCCGCGCCGCCCATGTCGAAGGTATATTTGGCGAGACGCCCGATATCGCGTTCCACGATCGTCAGATCATCTGCGCTGTAGGTCCCGACTTTGGCGTCATTGGCGCGGTCACCGATCCAGATCTGATGCACCCGAACGTGGGCAGTCTCGGGCACGTAACGCGTCTTGCCCGACAGCAGTAGGAACACGCACATCGATTCGCAATACGCCGCGGGCGCCATGTTGGCATTAGCGCTCTGCGCGGTATTGGTATGGACGCTGATGCCGACGGTGGTCAGCGCCCCGAGATTGCGCCAGCGCCGTCCAAGCGCGATCGCGTCGTTGACTGAACCGCCGCTGGAATCCAGCACGATGGTCGCGCTGCCGAGCTGTCGGGCGCGCGCGAATTCATCGAAGTCCCTTGGGGTATCGGCGGTCACGATGCCGACCGCGCTGACCCAGCCCCGGCAATTCGGCTGGCAAGCGACCCAGCTGAACTTCATCGGCAATTTGCGTTCTTCGACAGCGCCGGCGTGCGCCGAGCGGCTCAGCATAGCCACAAATGCGAGGCAAAGAACGGTGCCAATGAGCAGCATCCAACCTCGGATTTCCGGCCAACGAGCGCGAGCAGAGCTTAGATCGGGTGGGGCTAGCCGCGTCGCGGTAGCGTACATAAGCGGCGACAGCTTGTGCTGCCCGGCCGGCGGTACGGCTTGAGAATTTAATTTTAGGCAGGGCTGCTTGGCGCGCCATTTCGGCCCGGGGCCACCGATGTAGTGCAGCTCGGGCCGATAGCTGTCGCGCACGTCCATGATCAGGTTGTGAACGAGGCTGGCGAAGTCGGAGGGTGACTGAGCCGGCTTGCGAGCAAAGCCTGACGATCCGGTTGCATCTAGGATTCTCATTGCTGAACTCTTCCCTTACCGCTCGAGATATCGGGCGGTTACACCCAAGCATAGCCACGAGAAATGGACCAAACCATTGCACAGAGGTCGATCTCGCACGTACCATCGGCTGAGAAGAGCAAACCAAGGTTTCAGGCCCGTACAGGACTTGAGGGGACATCTCGTTTTTTCTGCATCAGCCAGGACGTTGCAGAACAGGCGCAGTCATCCTCGCGTGTGCCGTTACGCGACGTCGACAACGGCATCGAGATCAAAGTAACTGGCGAAGGTCGGACGCTGGAGGCGATTGAACACTTGGGTGCTTTTATTCCGCCGACCGTTGGGTTTTCAGGTCCAAAATCGGGACTTGCGCGCGCTGACAGCTAACGCCAGGGAAACTGTCCCACTTCGGACGCCTTACGATCATTCGCACCATGTTCCCGGCACCATCCAGACGCAACTTGACGGTCCGTTCAGCTCGCCACCAGCGTCCTTTCCGTACTTCACCAACAAGCCGTTCCGTCTCGTGCAGACTTCGATAACGTAGACCATGAATGCCGATCCTTCCCGAGCTCATACATTCTCTTCAAAAGATCTAAGTCCGAGGTGGTGGACACGTTTTCTGGATTGCACGGAAGCAACTCCAATCACGAAGTTCTGAGATGCCCGCACCGTGCTCGCCGACAGTCGCGCCCCCGCTGACGAGGTGATGCCCGGGATCAAGTTCTTGGCCCTTTCGCCGGCAAGAGATTGAGATCGCGAGGCTTGCGCTATAGCCCGTCATCCTGCCACGGCATCGTCGGCAGTGACGGCACCCGACGCTGCATGACTCGCGGGTCGCTCGACCGTCATGGGCTTCGGCGGCGGCGGTGGCTTCACCGGCTTCGGCTCCGGCGGCTTGCCAAAGGTTCGACGCGGCTTCACTTCACGCGCCAGTGCCGCCAGCCGCTTGGCCTCGACCTCATCAATGCTGCGCCAGCGGTTGCTCAGCGAGAACGTGTTGGTCAGGCGCTTGCCCGGCTCGATCTCGATCAGGCCGAGGCGGTCGAGCAGCTTCAATGATGGCGAAATCGACCTGTGCCCAATGTTGTGATCCACGCTGAAGTCAAGGTAGCTCACACTCGCGCTGCTACCGTCGCCGATCGCCTGCTCGATCGCAGCGAGCACCCCGCGCGCACTCTGTGGCAGCGCCAAATAGGCCGGGCTGTCTGAT
>NZ_JBVBEF010000218.1:0-4525 GCF_055456055.1 Bradyrhizobium sp. LeoB3
AAGCCCTTCAAATGGACCAAGTCCGCAGACCAGATCTTGGCTTCTGTCAAACGCTTCTGTCACAAAGCTCAGCAGACTTTATGTGGCGAACTTTAGATTCACGTGACTAGGCCGTGAACCCATAAATCTGCCGGACGGGCGGCTTCCGAGGTCCGCTATGCCCCGATAGCCGACTTATTGTTGCACAGCAGCGAGCAACGCGATGGACTACAAACGGAAGTCGCGCAATAAGTCATATGCCAAGTGGTACGTCGGTTCAGCCTGACGTCCCACGCGGAGCATTGCTGTTAACGCATGCGCCGTCGCCAATCGCTCGGCGTTTCTCCGGTCAGCTTCCTGAACGCCGCGGCGAAGGCCGTCTGGGAGGCATACCCAAGCGCCGCGGCGACCGAGACGACCGACTCGTCGGTGTCGCGCAGCATATTCATGGCCTGCTCGAGGCGGTGCTGGCGCAGCCAGGCATGCGGCGAAAGCCCGGTACTCTCCTTGAAGGCACGACAGAAGTGGAAGCGCGACAGGCCAGCATCGGAAGCCAGGGCATCGAGGGAGACGTCGGTGTCGCTGCCCGAGCGCAAGCGTTCGATGGCACGGAGCAGGACCTTCGGCGACAGCCCACCCATGGTCGGCCGGGATGTGGTTGGCGAGCCGGCGTGCGCAGCCAGGAGGCGCGTGGCCAGCAGGTCCGTCAGCTGATGCCTGAACAGGGTATCCAGGGCCCCATTGCCCTCCATGACATCCACCGCGCTCAACAGCAATCGGGATGTAAAGGGGTCGGGATGCGCCGTTCGCTCCATGAGATCGACCGGTGTGGAGATATCGGCTTCGTCGGCAACGCGCCTCAGCGTTGCGTGACGAAGATAGAGCTGGACGACATCAACAGGTTTCGGAATATCCCATCGGGAGCTTGATCCTTCCGGAATGATTATCACAACCCCGGGACGAAACGTTCCAATCGCGACCGATCTTCCTGACCGCCGCTCCATGCGCTGCATCATACCGTTGTAAGCCATGATGACGTGATGGGCCATTGGCGCGACGACGTCGTGCAGTGGTTCATGTTTCCAGTGGGCGATCCCGGCACCGGAGGCGTCCAATGCCATGTGAAACGGTTCGGTCCCGAGCACACGGGCCATCTCCGCATGGGCACGACGCCCATCGGCAACGGACACGCCGCTCTGACGGCCCTCAGATATGGCGGGCGGCTGCTCCTGCAACGGATCGCGCAGGATCGGCTTATTCATGATCCAATACCAAAGTTGCGGTGGCGATGGAGCCCTCGCCGCGATGGCGCGAGCAAGTAGGTGGGGCGGTCGCTGACCTGATGGCGGAACTTACCTCAGCAAACTCCTCACGTAAACCTGACGGATAGTGTGATCTACCCGCTACGGTGTAGCGGAAGAACACATAATTGGCCGAGCTATCCGCAGAACCTGCGAAACACCGAGCGATTGGCGGAGGCGTTAGCAGCAATCGCTCTTTAGCGACGGCAAACGCTCTGGGGCAGCGGCACGCCAGGTTCGCTAGAGATCGTCGTGCCCACGCTGAGAGAGCGACACACGAACTCAAGGGACCGATCCTATGATCTCCGTCACCACCAACGATGGCGTCCAGATTTTCTATAAGGACTGGGGGCCGAAATCCGCCCAGCCGATCGTTTTTCACCACGGCTGGCCGCTGACCGCCGACGACTGGGATAACCAGATGCTCTTCTTCGTCAGCAAGGGTTACCGTGTCATCGCCCATGATCGCCGGGGTCATGGCCGTTCGATGCAGGTGAGTGACGGCCACGATATGGATCACTACGCAGCCGATGTCGCGGCCGTCGTAGAGCACCTTGATCTTCGGAATGCCATTCACATCGGTCATTCCACGGGCGGCGGCGAGGTCGCGCGCTACGTTGCACGCCATGGCAGAAATCGCGTGGCCAAGCTGGTCCTGATCGGTGCGGTGCCGCCGCTGATGTTGAAGACAGAGGCGAATCCGGCTGGCTTGCCCATCGAAGTGTTCGATGGCCTACGCCAGCAGCTCGCCGCCAACAGGGCGCAGTTCTACCAAGACTTCGCGAGCGGTCCATTCTATGGCTATAACCGCCCGGGCGCAGAAGCATCGCAGGCCGTCATCTGGAATTGGTGGCGCCAGAGCATGATGGGCAGTGCCAAGGCCCACTATGACGGCATCAAAGCCTTCTCGGAAACGGACTTCACCGAGGATCTGAAGAGCATCACCGTGCCCACGCTCGTCCTGCATGGCGGTGACGACCAGATCGTACCCGTCAACGACTCGGCACCCCTATCGGCGAAGCTACTGAAGCACAGCACTCTGAAAATCTACGACCTGCTGCCGCACGGCCTGTGCACGACACATGCCGACATCATCAACGCCGAGCTTCTCTCCTTCATCTCAGCCTAGTCGGCATCGACGTCAAGAACAGCGGGAGACAAAAAATGACCTGGAAGAACCTCGTCGTCCCCCTTGCAATCAGATCGCGGCCGAGAGCCGTCGCCTCTGCGGTCATCTACGGGCTGTCGCTGGCCGTTCGCTTCACTTCAGCGGCGGGTGAAGAGGTGGAGATTCCACCGCAAGCCGCGCAACGGGCGCACCCGCTGATTTCCATCATGCCCAGGGACGGCTCCCGTCTTCCCCACCAGGAGTGGGGCGTAAAGCCCACGCAGCCGATCGTCTTCCGCCACGGCTGGCCGCGCTGGTCGCCGCCCGGCTGCGTCGCCCCTTAAGAACCAGATCTCGTTTCACCGCTTCGCGTCGTCGTCGGTCGCTGCCGCCCATGTGGGGCAGCGCCGGTAACGCGCGGACTTTTGGAAGCCAAAACCACAGGAGCAAATGACATGCGATTAGTCATCATCGGCGCCGGCTTTGCCGGCATGTACGCCGCACTTTCCGCCGCCCGCCTACGCGACATCCGGGGCGTCTCGCCCGAGGAGCTCGAGATCACGTTGGTCGCGCCCGATCCGACGCTGGTGGTGCGCCCGCGGCTCTACGAACCGAAGCCCGAGACGCTGACGGCGCCTCTGCTCGATGTGCTCAAGGCCATCGATGTCGTCTACATGCAGGGCAGCGCCGAGACGATCGACACCAAGTCCCGCATGGTGCAGATCACCACGGACAAAGGCACGCGCAAGTCGCTCTCCTACGACCGGCTGGTCGTGGCGACCGGCAGCCGGCTGTTCCGCCCGAATATTCCCGGCCTCGCCGAGCACGGCTTTTCCGTTGACCAGCTCGACGATGCGATCGCCCTCGACAAGCACCTGCACGGCCTGGCCGACCGCCCGGCAAAGAACGGGCGCGACACGGTCGTCGTTGCCGGCGGCGGCTTCACCGGTATCGAGGCGGCGACCGAAATGCCCGCGCGGCTGCGCAAGATCCTTGGCAAGGATGCGAAACCGCGCGTCATCATCGTCGACCGCAACAATGCGATTGCGCCCGACATGGGCGAAGGTCCCCGCCCGCTCATCGAAGACGCCCTGCGCAAACTCGGTGTGGAAACCCGCCTCGGGGCCGGCGTCGCCTCGCTCGACCAATCCGGCGTCACGCTGTCCAACGGTGAACATATCGAGACCGAGACCGTGATCTGGGCGGCAGGCATGCGCGCAGCTCCGCTGACTCAGCAGATCCCCGCCGAGCGCGACAATTTCGGCCGGCTGCTGGTCGACCGCTGTTTGCAAGTGCCAGGAGTGCCCGGCGTGTTCGCCACTGGCGACGCTGCCCGCGCCGCCTGCGACGATGACGGCAACTACGCGCTGATGTCGTGCCAGCACGCCACGCGGATGGGCGCCTTTGCCGGCAACAATGCCGCCGCGGAGCTCATGGGAGTCCCGACCAAGCCCTATCACCAGAAGGCCTACGTCACCTGCCTAGACCTGGGCGAAGCCGGCGCGCTCTTCACGCGCGGCTGGGAGCGCAAGGTGGAGATGGTCGGCGAGGTCGCCAAGAAGACCAAGCAGGAGATCAACACAGTGTGGATCTATCCGCCGCAGGCCAAGCGTGCCGCCGCGCTGGCCTCAGCCGATCCGGAGCGTGTGACCGACCTCTGAACACCTCACCAGCATTGACCGCGCTTCCCACGCGGGAAGCGCGGCCCGTCCAGGATCGAGCGCCAAGATCAAACGCAGGAATTTTCAAAGATGAATCAGATGATCCGCAACACTCAGCAGGAGACAAACATGAGCTTAGACACGACCGCAGACCCCCTTACATCGGGACCCGAAGAGCTCGTTCCGTCGCGCTACGCGCTGAAGGTCGGCGACATTGACGTGCTGGTGGTCAGCGATGGCGTGCTGCCGCTCCCGACCCAAATGTTGGGACACAACGCCGACCCGGCCGACCGCGCGGCCTGGCTGAAAGACATGTTCCTGCCGCAGGACGCGTTCGATTGGGCGCTGAACGTGGTCGTGGTGCGGAGCGGCGGCAAGACCATCCTCATTGACGCTGGACTAGGTCGTGTGGACTCTTGGGATTCTCAAATCAGATGGAACGTGATTCAAGGCTTTCTTTTAGGAGGAAGCCTTGG
>NZ_JBVBEF010000219.1:0-4413 GCF_055456055.1 Bradyrhizobium sp. LeoB3
GACGATCGCGAGCCGCCCCTCATCCGCCGTGAGACGCGCGGAGTTAAATCACTGATTTGCCCGACGACGGAAGCGGAATGTTTTTTGCTGCAGGGGTGGACAAGGCAAATCACGTTGATTGGCTTAAGGAAAATCGCGCGAATGACACGACGCCGTCATGCCCGGACTTGTCCCGGCCATGACGGAGGAGAGGATTGCGCAATGTGTCCCCCCGTCATTCCGGGGCATCGCGAAGCGATGAGCCCGGAATCCATTTCTCTGTTGCGCGATGGATTCCGGGTTCGTGCTTCGCACGCCCCGGAATGACGGTGGAGTTTGAGGCTCGAGAAGCGGTGGGGTTACGCTTCGCTAAACTTGTCAAATACTATTTCGGCTTGAGTAGTCAAACACATAGCAAAAAGGCGCGCCGACCGCGCTAACGCCAAGCTAACAAGGTCTAAGATACTGTTCGGCGCACTCGCAAGGCAACTGTGCCACGTGGCGCAGTTGAAAAGCGCACCGGCACGGACGGCAACGTCGTTGCCGCTTCGACGGGCCTTCTGCGAGACCGGACACTCGCGCGCGAGCGCACTGCAACAGAGTTATCGTTAACAAAATCACGCCACGTGCATTTTCTCGACGATAACTCGGTCCCCGTCTGAAGACAGGCGGCGCGCTCGCGCGTATTCAATCAGCATCATAACTGGTCACTCGTTTTGACCTTACCGCCGAAGGAGCCGGATCATGCCCGAGCAATCATCTGACCTTGCCCGCGTCGTTCGCGCCCGCGAGGTCTGCCGCCTGATCGGATTATCGCGTCCGACGCTATGGCGGCTAGTGCAGCGCGATCAGTTCCCCAAGCCTTTCAGTTTGTCTTCGTCGGCGGCTGTCGGCTGGTTGGAAGGCGACATACGCGACTGGATCGCGGCACGCGCGGCGCAACGGGATTCGCCCAAGATCGAACCGCGACCATCGCCGCCTGCGCCAGGCACAGCAAACAAATCGATACCGAAACCCGCCCCGGCCTAAAACCCGGGGCTTCTTTTTTGGGTGTCAGTTTTATTGACACCCAGCAACACAAACGTAACCGCGCCGAGAGTGGTGAGAGCGCGTAAGCGAGACCGACAATAGGATGCCCGCCGCTCGTTTTGGGGGCGAAGCGGCGGGCGATGATCACACCACTTCCGGCATGGAGGTGCCGACCATGGATCACGCCAAGATAGTCCTACCGATTCCGGCGTCAAGCCGCCTCAACAGCGCGGGTGAGCGCGATGATTGATCTCGCCCGCCATGTCGGCCTGATCTGCCAACAGGTTCTATTCGTCACCAAACATGCGACCCGTGGCGTTTCCAACAGCAGCGCAACCACCAGCGCGATGCGCGCCATCGTCGCGACGCTCCGTCGTTCCGCAATCTTGATTGAACGCGAAGCCGCACGCCGCGAAGGCGAAGCCGCTGACCAAATCAAGCGCAATGCGATCCTGGCGAAGGATCCCGAGCAGCAGAACAAATAAAATCGCCACTGCCCGGCTCCGCAGGCACTCAGGCGAAGCTGAACAGCAAAACGCAAACAGCAGAGCGCGCACTGTCATGATCAGTCATTGCTGGATGCAAATGCCATGGATGCCGCAAACATCAACTCCATCGCCGCCGATTTCCTCGAAACCATGTTCGATTCCGAGCTGCCGGTTTACATCTGCTCGCTACCCAATGAGCGCAACGATGAAACCGAGCCGGGTGAACGGACGGTCGCCACGCGCGTGCCCTCGCACATCGCGGGATTTGTCGCGAAGTGGGACCGTCCGAAGCGCGGGCTGTTCTTCTGCACCGGCATCGTCAAGCAAGGCGCGCGGCGCGCCAAAGAGAACATCGTCCAAACCGCCTGCCTGCACACGGATATCGATTTCAGCAACCTCGATGGTGATCCTGATCGCGCTGAAGTTCTGCGCCAGCTCGCGCGCCTGAGGTATCCACCGAGCATCATCGTGTTCTCCGGTCACGGGCTGCATTGCTATTGGCTGTTCAAGGAAGCGGTGGACACCCAAGAGAATATCGAGCGGATTGAAACCGCGCTGCGTCAGCTTGCCGACCTGGTCGGTGGTGACTTGCAATGCTGTGAGGTCGCGCGGCTGATGCGGTTGCCCGGCACCCACAACACCAAGGACGGCGAATGGACCGAGGTGGAGATCGTCGAGCAGAACGGCCGCCGCTATGAACTCGATGATCTCGAAGAATGGCTAAGCGAAGCCAGCCCGGTGATCCTGCGCAAGGTAAAGGTACGTGAGCACGCCAAGTCGGTTGGCGAGATCGAGCCCGCCTTCTACGAGCGCTATGCCGAGAAGTACGGCTTCAGGCGACATGTCGATGTCGAAGACCTGTTGCGCGGCATGATCTACATGGGCGGCGACAAATACGGCGTGCATCCGGTTCAGATCAAGGTGACATCGTCGCTGCTCTCGCGCGGCTATCCGCTCGATGAGGTAGTTGATCTTGTGATGGAAGCGACGCGCATTGCGGCTGGCGAGTATAGTGAGCGCTGGAATTGGGTGAGAGAGGAGCGCGCCATTCGCCGCGATGGCACCAAGTGGATCGCGGAGCATCGGGAGGCGATCGAGGAGAAGCAGCGCGAGCGGGATGAAGAAATGACGAACGCAGACCCGCGTTCGACTGTGCCAAAGTCCTCACAGGCGATGCCGGACGCCGAACCGAAAACGCTCGCCGACGTGCATGAGGTCTTTCGCCGCTGGCTTGGCAAGGATTACGACATCGATGCATTGAACGCGGTGCTCTCTGTTGCTGCCTGCGAACGCTTGCCCGGTGATCCGCCGTGGCTGCTGGTGATTTCAGGCAGCGGCAATGCGAAGACCGAAACGGTGCAATCGGTCACCGGCCTTGGCGCGCTGGTGGTCTCGACCATCGCCAGCGACGGCGCGCTGCTGTCGGCATCATCACGGAAACAGAAATCGAAAACGGCGACCGGTGGCCTGCTTCGCGTGATCGGCGAGCGCGGCATTCTGGTGATCAAGGATTTCACCTCGATCATCAGCGCTGCCCGGGAGGTCAGGGGCAGCATTCTCGCAGCCCTCCGCGAGATTTATGACGGCCGTTGGGTTCGCAACGTCGGCACCGATGGCGGTCAGACCCTTAGCTGGGAAGGCCGCCTCGTGGTGATCGGCGCATGCACCACCGCGTGGGACACGGCGCATTCCGTGATTGCCACGATGGGCGACCGCTTCGTCACCATCCGCCCTGATTCCAGCAAAGGCCGGGAAGACCACGGACGGCGCGCAATCCGCAATACCGGCTCCGAGATCACGATGCGTCAGGAGATGGCGGACGCCGTGGCTGGCTTGGTCAGCCACATCGATGTCAATGCGCCGCCTTATGAGCTGACCGATGACGACGAAGACAAGATCGTGAAGGCAGCTGACATCGTGACGCTGGCGCGGACTGGCGTCGAGACCGACTATCGTGGCGACGTGATCGATGCCCACGATCCAGAGGCACCGACACGCCTCGCCAAGCAGTTGACCCAAGTCCTGCGCGGCGCAATGGCTATCGGTATGGACCACGACGCGGCCTTGAATCTCACGATGCGCTGCGCTCGCGACAGCATGCCGCCGCTGCGGCTGGCCGTGCTCAAGGATGTTGCCAACCACCCCGGCTATGATGGGCTCGGCTCACCGGTCATGGATATCCGGCGGCGGCTGCAAAAGCCGCGCACAACCACCGACCGAACCCTGCAAGCCCTGCACATACTCGGGCTTCTGATCTGTCATGAGGAGGAGCGCGAGAAGGGTGACCAAGTGGTGCAGCATCGCCGCTACCGGCTGGCGGATGAGGTCAACATTGCGCCGCTCTACGGCGACGGCCAGCCACCACCGGAACCGGAACCGCCGCCATTCTGAAGTGCGGCCGCCGCCACCATGTCCAGAAAAGTAAGTAAGTGTGTGTATGAGTGTATTAAAAAGAGAGAGCGCCTGTGAGCCGTCTCCAGTTACTTACTTTTCTGGACATGCCGGAGCTGCAGGCTGGGCGGGTCGGACGGGTGGCGCGGGAGCAACCATCAAAAAACGGCGCCGGGCGGCTCAGCGTCGCGAGTGGAAGGACCGCGAGAGTCGCGGCGCTGCCGGGCCATGCAAGCGGATCGACGGTGACCGGGGAGACGTTGGAAGTCATCGCGCGGGCGCCGGACACCCCGGCAAAAATAACGCACCCGGCGGTGGCAGTGCACGGCGGAAATGAAAGCTAGGTCGACATGCTCCGCCCGCCTCCCGGCCGAAGTGAAACCGCTGGTGCCGCCCGTGCCCGGGCACGACGGAACGCGGGAGTCAAAAGTCTGCGGATCTCAGCCCGCGAGCGCCGGTTGTTGCAGCGCTGAAGGTGGCTGGTCGGCTTGGTGACGATGCTGACGTCGAAGCGCTTGAGGCCGCC
>NZ_JBVBEF010000220.1:0-4412 GCF_055456055.1 Bradyrhizobium sp. LeoB3
AGCTCGCCCGCGGCGCTCAAATCCCCATAACGCCTGCCGCACCGCCTTACGTTTCTCACGCGCGGTTTCCTCCCTTGAGGCTTTCGGACGCCGGCCGCCGAATACGCCGCGCCCTCCCTCAAGCGGCCGGCATCCGAAACCCTTCACACAAGCGGAAGATCGCCGCCACCTGACTCGACGAAAATGTCATGGTCTTCCGATGCGCCGCCGAGAACACTTCATCAGTCAGCATCGCTGACCTGCCTCGGCAAAAACGTCTGTACGCTCGATGCCAAACAGAAATGTAGCTGCATCGAAGAATTCGTTCTAGTCTTCCCGACGCTCGGTCAACCTTCACGAACTGACCTCGAGCGAGATGATGATCAAGAAATCCGACTGCTATTGCTGCTATGGTCGCGGCGCGACTTTCGTCCGCGCAAGTGGCGTTGGGACAAGCGCACTGGAGCGCGACTTCCACACGCTAAGACAGTTGACATTGTTCTAGGGACCGCTAGCGGCCCGTCGAGAAGATCGGGATCACATTGAACGAATTTCAACGGGAGGAACCGCGATGGGTAACAACTTGAAAAGCGCCTGTGACGGAGTTTTGCAAACTGTCGTGACAGGCAAAGACCGCGTCCCCGGCGTGGTGGCAATGATCACCGATCGCTCGACCAACATCTACGAAGGCGCCGCAGGCGAGCGTATGCTTGGCGGCGGTCAGCCAATGACGGCCGATACCGTCTTTGCCATCTTCTCGACCACCAAAGCGATCACGGGCACGGCCATCCTGCAATGCGTCGAGGAGGGCAAGCTCGACCTGGACGCCCCGGCCAAAACCTACGTTCCCGACATCGGCAAGCTGGAAGTGCTCGACGGATTCGGCGCCGACGGCAAACCGCTGCTGCGGGCGCCGAAACGCGACATCACCACCCGCATGCTGATGCTGCACACGGCTGGCCTGGGCTACGATTTCTTTAACGCCAGCTACTTCCGCCTAGCCCAGGAGCAGGGCCAGCCGAGCGTCGTCACCTGCTCGACGGCGTCGCTGATGACACCGCTCCTGTTCGATCCCGGCGACAAATGGGAATACGGCAGCAACATTGACTGGTGTGGCCAGATCGTCGAGAGCATCCGCGGCAAGCGCCTCGGCGAAGTCATGAAGGAGCGGATTTTTGCGCCTCTCGGGATGGAGGACATCGCCTTCTCGCTGACCCCCTCGATGCGGTCGCGCCTCGCCGTCATTCACCAGCGCGGAACCGACGGGTCGCTGACCCCGCTTCCCGACATGCAGCTGCCGCCTGATCCGGAAGTCCATATGGGCGGGCACGGGCTCTACGCCTCGATCGGCGAGTACATGAAGTTCATCCGCATGTGGCTGAACGATGGGGCGGGGCCGAATGGCCGCGTGCTCAAGCAGGAGACGGTCGCCGCCGCTGTCCGCAACGGCCTCAGGGCGGACCAGACCGTGGTCATGCTGCCTGGCGTGATTGCAACACTGTCGAACGATGCCGAGTTCTTCCCGGGTCTGAAGAAGTCCTGGTGCTACACCTTCATGCTCAACGACGAGGACGCGCCGACAGGAAGGCCGGCCGGGTCCCTTGGTTGGGCCGGCCTCGCCAACACATTCTATTGGATCGACCGCAAAAACGGGATCGGTGGCTATTGGGCGACGCAGATCCTCCCCTTCGGAGATCCGACTTCGTTTGTCGGCTACGTGAACTTCGAGACGGCCGCCTATCAGAGCGACGAGGTGCGCGTGGCCGCGTAAGGGCGGCCGACCTGGCCTTCGAGCACGGACAATGCCGGTCTGACCTTTGGCCGGACGGGCGTCGCAACAACCCAACCGAAACGACGGCGCACAGAGAGACTTCTCTGGGCCGACAATGAGCGCTCACAACAGGAGGAACATCATGTTTGCGCAAGGTAGTTCGCCAGGAGCAAGCGCGAAGATCCAGTTCGACGCGGTCATCATTGGTGCAGGCTTCTCCGGCATGTACATGCTGCATTCGCTGCGCGACAAGCTCGACCTCAACGTCACCCTGTATGAGACCGGCGAAGGGGTTGGCGGCACCTGGTACTGGAATCGCTATCCCGGTGCGCGCTGCGATTCCGAGAGCTACATCTATTGCTACACGTTCGACAAGAACCTGCTGCAGGAGTGGAACTGGTCCGAGCGCTATCCGGAGCAGGATGAGATTCTGCGCTATCTCGAGCATTGCGCCGAGCGCTTTGACCTGAAACCTGACATTCAATTCGGCAAACGCGTCATCGAGGTGGTCTTCGATGACGATAGCGGGCTTTGGACAGTGCGCACTGATAAGGGCGACACGGTGACGACCCGCTTTGTCATTACCGCGGTCGGAGCACTGTCGACCGCCAACATGCCTCCGTTCAAGGGTTTGGAATCGTTCAAGGGCAAGTGCTACCACACGAGCCAGTGGCCGCATGACGGCGTCGACTTCACCGCCAAACGCGTTGGCGTCATCGGCACCGGCGCCACTGCGGTACAGGCAATCCCGGAAATCGCGCAGCAGGCCAAGCACTTGACGGTGTTCCAGCGCACGCCCGCCTTCTGCGTGCCGGCGCGCAACGGCCGTGTCGATCCTGAGATCACCAAGGCACGCAAGGCCGATTACGACGGGATCCGCCAGCGCATCAAGGACTCGTTCTTTGGATTCGAACTGAATTTCCTGCCGAAGGGGGTCCTCGATACCACGCCCGAGGAGCGTGAGCAGGAGTTCGACAGGATGTGGGACGCCGGCGGCTTCGCGTTCTGGCTGGCCAACTACCAGGATATGTTTTTCTCCAAGGAAGCGAACGATATCATCGCCGACTACCTCAAGCGCAAGATCCGGTCGACCGTCAACGATCCTGTGGTCGCCGAGAAGCTGACGCCCAAGAACTATCCGTATGGCACCAAACGCCAGCCGCTGGACACCAACTATTTCGAAACGTTCAATAAGAAGAACGTGCTGCTGGTGGATGCGACCATCGACGGCCCGATCGAGGAAATCACGCCGACCGGCATTCGCGCGGGCGGCAAAGAGTATCCGCTTGATATCATCGTCATCGCCACCGGCTTCGATGCGTTGACCGGTCCGCTGAAGCAGCTTGGCATCAGGGGCCGCGGCGGCAGGATGCTGGCGCAGGAATGGCAGGCTGGCCCCCAGACGTATCTTGGGGTGGCTATTGCCGGCTACCCGAACCTGTTCACAATCACCGGCCCACAAAGCCCCTCCGTGCTGTCGAACATGCCGGTCTCGATCGAGCAGCATGTCGAGTGGATCACTGAATGCATCGCCCACATGCGAAGGAACAAGCTTTCGACCATCGAGGCGACAGCGCAGGCGCAGGACGCGTGGGCCGCTCACGTCGAGGAGGTCGTGAATTCAACCCTCATGATCACCGCCAATTCCTGGTACATGGGCGCCAACATCGACGGCAAGGCGCACCGCTTCTTGCCGTATCTCGGCCCGGAAGGCGTCGGCGGCTATCGCAGGAAGTGCGCCGAGGTCGCCGAAAAGGGCTACGAGGGCTTTGCGTTCGCGAGCCAGGGCCAGAGCGGAGCCATGCACCCGATCGCGGCCGAATAACCTGACAGTCCCTGACCGGGAGCGGCGTTGAGTATCGCCACTTCCGGCATGGCAGTCGTGGGAAGCCCTCGATGGAGTAAGGGAGGCTGCCATGCGGGCGGCCTCCCATACCTTGATGGTATCCCCACCCCACCGACTGCCGTCATGGAGACTCATCCCAACGTGGACATGAAACGACAGGGCTCGCGCCCATCCCGAAGTCACGTGTGGGCGTCGGATCGGTCTTGAACAACCGTTGTGCGGCCTCAGCGTTTGCGGCGCAGCGCTCGAGCCAGCGAGCCACGAGAAAATCGACCCGCGCGGCCAACTGCAGTTGAGCCGCTGCCAGCACAAGCCTCGCGTCCAGACTCCGGTCAGATCGTCTCTTGACGTCGTTGCGGGCGTTCATCTTGCCCTCCTGCCAGTTCGGCGGAGGGAGCTGCCCTGCGCCGAGAGTTACACGCTTGCTTTGCGGATCAGCCCTGTATCGAGCTGAAAATTCCGGCGCCACGTCATCACGGACATGCACGACCAATCGGCCAGCCGAATAAGTGGCCGGACGCGGGCGGCAATTTCCGCGATGTGTGTGCGTGCGTTGCGCATTACGGTCCTCAGGAGTGTAGGCAATTTCACCCGCTACGAATGTGATGATCTAAACACAGATAAAATTCAGAGCGTCAAATGTTTTATGTCACGAGGTGCGGAATTTGTGCGGGGCCAGCAATTTTCGAACGCCAGCGGGATCGGCTGGGTTCGAAAATTTCTGGCTATGGTTTGATGGCCGCTAGACTGTATGTCCCCTCCACAAAATGAGGCGACTCACCCTCAATGTTGCGACGAGGGTTGCCTGGATGGACC
>NZ_JBVBEF010000221.1:0-4189 GCF_055456055.1 Bradyrhizobium sp. LeoB3
TCGATCCCTTCAAAGAGATCGTGAAACTCGCCTATCTCGTGTGCCGCGAGAAGGTGGGAGCGGAACGACGCTTACCATCTATCTGGGCCGCCTTTCGCAAAAGCTCGTCGCGACGAATGCTAAAGGGCATGCCTTCAGCCTGTTTGCGAAGGTTGATCGCCTCTTGCGTCAGGCGGAACTCGAATGTGGATGATGACAGCTCGAAACGTCGCCGAAGCGGCATAACGGCGCTCCCTGTTCGATTGGGCGGGAGCGCAACCGGCGTTCTCATCACCGATAGAAGCCATGGGCCGGGCGGTGATGTCAGCGACCAGACACCCTTTTCATCCGGGAGTCGACACAATTCGCATCAGGCGCTTCGAATGGTCACATCGGTCATCGCAGCAAGTAAAATAGCGCGCTATTCCCCTCGATCTGTGCAGTTTCGCGCGATGTCTCATAACCAGACATTATGGGCACGTCGCTTTCGCAAACCTGCCACTCCCATTTCGTTGGAAGCAGGGCGATTAGTTTCACTTCCAGCAGGCGCGTCCTAAGTGATTTTGCCATCCACTGTATATGCGCTCCTGACCGTCAACATTCCAGTGATGAACAGCAGCCTACTGGTTGCCGGGTCCCGTCGGGGCCGCTCCTCCTCCTTCCGCCATTTCGACCCCCGAGCCTATCAGGCGGGCCGCGCGCTGATGCTTGCGAGCTCCCGGCGCTCGTCATCGGACAACTGCCAACCCTTGCACTGACTGCAAAGCTGCCTAAAAACGTCATACAGCTTGCTTCGCGCAACTTCGACGAGTTCGGTATCGTCAAATTCGCGGGAGTTCAGCAAGACTGGCAGTGAAAAACTGGTCTGATCGCTCTCGAACTGAAACGCTAAGCGAAGGTCCTCACCCCGTTCGTTAGGCGAAATTATCTCAATGCGCGCGATCTTGATCTTGAACTCATCCATCGCGTCACCTCGCTGGAAAGGTTGCTCTTTCATTGCTGGTAGAGGCGATCTTACTGCTTGGGATGCAGGGTTTGCTTCTCAGTTTCCAGCTTTGCCACCAACTGCAGGGTAGCATCGTGCACCTGTTGATCCCAAATTTGCTCTCTGATCCAGCGGTAACGGGCGATCCTCTCGTCGATCTCGTCGCATCTGGCACACATGGGGCGCTCCGCTGGGTGCGGCGGGAGCGCGGTGTCTCTCAGGCGCCGATGCCATCGTTCCGTCGGCGATGCACAAACAGTAAGGGGCCGGGCTTAAAGTTCAATTGTGCACACACGAAATCAGGACGCTCCGACATTCAAATACGGATAGCGGCCTTTGCCAATAGAAACGGCCCAGAACCGTCGGGGCCGCCATCCTTGGAGGTTTACCTGGGCCAAGCTGAGGCGGCGTGGGGCCAGGGGCACAAGTTGACGATGCCGGAAGGTCTTCGTTCCTAACGGTGCCGATCAAAGGCCTACTTCTGGCGATCCGACTCGGATTTGTTCGCTGCCTTTAATCGGCCTCGGATATATTCAGCCACGTCACCGACCTCGTCGCGCATGGCATTTTCCGTGATCCCCTCGCTCTTGGCCATTTCGATGCAGCGCCGCGTTAACTCGGCCACGTCTTGCGAGGCGCCTGGATCGCCGAATTGCTCGGCGGCGTGAACGCTATTCTGCATCCAAAAATCGATAAACTCTCGCACCTTCACACTCATGCTTTTGACCTCATCCAGGCCTGTCGGCCTGCCTCCGAGCTTCTGCCGCGCGCTCCTCTGAGGCCCTCACAGAGGTCCCGTAGATGGTCTCTCGGGAACTTAGTGCCCAATGCCTCAGCATCGCGCCAGGGCGGCTCCAAGGCAAGCGCTAGGCCTTGGCGATTGACCCGGAAAGGGGGATGACACCCCAGCGGGGCGAGCACTGCGGCGGCGGCTTAATTCAGTTTTCGGCGGATCTTCTTCATGATCTTCCGCAGATCGGCCACGTATTCCTCGCTCGGTGCGCGCGGGCTTCGACGGCGGCTCGTCTATATCCGGAGATGGTCCCAACTCGTGTGTGCACTTGTGCCTGGGCAGCTCGGTCGTGCCCCCGGCCGGGCTGCTTTATCAAGGGCGGGATGCGGCTGGGTTCAATCGGCAGCTGGGTCAATTTGTTAGAGTCGCCTCATGCTCGACGAGCGTCTGATAGCATTCGCACGACAGTCGCTCCAACGCGCCGCGGTCCAATATTTTAATGACGCCTCGCGAGTAGGTGATAATGCCTTGATCCTGTATCTTGCCGGCCACCTCTGTCACAGATGTCCTTCGCACTCCCAGCATATCGGCAAGCAGTTCTTGCGTCAGCGTAATGGGATCGCCCGCTGCGCCATCGGCCGACTGCAATAGCCAACGACAAAAACGTTGGTCGATTGGATGCAGTGCATTGCAGGCTGCCGTAATGCGAGCTTGGGTTAAGAGGACTTCATTATAGCGTATGCAGAGGTCTCGTATCGCTTGACTTGAGGTAACTGACCTCCTGAAAGCGGCTGACGATATCCCGCTGGCCGTCATTGGCAATTGAACGTTCACCCGGACGAGCGATTTGTAGAGACCTAATCCCGCCATCGCGCCAATTACGCCTTCGCGGCCGACAGTCGCGGTTTCGATGGCCTTGCCGTCACGCATTACTGCGAGCAACGAAAACATGCCGTGGTGAGGGAAATAGATCTGTTCGACCTCGGTGCCTGCTTCGTAGACAGAAGTGCCTTGCGGCAACACCACGGTCATTAGATGGACCGCGAGCGCGCTAAACTCGCTGCCTGGCAGTGACGCGAGCAGCCTGTTGTCGAGCGGCGTGGGCGAAGGTGCGTGCAAATGCGGTGTCCGTGGTCGGTCGGGCGATATACCGCAGGGTGATGGGTGCGAGCTCCGAGGGGACGCTCCGCGCGGGATCAGGGTTATATTAAGAGTCCCGGCAGTCCGTGTCGGTCCGGTTTCCGTCCTAAGCCGAGCTGCTGCCGATTAGCGCTGAGGTGCCTAGCTATAAGGCTATCCGAGCTTTCTCGTCGGAAAGCTGGGTCGTCAGAGCCTTGTCTGTCGGAATTCCGACAATGACATTGACGCAGATGCAGGTTCGTTTCTGCCGTAGCTCTGGTACTTCTTCTTACACAGTGGGCGCTTCTCGGAACGAATAGTCAACAAGCGAATTGGCCTCTCTGCACCGCCTATGTCCGTTTTCCGACAATAGGAACAGGGTGAAGCGCACCCGCAGTGGGACTCGGGCTTCAAAGCGCCATCTGCGATTATTCAAGGTTGGTAGCGCCGATGCAGCACTTAGCTGGCGGTCGCCCGGTTGTGCTCGTCGTCGAGGACGAGACGCTTCTGCGATGGCATGCCGTAGCAATGATCGAGCACGCCGGTTTCGACGTGATCGAGGCTGGAAACGCGGCCGAGGCTATTTCCGTGCTGGAAGCCCGGACAGACATTCGTGTGATTTTCACCGACATCCAGATGCCGGGTTCAATTGACGGGCTGCGGTTAGCCCACCTGGTGCGAGACCGCTGGCCGCCGATCAAGATCATTGCAACCTCGGGCCAACTAAGGCTTCGCGACTACGAGCTGCCGGAGGGCGGCCGGTTTTTGCCCAAGCCCTATTCCGTCGGGGAGATCACCGGCACATTGCGGGAGCTATTGGGCGGAGGGGCAAGCGAGGGCGTATAGCGCTCATGGTCACAATCAAAGCCAAGATTCGCTCGGTGACCGTCGGCGCCTACACCCAACCCGTTACCGGACATTGTTGTGCGGTTTTACTCCGGCGACCGGAGACCGGGTGACGTCAGCCAATCATTTATGTGGGATGCGGTCTCCAACTGTCTGATCTTTTTAAGCGCGGCATCCCTGTCGGGACCATTCACAAGATCGGTAATCTTTTCCTGCAGCCTAGCCTTCTCGGCTGCGATCTGATCTTCAAATGAGTGCGGTAAGGATCGGCGACGCCGCATGACACAACCTCCGACTTACGGGTCCTAAACCGTAGTGTTCGACGGACTTTGCCAAGAGAAAAAACGCTGTGGTCCAAGTCTCAGTTCCAGGTTTATTGCCGAAGAGTGATCTGTCAGTCCGATTTCCAACGCTCCACTCAAATTGGCCGCTGCGGATACAGCTCGAATCTCCGCTAGACTGTATGTCCCCTCCACAAAATGAGGCGACTCACCCTCAATGTTGCGACGAGGGTTGCCTGGATGGAC
>NZ_JBVBEF010000222.1:0-4034 GCF_055456055.1 Bradyrhizobium sp. LeoB3
CTTCGGCGTGTTCAACCGAACATCTCTAGCCTCTTGAACGAAAAACTTCTGGCATTACTCTGCCCAAAGTTGGCTCCGCCGCGCCGTGATGTCCGATTTTGGATCTTTGAACGGCTCGACTCCGATCTCCGGACCGGCTGACCCGACGTGGCCGCCTGGGGTGTCGGAATACGATAAGTTCTGCCTTCACGTCTGCCACTACGAAGCGTCCGTTCGACGAGAACTCTGGGGCAGACGTCTCGTCCAGGCGCGGCGCGAGCTCGGCGTAGATGGCCCGGTGAAGGAGCATCGAGGCTGTCGTTTTTAACTGTGCGAAACTACGACGCGAGGCTCGATAACGCCCGAGGGCAGCTTGCATCAAGGTCTTAGGCGCATGTCTCCAAACGTCGATAATGTGGATGCGTACCATCCAAAAAATCAATTTTACCAATGTCGCGGAATGTTGCATTGACAGCACCTTGACGCCCGCCCGACGAATCACGTCACTGCTTCCGTCGCGCGGCGCGGCTGAAAGGCAGTGCGTTCGCGTCGAAGCGCCTAATGGAAGCAGCAGCATGGCAGATAATTCGCGAAGGAAATTGTTGCACGAACAAGGAAAACGCTGTCGGCGGCCGCGAGACATCGACCACCACGGAACTGACCTGGTGTGGCATCCAGTCACTGGAGTTGCGGACATCATCTGCGTGGCGCAGTCCTACGCGATCGACGATTGAGATGAACACGGATGACGCCTGATCGAATCTCAAGTCTATCGGCGACGCACCTGTCCGCGGCGTGGTCGCTGAGAAGGCCTGAACGGGGAGGCGCGTCGTCGTTTCCGGAATGGGCGGGACCGGCGGCGCTTCCATTTATAGGGGGATGCGAAGGCCGCTCCGCCAGTGACCCGATTGCAGCTCCGAGCTCAGGATAAGGGCCAAGCTCAAAACGCTGCCCGAGCATTAAATCGCCCGCAAGCAGCTGGTAGATCTCGAGGCCGCGCCCAATCTGGCGCGCGCGAGCGCAAGGTGCGCGTGGCGCTGAACAACGCCTCTGCCTTCGGCGGAACAAACGCGTTTCTGGCATTCAACCAAATACATTTAGGAGAAAGTCTGTCCACAGTCTCGCCGGTTGAACGGCAGCATGGCTTCGGCGCGTGGTGCGCGTCTTGCTTAACGAGAGAAAAACACACGTAACTGCCAGCAAATCGCGCTGCCGGCTGTCGGAGTTCCGACATCGCCGTCTTCAAATTGGGCACGGCTGGCATGACAAGGCTCGTCTGATGCCGTCGCCTCTCAACGCGCGGTGGCTCGGTGTTCGAGTTCATATTGGGAAGGAGCGTCATGACCACCATCGCAACTGCCGCACCCGCGCCGGTGTCGAGAACTTGGTAGAAAATCCTCTACGTTCAGGTGCTGATCGCGATCCTGATTGGCGTCGTCGTCGGTTGGCTGTGGCCGTCGCTCGCGACCAGCGATTGGGTCAAGGCGCTTGGTGACGGGTTCATCAAGCTGATCAAGATGGTCATCGCGCCCATCATCTTCTGCACCGTGGTCTCGGGCATTGCGCACATCCAGCATGCGAAAAAGGTCGGCTGGGTCGGCCTGAAGGCGCTGGTCTATTTCGAGATGGTCTCCACTTTTGCCTTGTTGCTCGGCCTTCTGATGGGCAATCTTTTCCAGTCGGCCACGGCCTTGCGGCCAAGCCCGATGCCGCAGCCGTCGCCAACTACGTGGAGCAGGCGGAAGCTTCGAAAACCGTCGATTTCATCCTCAATATCATTCCCGACAGCGTGGTCGGCGCGCTGGCGCGCGGCGACATCCTGCAGGTACTATTTGCCATCCTGTTCGGCTTCTCGCTCATGGCGCTGGGTGAGCGCGGCGAGAAGTTGCGCGGCATGATCGACGACACGGCGCACGCGGTGTTCGGCGTCATCGCAATTGTCATGAAGGCCGCGCCGATCGGCGCGTTCGGCGCCATGGCCTTCACGGTCGGCAAGCTCGGGCCGTCGGCGCTCGGCAATCTAATCGGCCTAATCGCACTGTTCTACGCCACGGCCGCGCTGTTCGTGGTGGGTCGTGCTCGGTCTGATCGCGCGCTCCGTTGGCTTTTCGATCTTCAAGTTTATCGCTTATATCAAAGACGAGCTCTTGCTCGTGCTCGGCACCTCGTCCTCGGAAAGCGCGCTGCCGCAGTTGATGAAGAAGCTTGAGCGGCTCGGCTGCTCCAAGCCCGTGGTCGGGCTCGTGGTGCCGACCGGCTACTCGTTCAACCTCGATGGCACCAACGTCTACATGAGCTTGGCAACGTTATTTATCGCGCAGGCGCTCGGGGTCGATCTTACCTTCGGCCAACAGCTCACGATCCTGATCGTGGCGATGATGACCTCGAAAGGCGCAAGCGGTATCACCGGGGCCGGCTTCATCACGCTCGCGGCGACGCTATCAGCGGTTAATCCGGCGCTAGTGCCTGGCATGGCAATCGTGTTCTCGATCGATAAATTCATGAGCGAGGTGCGCGCCCTTACCAATATCACGGGCAACGGTCTTGCCGCGGTGTTCGTGTCCTGGTGGGAAGGCGAGCTCGACCAAGCCACGCTCCATGCGCGGCTCAACCAGGAAAGCGATCGTTGTCCCTTGTTAACTGCAGTAGGTGCGCGATACCGCTGATCACGAGGCGGTTGTCCCTCGAAAACGGGGCCGTGGCAGTTAAGGGATCGATCCGTCGTCGATTTTCGTCCATCAGTCACAACAGATCTCGGTTATGCCACCCACCGCTCTCATCCCTCGGTGGTGCTATCGCATACGTGACGCGGCACCAGACATTACTACTGCGCGGCGGGCGATATACCCATTTTCGAGCGGCCAGAAATGTCACTGATTGCTGCGAGAATCGCGTCCATTTGCGTTTTTGTGCCGATGCTAACGCGGATACAGTCTTCAAGACCTTCATCAGGGAAAAAGGCAACGAGTATCTTTTGCCTTTCCAAAGCCAGCTGCCACCATCTGCCGTCGTGTCCCGCGGGCACACGGACTAGCAAGAAATTTGCGTCGGAGGGCGTTGCAGACAATCCAAGTTGTGACAGTGCGCTCGCCACTCGTTCTCTTTCCTGCGTGATGTGCCTATGGTTATCTTCGTAGATGGCGCGGTGCGCAAGAACGCTGATGCCCACCGCGTGACCGATCACATTCATGTTGAAGACGTTCTGGATGTTACGAAGCCTTCCGATAAGCTCTGGGTGGCCTAGTCCGAAGCCGACGCGAATGCCAGCGGCGGCGTAGCTCTTCGAAAATGTTCTTAAGATCAGAAGAGTCGGATAGCGGCTTAGGAGGCGTAGGCCATTATCAGGCGCAAAATCGACATACGCCTCGTCCAACACGACTAGACGGTCCGATTCTGCCACAAGGCGTTCGATGTCAGCGATCGGAATGAACGTTCCGGTTGGATTATTCGGAGTAGCTACCAGAACGAACTTCGCGGCTTTTTCGCAACCCAACAACAATTGCTCTATAGGCAAGGACTGAGGTTCGTCACATCTGACTTCGAGAAGTTGAGCCCCTTGCAACATAGCAAGTTTGCGATTGAATGAAAAACCTGGAGACAGCATTGCCACGCTCTCGCCCGGGGGCAAGAAAGGCTCTGTAGATCAGCCCCAGAATCTCAGATGATCCATTGCCGGCAATCACATGATCCATCGCTACGCCGTACGCATTGGCAGCTGCTTCCCGCAAGCTGAGGTTGTCATCTTCGGGATAAAGATACTGCCGCTCAAGGGCGGTAATTGCACTTTGCCATACGATCGTTGGCAGTGGAAATGGGTTCTCATTGGTATCTAGCTTCACGTAAGTTGCATCCGGCGCAGTCCGGCCGGCCGGCGGAGCATTCAACTGTCTCGCTGTCTGCGAAAGAGAAGACAGCACATTCTGCAATTTTGCATCCGACATCGTGTTCTTCCTTTGATTCGCCGGGGACAATCGCGGTTTGAAATGGACCCCGATTGTGGGACCACGTGCTTAGTTGGAAGGGGCTGCTCCGTTTGATAGACGGAGCGCATGATG
>NZ_JBVBEF010000223.1:0-4023 GCF_055456055.1 Bradyrhizobium sp. LeoB3
GACAGGACGCCCCTTGGCGCTATCGGCTTGGCCACCCTGTTTGCCGCAGCGGCCTACCGCGCGAGCGGTTTAGTCCTCTGACCCCAAGCGGACTTCTGTTGATCTAGATCAACATGAGCGGGCGCGAGACTCCGTTTTCTTGCGTCCTTGTGGCGGCAGTCTTCTCCATAATCCCGGGTAGATCAGCATCAAGGACGACCCCCGATGAGATGTAGATTGATCAGTCTGACGTTTGCTGTCTCGATAATTCCAATCGCTGCGAATGCGCAGGTAACCATTGATATGGGCAAGATCATATGTAGCCAATATCTTGCTATGCCGCAGTCACAGTCAGATAACTTTTCTGCCTGGATGAGTGGCTGGTTCAGTTATCAGAACAGCAGGACCTTTGTGGATCTTGCTTTGCATCAACAAAATATCGCCAACGTGAAGGCATGGTGCCAATACCATCCGGCGGAAAGCGTTATGTATGGCTTGCAACAATCAGTAGGCAAAAATTGACGGCTTGGGACTTTGGAGGATCGCTATGAGATGCAGGACTCTTGTCGTTTCTTTGATTTTGATAGGCGCGGCGTCAGCGCCAGCTGCGGCTCAGATCAAGCTGGACATGAACAAGATCACTTGCGGGAATTGGTTAGGTTACGGTTCAGCAGACCAGGATTTTGTAAGGTATTTCATGAGTGGCTACTATAACGCTGCCGCAAATAACAATGTTTTGGACTACGACCGCCTGCAAAAGAACTCGAAAAAAGTTGTCGCCTATTGCAAGAAGCACAAATCCGACACGCTGCCAACCGCCATTCAAAAAAGCGCCAACTAGATTGTAGGCCCCGACGGCGTCGCCGCCGGAGCCTTGGCCGGCGACATTGCCAAGCCTCGACCGAGAGTTGAACGGGCCACCGGAACTGCGCAACCGCCTCCTTATCGTTGCGCGCACAATCGTGCGTCGCTTCAGTACGTCTCCTTTTGAACCGAAGCAGACGTGCGATATGCCGAGGCTGTTCAGCGTTCCATTTGTTCGAGGAAGCTCTGGAGCTCTCGCTTTCTCATCTCACCATATCCGGGGCCTTTGGCTCTGATGTCGTCATCGTTTACCCACCATTGTAGAGCCAACCACGCAAAGTAAGCAGGCTCTCTATCCGACCGAATAACAATATCTGGCCTTGGCTTTATCTCGTCCCAACCATTCGATGGTCGAGCGTCGAAATCCGCTTGAGTGAACGGCTGTCCAGAAATGATGCGATTGATCGACTCTACTATCCATTCTCTGACTGTGGATGCCGTCATAGCGAGCCTCGCGTCACAGGGCATCGCTTTATAGCATGTGAAGTATACCGAAGATCGTTGCTCATCGAACTTGGTTGCTTGTTCGTTTCCGACACAGGCCGGATACAACGTCTGGATTTGGCCCCGAGCCGAAGTATGCACGGGCAATCGGGATGTCGGCTTTTGGGGGTAGTCCTGACCAAGGGACTTGGCGAGCCGCGACCGCCGCTGTTGACCCTCAACAGACATGCGGTCTGATCGGCTAGGTTCAGGAAGGTTTCGAAGTTATCAGTCTGTTCATGGAATCGGACAATGTGTGCACTTGTGGACATACGCGAGGCTCAAGCAGTAGTACACGCTTAGCCATCACCGCACGGTCCTGTGGCATTTATCGGTGATGAGAACGCCGGTTGCGCTCCCGCCTTCCCGAACCGAGGAGCCGCCATGCAGCAGCGACGCCGTTTGAAACAAACCACATCCCTAGATCAGCGCTTGACCGACGAAGCTCAGCGCTTGCGAAAAGAGGCGCGAGGCACCCCGCACGGCATCCGGCGCGAACGGCTTATCCGAAGAGCTCGTCAGGCCGAAACGGCCGCCCACATAGACGAGTGGCTCCGGTCGCCCGGACTGAGGGCACCCACATAATCCATCCAGTCGGCTGTTACGCCTGCACTCGGCGGACGACAACCACATCCGGATCGCGTTGAGATCATCTGCGATGATGACGAGGCTGCCAAAGGTCATCCGAAGCAGTTAGTGGGTGGACGCTGTAGCTATGGCAGGAGGCGCATGATCGCGACGTTCCAGCCGAAGGAAAGAGACCGCCTCAGTGGCGGCCTCTTTGCCGACGTCACCTTTTTGGGCCCAAAGCCGAAGACCACAATCAGCGACGATGATGTCGGCTTTCTAGGGTGGGTCGGACAGAGGTTGTGCGAGCCTTCGACCGCCGCTTTTGACCCATAGCATCTAAGTTCATGCAGGAAATCCCATAATCCCGCGTTAGGAACGCTACACCGCAAGGCCTGTTGTCATCTCCGAAATGACCGTTGTGGTCGACCGACCCTATTCTCTTGGAGCGTCAGATGAGTAACCGTAAACGAGCCATAGCGTCAAAGCGCGCCCGCGGCCCTAGAAAAGCCGCACAGGCCCAACGGAACAAGCAGGTTATTGTTAGAAGCACGAAAGACAACCCTCTGCGCGCTGTTGCCGCAGGCTCGACTGAATCGCCCAAGCTTCATGACGATGCAAAACAACGGGCTCCCATCGTTGAGCATCGGATCGCGGCCTTACAAGATGGCTTCCGTCAGATGATGAGGGACGACAATCCAGAGAAAGGGTTTGATCTTTCTTTAGTGACGGCAACCATGCAGGCTTATCAAGTGAAGCTTCTGGAAATGGCACAAGCCAACATGCAATTTGCTCTTGCTTTCGGCCAGCGGCTTGTGACGATCAGGTCACCATTCGAATTTTTCGCCGTCTTTGCAGAATTTGCAAGCAGGCAGATCGATATGTTCCGGAAGTATTCGAAGGAGATGGCTGCGTATCCGTTCTTGGGGGAACGGGACCCCTGATTGGTCGCGCGCACTGGACGTGAGTCGTAGGGCGGGAGCGAAGCCGTCAGGTTGCGGTTGTTCCGCCGATTCGAAGTAACCCCGCCAGCGCGGACCATCGAAGGATTGACCCGGTGTCCACAACTGAAACCGTCCTGCTGATCGTTTTGGTCGGACTTGTCGTACTGATCCTCGGCAATATCGCGTTTCAGGTGGCAGCGGAGCGAAAGAACCCGCCGATCGGCGCCTTCATCGAATGCGACGGAGTGCGCCTTCACTATATCGCACGTGGCGATGGCGCCGCGCCTTGCGTGGTCCTGTTCCATGGGAATGGCACCATGATTCAGGATCTCGTCCTAAGTGGTCTGGTCGACCGCCTGGCCGACGCCTACCGCGTCGTTTGCTTCGACCGGCCAGGGTTTGGCTACAGCCGCCGAGCCCGCACCCGCATCTGGACGGCCACAACGCAAGCTACCTTATTCGCGAAGGCTCTTGACCAGCTTGGCGTGCGCAATCCCGTGGTGCTCGGCCATTCCTGGGGAACGCTCGTGGCTATCGCGCTGGCGCTGCGAAGCGACTATGCCGTGCGTGGGCTCGTGCTCGCGTCCGGCTACTACTTTCCGGGCTTTCGGATGGACTTTTGGCTCATGTCGGGTCCGGCACTGCCACTGTTCGGCGATCTGATGCGCTACACTATCTCGCCGATCATATCCTGGGCCATTATGCCCAAGCTTATTCGCACGCTGTTCGCGCCGCGTGCCGTTCCGCCGGAATTCGAGAACGAATTTCCGATCTCGTTGTCTCTCCGGCCCAAGCAATTGAGGGCGGCCGCCGAGGAGAGCGCGTTCCTTATTCCGGTTGCCGCGCAGTTGCCGCTTCAATATCAGGACGTCCGGTGTCCCGTCAGGATCGTGCATGGAAAGAGTGACCAGCTCATCGAAGCCGACCAATCGGGCCGCCTGCACAAGGCGTTGCCCCGCTCCCTGCTACATCTAGTCGAGGATGCCGGTCACATGGTGACCTATGCAGATACGCCCGGGATCGTGGACGCCGTAGCGGCGCTGGCGCGCACCGCACCGACGAGGTGATCGCATAGGCTTTGTTGTTGCAACGCGAGAGTCCGGAAGTGACCCAGGCTGTGTGAAAATCACGCAACTTGGGGCGCACTGGTGCATTTCGCGGCCGCCGAACTTCTAATTCGGTGGAA
>NZ_JBVBEF010000224.1:0-3973 GCF_055456055.1 Bradyrhizobium sp. LeoB3
ATTTTGGCTTCCGTCAAACGCTTCTGCCACAAAGCTCAACAGACTTTATGTGGCGAACTTTAGATTCACGTGACTAGTAGCCGAGGGCGCTAAGGTCGTAATTACTGATATTCTTCACGCAGAAGGGGAAACTCTCGCTGCTGAACTAGGCACTTCCGCCATCTACGTGCGCCAGGACGTCACCCAGCCGGCGGAGTGGGCCAGGGCGGTCGCGGTCGCCGAAAGCAGCTTCGGCGCGCTGCATGGGTTGGTCAACAATGCTGGGATCGCCAGCATGGCCCCCATCGAGCAGCTCTCGCTCGATCAGTGGAATAGAACCATTGCCGTCATTTAACCGGTGTGTTCCTCGGAATGCAGGCGGCCCTGCCGGCAATTCGGCGCGCGGGCGGCGGTTCGATCGTCAACATCTCATCGGTCGAGGGGCTGCGGGGGGACTGCCGGGCTTCATGCCTATGTGGCTTCTAAGTTCGGCGTGCGGGGCATAACAAAGTCTGCTGCGCTGGAGGCAGCCGCCTCTGGCGTCCGCGTCAACTCGATTCATCCCGGCTTCATTACCACGCCCACTACCGAGCGTTTCGATCCCTCTCTTTTCCCTATTCCTCTGGGCCGGGCAGGCTGCCCGCAGGACGTGTCGCATGCAGCCTTATTCCTACTCAGCGACGAGTCCAGCTATTTTACCGGTTCCGAGATCGTCGTCGATGGCGGTTTGACGATCGGCGTTCCGCACAGATGGCAGGCAGCCGAGAATATCTTTTGATGAATACCAACTGACAGTCTAAGCCAGGGCAACAAAATGCTGCGGTTCGCCGTCTCAGCTCTCGGGATCTTCGGACCGTATGGCCAACGGTAACGTCTCCGGCGGATCGCAGTTGGCGCCAGCAGCAGCGGAGGCGCCCGCAAAGCGCGAAGAGTGCTTGCAGCTGGAGCAGAAGGAGCTCTTGCGGGCGCCGCATTTGGGTAAGCGAGCGAGAAGACCAGGTTCTGCCTGCGCGGGAGCGGGACGACGCTCGACGAGAAGAGCATTGAGAACTGCGCGCTTGTTGAACAAGGCGACGAACCAGCGCTTTGTGGATGGCATAGCGTAATGCGCGCCGTGGGTTCTCGTGTGCTAACTGGGCTCCAGCGTGGGCCACACTTGCTGGGTCGCAGGCACCTTCGAACTGGTCGGCGGCAGGCGCACGGATGGGGCCAACACGCGAGGAGCACAGTGCGCAATTGCCACTATTTAGGCGGGCGGTTCGCGCCAGCAGTTGGGGTTCGGCTACATCGAAGGCGTCACCGACGACTACCAGCGTCATGGCACGACCACCCTGTTTGCCGCCCTCAACGTGCTCGATGGCGCAATCATCGCTCAATGCAAACCCCGCCATCGCCACCCGGAGTTCCTCGCCTTCCTGCGTCATATCGAAGCTAACGTGCCGGCCCAACTGGACATCCATCTCATCGTCGACAACTACGCCACTCACAAGCATCCCAAAGTCAGGGCCCGGCTCGCCCGCCGTCCGCGTTGGCACATTCACTTCACGCCAACCTACGCCTCCTGGCTCAACCAGGTCGAACGCTTCTTCGCGCTCATCACCCAACGCGCCATCCGGCGGGGATCGTTCGATTCCACCGCCGATCTCGTCAAAAAAATGACCGCTTTATCCGCAGCCACAATGCAAATTCACGCCCCTTCATGTGGACCGCTGCCGCCGACTCCATCCTCCAAAAACTCGCGCGACTTTGTCAGCGAATTTCCGGGGCAGAACACTAGAGGGAACATTCTCACCAATGTTTTCCGACTGGAGTGTTAGCTACGGAGACGGGATAGTTGGTGATTGAATGAAGCGATCCTGATGGAACCTTTGGACCGGTTGGCGATCCGCAACTGCATCTATCGGTACTGCCGCTGCATGGCCCGGGCCAGCAAGGCCATGCTGCGCCGCTCCTATCGACCCCACGATCGGCATGGCATCTATTCCGGGCCTGCGGAGGGCTCCTGCCTCCCCGCGCGAGAGGTGCTCAAAAGCGCGCCCGCAGTATCCACCAGTTCGGCCAGTTATGACAGAACTGGTCGGCCCGACGCGCGCCGCTCTGCGACGTGCTTCCTTGTCATGCAGCGCGGCGGCAAGGATGGGCCCGTGCGGCAGTTCCGATCGGGCGACGCTGTTGCGGCTCGTTCGACAAGCGCGGCGGGGAGTGGTGCATTGAGGATTGTTCGACTGGGCCGAGGAGCAGTCGTTGCAGCCTCAGACCGAGGCCGCGCGCTGTGGCCGGCGCCTGCTGAGTGGAGCGCGGCCGTCCGACGATCCGATTTGCGAAACTCCGGCCGCTGCCCTCGATCGCCGCAAGCAGGATCCGCGTGCTCGCTCGTATCAGGTCCGGCGCACATCATCGCGCAACAAGTAACTGGAGACCCCAATTTCCAAGCGGCACGCTGCTTGCTTCATTCGCGGTGCCATCACCGATTGCCAGCTCGAAGGCGCTTGGTTGTGGATCGGGAAAGCGCCGCGGAGTGTTTGATGCGATCTTGAGTTCGTTCTTGGGGAGCGACAACGGTTGCGCTGGTCGAAAACGGTGCAGCCAATTCGGCGAACCCTTGGGCCAGCAGCACAAGTGCCACCGACCCTGCGGAGCTGGTCCGGAGGATGTATTGGCGGGCACGTCGACGGTGGTTACGGCCAAAAACCCTTCAGCAATCCCTACGGTCCGTCCGTTTATGGCGTCGTCAATACTCCTGTGTTCCTGGCAGGCGGCCGGATCGGCTACAACTGGCAGAGGAATAGGTCGGTGTTTGGCCCCACTGCTAGCGGTGCAGTCTGCAACGGCACAAATACCTGCCTCGCCGGCTCCGGCACGATAGTGAGCGCAAACTGCAAGGCAAACCCAAATGTCTTTGTAACTGGCGCCGGTCATCTCGGTTACGCTTTTGGCGCGCAGGGCCACACGCTGACCTACCTTAAGGGAGGCGTGGCTTGGCAAAACAATCCAGATGACGTCATCAATAACAACGAGTTTGGCCAATATCGGCGCCGGCGAGCGCGACTTCTACAAGGCGCTCGACGAGGTCTTTCCCGGCACACGCCACCAGCGAGGCTGGGTGCACAACACCGTGAACGTCCTGGACATGGTCCCACTCTCCGTGCAGGCCACCATGCAAGAAGGAGTTCTGCGAGGTCCATTGGGCGCGAACCGAGCGTCCGCCGAAGCGGTGATCGACGTCTTCGCCGAGAAGTATTGCGCCAGTACGGCTGGGCGGTCGAATGCCTGGTGAAGGATCGCGACGCACTGCTGGCCTTCTACGATTTTCTTCCCGAACGTTGGGATCACTTGCGCACCACCAATCCCATCGAGAGCGTGTTCGCCACCGGGTCGATACGGGACCGCGCGGACGAAGCGCTCTTTGTCGCCAACCACCGCTGAAATGGACCCGCGGAGCGGGACCGACCGCGGTCTGGATGACCGCCGTGCTGATGCCGGCCTCCCGCAGCGCCTTCTCATGCGCGTCCATGCAGGCCCCGCAGCCGTTGATGGCGCTTACCGCCAGCGACCACAGCTCGAAATCGGCCTTGTCCACGCCGGGATTGCCGATGACGTTCATGCGTAGCCGCGTCGGCATCGTCTTGTATTCCGGGTTGGCGGAGAGGTGAACGAAGCGGTAGTAGACGTTGTTCATCGCCATCACCGAGGCTGCGGATTTCGCCGCTGCGACCGCGGCCGGCGTCATCACGACAGCTACCGCAGATTCCATTGCGGCGATCACTACAGGATTGCGGGCGGCAATTGCGGTGGCGAGCAACAGCCCGTGTTTCCTCTGCGGTGATAGCGTCTCATCTGATATCATCGACGCCAGGTTCAGTCTGACGTCCTTGGCGAAATCGGGGATCTGGTCCATCAACTGCTCAATTGACATGATGCCTCAAGCAACCTTCAGCGTTTCGCCGCCGATCTCGCGGTTGCAGGGGCAGAGCTCGTCGGTCTGCAGAGCATC
>NZ_JBVBEF010000225.1:0-3925 GCF_055456055.1 Bradyrhizobium sp. LeoB3
AAACAGAGAAGCCCGATCATCCCGCCACCTTAGCCGAATCCGTCACATCATCAACTCGGACAAGGTTTTCGGTACACACAGCGGTCTTTTCGGAAGTCGATGCTGCGCAGAATAATGCTGGGCGGCGTGCCTTCGAACTCACTCGCCTGATATTTGCCGGCGGCGCAGGCCTCGATGCGCTCGCGCAACCGCATGAATTGCGCCTCGCGCTGGCCCGCTCTCGCGCGCACCACACCCTCCAACTCATCCATGGCTGAAGTTGAAATCGCGCAGGGGACCTCCCTCTGGCCGTCGAGCATCGAGAACAGGACGACCATCCTGTCGTATTCATAGCCGATGAAGCGACCGGGCATGAGCGTCATATGACCCACTCCTTGACAGCGGCGCAGCCAATGATGCCTCAGCCCCGCTCGCTAAGCCGAGCAAAGTCCACGAGGATGGCCGCGACGAGATCGCGATGCCTTGTGTCTTCCGGCGGTAGGCCCGCGGCGTACAGCTTGAGCACATAGCGCGCCTTGGCGGCCGCCTCCGGCCATGACGCGGCGGGAATCGACAACAGATGGTCTTCCACCTCGGCCCGGCGCTCGCGCAGTTCCCGTGCATGGGTTTCGACCTCCGCGAGCGCACGGCGGATGTCGGTTGCCTTTTGCGCCGCCATGCCGCGGTGACGGTCGAGATCGAGCGGTTCGTCAGGCATCGAATGCGCTCGCGTCAATGCCTTGCGCGTCGGCCAGATCGACAGAGCCGATCGAGACCACCTCCATCGCCAACCCGCGAGAGCCTTCCACCGGCACCTTGATCATGGTGGCGACGCGGCGGAACGCCTCGAACGATAGCCCTTCGATCGTCTCCTCGTCGGTGACGACCTCATAGGCGCCGGCGGGCAACAGGCGATCGATACCCCTGATCCGGAACGGGTGCTTGAAGGTGACGACTTCTCGTCGGGAACGGATGGTCATGCGCGCCTGCCTTTCGCAAAACGCCGGCGTCGGCGCTGGCCCAGAGAGCAGCATGCGCTCCTTGTGCTGCAATAGCCATCGCTTTCTTAGCCCGCGCGGCCAATAGAGGTATTCCATCGCTTCGCGCGTGCTCTTGTCGCAGCTGACGCAAAATGCTTTAGCGCTCGCTATTCCCAAAACATAGGCGTAGGGTCGGCTCACCGCATTTACCGTGGCATCCATCGGTGACTGAGGGCCGCGCACGCTCCCGCCGCAAAGCGCAGGCGTGTACCCTTGCAGCAATTTCGTCTGACCGAGTGGATCGTACCGCCGACCATCGTCCCGCGGTTGCTCAGGATCATTGTGATCACGGTGGCCGTCTTCCATGCCTAAACTGAAATACCTTGTCAGCGGCCACCATGAAGGTATCAGCGAACATCTCGGGCGCGTCACGGTGGCGGCCGCGCTGAGGAAGGCTAGGCAGCTCGTGCAAGAAGGCTGCATCGACGTGAGGATCTGCACCCCGCGCGGGCAGGTCCTGTTGTCAGACGACTTCAACCATCTCGAAAACAGGAGGACCGCCATGGCCAAAGGCCAGCAACGAGGCAACCGCGAAGCCAAGAAGCCCAAGAAGGAAAAGATCAAGGTCATCGCCGCAGCACCTAGCCAGAAAGCTGCGATCTGGCAGCAGCCGAGCTTGAAGCCAGGAGGAAGAAATAGCCGCTGATCGGTCGTAGCGATTATGTCATTCAGCTTTTGGCATCTCGCAAGTCCTGTGATCCGCCTGCCCTCACTGGGCTAACAAGGGTAGGAATGACCGATGCACTTCGTGATCGTCGCAGGCGATCGTAAGTTTCGGTATCAAGTGCGTTTACATCGGTCCAATGCAGGTCCCGGATTTTCAAGCATAGACCAAGAGCAAATTACGCCTGCCGAAAACAACATGAAGGCCGCCTCAGGCAATATCAAAAGTATAGAGTACGCAATAGGTCAGGGGACACATCCCGTCCTGTAATAGGCGTTCGTGCTATGTCGTGGCGCCGACGCTAGCTCGCTTGTAATCGAAGCCGAAGCGACGCGGCCACAGATTCAAGGAGAAGATGATACGCTCGGTCGACAATTTCGTCTAGCGAGCGCGTACGGGCGAACATGGCTTGCGCCCGACCGAGCAATTCGTTGCGAGTCGGCATCCTGTTCAGATGAACGGCCGGCAGCGCGTCGACGGCATGACACTTTGCTTCGTTAATCGCTTCCCGCAGGGCGGACAGTTCGGATGAGTGCATCGCTGACGTAATTGCAAGCGCAATGCGCTCAGGATTAAAACGTTTAGCAAGCTGCTCGGCCGCTCGATTGATGACCCTCGCTCCGAGCCGATGTTGGTTGCGCCTCACCTGCTCGGGCGGCGCCTTCAGGTCCCAGACGATCCCCAGGAGAGATAGCGCCTTTAAGATGTAGAAAGTCATGTCAACTTCCCACCAACGGAAGCCTTGGCGAACGCTGCTTTGATAGGCGTGATGATTGTTGTGCCAGCCTTCGCCCATCGTAAGCAGCGCCAGCAGCCAATTGTTGCGAGAATCATCCCCAGTTACGTACCGCTTGCGTCCGTGAACATGCGCGAGAGAGTTGATGCAAAAGGTCGCGTGATAAAGCAGCACCGTGCTCCACAAGAAGCCGACCACCAGTCCTGACCATCCCGCGACGAGAAAACAGCAGGCGGCGAGTGCTATTGCAGGCAAGACCTCAAATTTGTGCAACCACCTCAATTCGGGAAACGATGCGAGATCCGCAACTTTAACAAGGTCAGTCGCGTCGTGCTGTCGCGCGAAAATCCAGCCAACATGGCTGTAAACGAAACCTTTATGCCGGGGCGAATGCACATCTCGATCAGTATCGGAATGCAAATGATGATGCCTGTGCTTGGCCGCCCACCACAGAACGCTCTTTTGGGCGCTGCTTTGAGCAAGCGCTGCAAGAATGAACTGAAACGGTCTGCTAGTAGAGTAGGACCGATGCGAGAAGTACCGATGATACCCTGCACCGATGGCGAACATGCGCAGCCAATAGATCGCTATACCGATAACGGCCGCCTGCCACGTAATGCCGGACCAGAACGCTGCGGCGCATCCCAGATGGATCAATGCAAATGGAAGAGCTGACGGGTAGACGATATCATCATGCTGTTCGTCGACGTCGAGCTTCGACATATCAACAGGTCCCAATAGCTTCCTGTCAGGCGTATGCAAAGGATGCCTAAAAGGCTGGCTCAAATCGCTTAGCGAGCCCCCTCAGTCGCTCGACAAAAAAGAACCCCGCTGCTGGGCGCGCCAAGCGGCGGGGGTCTTTACCAGAAGCTTTGCCGGTACATCCGCGGTCAAAGCGTTGGCGGCGAGGGCGGAAGTTTATCCAGCGCGCAGATTTTCCGCGGCAGATTTGCCGGTCCGGCGGTCTGCGACGACCTCGAAGGAAACCTTCTGTCCCTCATTGAGAGTGCTCAGGCCCGCACGTTCGACCGCGCTGATATGAACGAAGACATCCTGGCTGCCCTGATCCGGCTGAATAAAGCCGAAACCCTTTTGGTTGTTGAACCACTTCACTGTTCCCGTTGTCATGGGAGATCGTCCTTCGATGTGTGTATTTGAGACCGCGCTAAACGCGATCGGTTAACTCGAGATCTGGGAGGAGGGTCGTCAGTCAGGCGCGCTATTCGCGGCGAGGCCAAGTCGTTCGGCCGAAAACTCGAATGTTTAAGACATAGTTACATTGCAGTCGCAGCGCAAGGGAATGTTTGCGGATCGCGCTTAAGGGCCCATGTGCCATTTCAGCGCTCCTGCGGCGCGGTTTTCGCCCTACCGAGCACATGGGCACCATCTCACGAGACGGCCAGCCTTGAACGCGATGTCTGCGGAGGGGTGTCCCTGTCGGAAACCTAATCCGGCTGGTATGTGAGGCCGAATCGCGCAATGCTTCTGTCTCATGAGAGAAGCTTA
>NZ_JBVBEF010000226.1:0-3729 GCF_055456055.1 Bradyrhizobium sp. LeoB3
CTAGCCGGTACGGTACGCTCAACTGCGCATCGGCGGCAAGCCAGCTTGGTAACGGAGGCCTTCCGGAGCGGCTTGACCACGAAAGAGAGCGCGTGTCCCCCCACGAGAGCGGGAAGGTGAGGGGTGCTTCCGGCCCAGGGAGATGCGAGGATCCCGCGACCAGCTTCGGCTGCGTCAATTCACAGGCGCCGAGCGCTTTCACAGCGTGCTCAGTGGCTGCGCTATAACGCGCAGCAGCCGGATTATGGATCGAGGTTTTGCGAAAGCCTCGTTCACGAACTTCGGAGTTGAACTGCACAGCACGAGATTATAGGTCGCATAGGTGAACCGGCTTTCCTGAACGCAAGACCGTTCTCGACCAGATTGCTGGGGCGGCCTCGTCGGGCGGAGAAATAGCTCAAAGGGCGCCCGTTGCGTCACCTGGCTGTAAGCTGTCCGCTCGCGCCAAAGCTTGGCCTCGCCCGGTCTTCGGCTTAAACGGCGCTGCAGCTCCTTGGCCGGCGCGGTGAAGTTCGCGGCGACCGCCGCGTCGACCTCCGCCGCTCCTGCATTTCCGACCACAAACAGGGTCAGAACTGAATTGATGAGGATCAATCGGCAAGCCTCATCGGGAAATCCGGACGCCACTGGGAACGCGTTAGCCGCGGCGGCTCTTGCTTCTCATCCCAGCAATTGGCGTGCGGTTCGAGAAACATGGCGCGGGCCTTTGCTTGACACGCACATAGGTTGCCAGCGTGCCCCGTCCAATGGCTCGGCCGCCTCGTCCGGCTTGCGATATCGGCCTCTTCAACTCCGCCCTGCGTGGCACAATGAAATGTAGCCTCAAGATGATGCCGCTCGCCTCTCGAGCGAGCTTGCTCGTTTCACGCCGCGGCGCTTGCCTGCCCAGGATCTGCTGCTGGCCTGGAGGTCGTCACGATTTGCAATGGCGGTTCAGAGGCCGAGAGCAGCGAGACGTGCTTGAGCTGCGCGAATACGTCCATCCCATCCTTTAGCCCAAGGGAATCAAAGGAGAAACGCGTGATGCGGGCCAAAATCTCCGTGCCCGAGCCTCCGGTGCCGAGCGCAAGAACCAGCGTGATCTCAGCCGCGCCGAGCGGCAAACAGGCTCTGATGCGCGCCGGAAAGACATTAATCATGGAGCCTGCGCGTGGCGCCTCGCGCGCCACGCTGACGTCGCTCGCTCCAATGCGCAGCCGTTGGTGCACGCCGGGTGCAAACGGCGGCGCCGGCACCAACAGCCGCGCCCCTTTGAGGCGGAGAATGAGTAGCCCATAGCGCCCATCATAGCCGCTGACAACGGCATCAAGGCTGACGGCGGCTTCGCGGCTTGCCGCTAGCGGCAGCGCGGGATCTCTCTGTAAGACTTGCAGCGGTCCGGCCGCGGTCACTACGCCGCGCTCCATCATGACGAGATAATCGGCAAAATGTTCGATCTCCGCCATGTCATGGCCGATGTAGATCATCGGCAGCGCGAGCTTCTCGGGCAGGCGCTCGATGAACGGCAGAATCTCACGTCTGGCGCAGCGGTCGAGCGCGCCAAGCGGCTCGTCCATCACAAGCAGTCTGGGCTGAGACAACAGCGCGCGACCCATGGCGACGCGCTGCCGCTCGCCGCCGGACAGATGTGAGGGAGAGCGGTCGAGCAACGGAGCTATCTCGAGCAGTTCGACCACCTCATCAAACGCGATCGGCGTTGGCTTCGGTTTGGGCGCACCGTAAAGCAAGTTGCGCCTGACCGACAAATGAGGAAAAAGACTCGGCTCCTGAAACACGTAGCCGATGGGACGCAGATGGGGTGGGCGAAAGGTCGTCCTATCCTGCCACACCTCGCCGTCGATGGCGCAAAAACCATTTCGCAAAGGCTCTAGGCCGGCGATGCAGCGCGCCAGCGTGGTCTTGCCGCAGCCTGGTGGGCCGAAAATCGCCGTCACGCCTTTGGCGGGTACGCTGAATTGCGTATCGCGCGAGAAGCCGGCGATACTGCCGCTGAAGGCAATGTCAATCCGGCCTGGCGTGGCTATCCTCACCTGCTCCTCCTTCCGCTGTATTTGTCGATCAAGGTTAAGGTGAGGATTACCGCAAAGGCGAACATCACCATGGCCCCGGCAAGCCAGCTTGCTTCGCGCCAGCGCGAGGCTTGGACATAGTCGAAGAGATAGGCCGACAGCACCTTGGTGCGCCCAGGAATGTTGCCGCCGATCATAAGCACGATGCCGAACGTGCCTATCGCATGCGCAAAGCCAAGCATGGCGCCTGTCAGAACACCCGTTCGCGCCACAGGCAAGGCGACCGTGAAGAAGGCATATAACGGTGAGGCGCGCAGAGTGGCAGCGACTTCCAGCGGGCGGTCACCCATCGCAGCGAAGGCGTTGCGGATGGGCTGCACCATCAAAGGCAGCGCTGACAAAACCGATCCGACCACGAGCCCCGTAAAGGTGAAGGCGAGCGTGGCCCCGCCCCAGAGAGAGGCGAGAAGGCCACTCGGGCCGAGCAGGGCCAGCAGATAGAAACTGATTACTATTGGCGGCAGCACCAGCGGCAGCGCGATGATCGTGGCGACCGCCTCAGCCCAAAGGCTCTTCGAGCGCGCTATCCACCACGCGAGCGGCGTGCCAAGGACCAGCAGGATCACGGTCGTCAGGCTCGCGAGCTCGACCGTGAGCTCGAGCGATTCCCAGATCTCTGGCGAAAAGCCATCCATGCGTCAACTCTAGCTTTGCACGTAGCCACCCCGCGCGATAATCGCGTGGAGTTTTTGCCCTTTAAGAAAATCGACGAAAGCGCGTGTCGCTTTATTATTGGCGCCGCTCTCCAACAGCACGGCATTTGGCCCCATCGGGCCATAAGACTCCCGCGCCACCAGCCAGGGCAAACGGGTTTTGCTGTTTGTGAGCTCGGGCGGCGCGACAAATCCGAGCTCGGCATTACCGGTCTCGGATCGATCGGCGTGTGTGATGCTGGCGGTATCGGCCCTCGGCTGAATCGCCGCACTGACGCCTGGCGCTTTCATGACCTGCACCGCCGTTGCGCCATCATAAGGTGCGGCGGCCGGATTGCAGATCGATGATTTTGCCACAGACATCATCTGAAGGCTATCCGCGCGATTGGCGAACTTCACATTCGAACGCCACAGCACGAACTTGCCGCTCTTAGAGGTGAAGCTGTTTCCCGATACCGGGAGACGCTTCTCGCTCTGTTTACTTGGGCGGAACCGATCGGCCGACAGAAGGATGCAAAGCGCGGGTTGGATGATCCAGCTGCAAGCCTGTCCGTGCGCGCGTGAGCTCAACCCGGCCTCGAGCCGCGTCGTCTGAGTGAGCGGTGATGCAATCTCGTTGCTCGGCAGACGGACGTTTGCGGCAAGGGTGGGACTGATGTTCACCGCTGCTGCTTTTTCGAGCAGGAGCAGGATCAGAATCAGAGTTGCATTGATCAGGATCAATCGGGCAAGCCTCATTGGGAAGTCTCTCGGAGCGGGGCGGCCTGCGACCAGTTTGGCCGCGACGGCTTCTGCTCCTGATCCCAGCAAACGGCGTGCCGCTCGCGAAATATGATGCGCGCCTTGCGCCACAGCAGCCAAACACGCTTAAGCGCCAGCCTGGCTGTTGAATTGCGGCGGAATGGCCCCAGCGCCGTGTCAGCTTTCCGACTTCGGCGTGTTCAACCGAACATCTCTAGCCTCTTGAACGAAAAACTTCTGGCATTACTCTGCCCAAAGTTGGCTCC
>NZ_JBVBEF010000227.1:0-3529 GCF_055456055.1 Bradyrhizobium sp. LeoB3
CGCCATCTGCAAGGCGGTGTCGTCGCGAAGCGCCATCAGTACAGTCACCATCAAACGCCGCGCCTGCTTTTCGTTTTCCAACGACTCGGTGACCAAGCTGATCACTCGGAACGCGTGGTCCGCGGCGAGCATACACGGCTTCTTCTCATACTCTCTTGGTGAAAGCATGGTTATTCCCCTTTCGTTTCTTTTTCGTGGGTCGGGTTGCTTGTCTTTCCCGAATTGTGCGCTGCACCGCCGCTGCACCAGTTTGGGGTCGCGGAATCGTGTTCGCGGCCGAGACAGTGTAGGGAGCCGATCCATGCAATGCGGTTCACATCCACGTCTCCACGATCTTCTCGTCGTCAGTCGCCGCTCGATCTGCTCTATCTCAACAGCCGGGATCTGCGAAAGCAGCCGCTGATCGAGCGCAAGGGCACCTGAAGAAGATCATCGGCGATACAGACATCCAGTTCAGTGAGAGCTTCGGGGTCGATGGCAAGAAGACGTACGCCCACGCCGCAAGGTCAGGCTCCAAGGCGTCGTCTCGAACGTGCGCGCCAGCGCCTACACCTCTGGCCAGACAACAACTGGGTGAAGAAAACCTGCGTGCAGCGGGAGATGCTGGTGATCGCAGGCTTCGCGCTCGACGGTAACAAATGGGACGGCATCTATGTCGGCCGCCGAAAGGGCGAGGACCTGATCTATGCGGGTAAAGTCCATCACGGTTCGACAAGGCATCCGCTGCCGATCTGCAGAAGCGCCTGACGACGCTGATCCGGAAAACGCAACCATACACTAAGCGCATCGCGCACAAGGGCATCTGGGTCGAGCGCGAGCTTATGGCCGAGATCGAATACCGGGCGAAGTCCGCGCAAGGAGACATCCAACGACGAACCCGGCGATCCGTTCGTCTGCGGAATCGTCAGCAGCCTGCATTGCAGGATCGCCTGCGGTGCGCAATCGCCCCGATGCTCAACGGCAGCTTCTGCTCCATCGCCTGCTACACAAGCGCCGCTTCGCCAGATTCGACCGCGAGCAGGTCGACCATCACCTCGGCTTCCTGCTGCTGGCGCGCTTCATACGCCAGTGCGTCGTCGCTCTCGCTATCTATCTCTGCATCAAATTCCGGCAACCCGCCGCACTGATCAGTTCGTCGCGGAGAGCCGGCGTGGAGATAGCACCCATGGCCGACCGTCATTGACTGGTGTCGTGCTACCAGTCTTTTGCTATCAAACTGAACCGGCGGCATTACAGGGCTGTTTCAGTCCGTCGGCAAACGATTGCGATTGTAGTCGAGCGGCCAAAGTTATGGCGGTCGGAAAGAAGACCGGTCTAGGCTGGCCCGACCGGACCTCTGGTGAGGTCTGTTATTGCGCCGCTATCAGGGCGCAGCGCACAGCGACCTCACCCGCATCGTGATCTGCGGTGCCGGTTATAAGTACCTCCCTCGACTAGGACGTGCTACTCATAAAGGCGTAGATGTCTGGTTCTGACGTCCAAGCGGAGTCTTCCGATCAGTCGGAGCATTGCCGCTCGTGATCCAACTTCGCCATCACTCCTCCGGTACCCCAGCCAAGCGCATGCCCTCGTAGATGCGCTCGCGTTGGGTGAGGTAGGTCGGGTTATCTGTGTAAGCGCCGTCCCGGTAGCGACGGATAGAGAAACTCGGAACAAGCGTCAGCCCAGCCTTTGCGGCGGCTCTCGCATGATCCAGCGAGCCCAGCAGCGCTAGTGCAGCACCGAGTAAGAAATGCACGAGGGGATAAGTTCGGTTGGCTTCGATGCTGCGGCAGAACCAGCCGAGCGCTTCCGAATCGGCCGAAATCTGCAGCTTGGATGCGCCGACTATTGCGAACCAGCGATGGGCAAAGATATCGCGCGGAGAAAGGCGAAATGCCTCGTTCACATGTGCCTCAGTCTCCGCCCCCTGGCCGGTGCAATACTTCGCTAGACCGATTAGCGCATGGGCCCCCGCCAAATTGCGATCCAGCGCCAACGCTCGCTTGCTCTCGGCGACGCCTTGGTTGACGCGGTTAGTCGCAACGTGCACGTGTCCCAGGGCCACGTGGGCCCACGCATGGTTCGGAGCGAGAGACAGCGCGTCTTTCAGCGTTGCCTCGGCAGCCGCAAGCCGCGCGATCCGATCGCCACTCATCCAGGTTGAGCCGACGACCATGTCAACCGTCGCCATCCAGACCATCGCCTCGATATTCTTGGGATCGAGGGTCAACGCCCGCTCAAAAATGCTACGCGCCTGTTCCATGTGGTCGGGGTTTAGTCCCTTGTTGAACCACGCAGCACCTTGAAAATACAGGTCCAAGGAATTGGGATGCGGCGAACGTTCCGCCCGACGCGCCTCAGCCTCAATGAGCTGTGCATTCAGTGTGTTAGCGAGCCGCGCGACAATTTCGTCTTGCATATCGAGCAGATCGGCGATCGGCTTATCGAACCGCTCAGCCCATAGGTGATTCCCGGTTTCGGCGTCGACCAACTGCACGTTCACGCGAAGCCGATCGCCTCCTCGCTGTACCGATCCTTCTAGGACGTAACGAACGTTTAACTCGCGACCGACCTGCTTCAGATCGACCGACTTGCCTTTATAGGTAAAGGCGGTGTGGCGGCCGATCACGAACGAGCCATTGATGCGCGACAAGTCCGTGGTAAGGGTCTCAGTGACGCCATCGACGAAGTAGTCCTGCTTGGTGTCTCCGCTGAGATTGGCTAATGGCAGCACAACGATGGAGAGATTCGGCGGTGAACGCTGGCCCTGCCTTGCGTGGCTCGACTTGCGCAGCCGGCTATGTCCGTCCAGGACCGCGGCATAGGCTCGAACCGGAAGGGCAATGTTTTTGAACTTTTGCTCGCCCATATCGACGAACTCGACACCGACCTTGCCGCGGGTCTGCACGTAGGCAAAAGACGAGATACAGATGCCGCCAGGCTCTGCGATGCTCTCAAGCCGTGCCGCGACATTTACGCAGTCACCAAAAACGTCATGCGGCTCGACAATCGCGTCGCCGACATTGATGCCGACACGGAAAGCAATACGCATGTCTTCCGCATCGGCAATTGTAAGTTCTTTGATGCGAGTCTGGAATTGCACAGCAGCTCGAACCGCTTGGACCGCGCTCGGAAATACTGCCAAGAATCCGTCGCCGGTGTTCTTCACAATGCGACCCCCGTGTTCGGATATCGCGGGCGTGACAGCATCGGCGAGTAGCACTGTCAGTTTGACATACGTTGCCTCCTCATCGTGGTGCATGAGCCGCGAGTAGCCGGCGACGTCGGCGGCCAGTATCGCCGACAGACTACGCTTGACCCGGATGAGTCGGTCTTCCACCATGTCGCGCAACTCCGACCCACAGAATACTATGACGGATCGCGCGGCGCTACCTGTCCTTATCGCAAATCAATCCGGGCATATTGGTGGTGCAGCCCACCCAAAATCGGGCGACAGATAATGCGTCCGACTGTCTCGGCGGCGCGTGATATCGGCGCGTCCTTGTTCAATGACAGATGGGGTCGCGTGCCATTGTAGTAGCTCATG
>NZ_JBVBEF010000228.1:0-3439 GCF_055456055.1 Bradyrhizobium sp. LeoB3
CACGCTCCAATCAGAGGCCGGATACATTGATGCAAGACCGCATCTGCCAGGTTGACGAAACCGCTTGCAACGCGCGGGGACCGATGCCGGTCTGCCGCTGACAGCAGACGTGGCAACGGCTGAGGCGTTGTTCGGCTCGGCGCCAGTTCCGGACATTCGGGCTTTACAGCGGACGTTCGCGCGCGGAAACGGTCGAAGGTGTCCCGCCACTAACTAAGCACGATCCAAAATTCTAGCGATTAAGGTCGGGGACACAGGCTAGTCCCAGCGATACCTTGTCGACTGCCTTCGGTCTGCAACAGCCCTACACAGAATGATGGCAAGGGCTTACTTGAGCCACACAAGCAACGGAACAGATGCCCGACCGGTGCACGACAACGTCCCCTCGTAAGCGCGCGTTTTGCGGGCGGTATACGAACAGCGAGCGCCGTCCAACACCATCTCGGCTGCCACCTGCGCATCCGGGCCAGCGAGTTGCAGCCGTATCTCTCCGGCTCGTTCCTCTGGTCCGTCCCGAGTGCAGATCCCCACGTGCTTCATCTTCAGCGGGCCGGAAAACTCCTTGCGAGGGCCCGACCCGCTTTCGATGAGATTGCCGGTCAGTTCCCATTCGCCCAGCACACCGGCCTGACCAAGGAACTCCATGGCTCCGAGCTTCGGCACGTCGCAAAGACACAGTGCAACGGCGCCGAGCATGGCCGCCCCACCATCGCGCCACATCCTCCGTAGCATCAGAGTTTGCTTCCGGTTGTCTCTCGCATTTCTATCAGCTCGGGTCGCGATACATCGGCATCAGCGGTGAGCCGAGCAATCTGCACCGCACATTCTCGGACCTTTACTTGATCGCCGGACGCCTTGGCGCTTTTGCTCACCCCGATATACGTCACGAGCCGATTAGGCTCCTTTTTGAGAACGGCCTCATAGGCGGCAAGCGCTTCCTTGGCCATGCCGCGGTCAAGCAACATTGCGCCATAGAGCTCGCGCGCCGGCGCCAGCGGTCCCGGAGTGACGGGATGTTTCTCGGTCGTGTCTTCCGCGTCCACAGCGGCACTCATCGCATTGAGCGCCTCGTCGTACTGGCTTCGGCGTACAGCACCCAGGCGCTCGCGACCTGCCGCTGGATGTCGACGATGTTGGACCAATAGGCATCCTTTGCCTCATTCAGTTTGTCGCGCAACTCGACGAGCTTGGCGATGTCGGCCTTGGCGGCAGCCGTATTATCGGACCGCGCGGCGCCGACCGCCCGCGCAAAATAAGTAATCGCATCTACATAGGGATATTTGGTCGGCCGCACCTGGAGCGCGGCCGCCGCCTTCCAGTCGCCGCGTTCGAACACATAGCGAGCCTGGCTCGCCGCGACCGCATAGGGGCCGGGGAACCGCTCGAGCTTGAACTCAAGCTTGGCGAGTTCGTCGACCACCGCGCGCGCTTCCTTGTCCTCGGCCAACCGGAGATAGGCATAGACCAGATAGTCCATCGCGTGCGCTTGGTCGTGCTGTTCGCCGTCCTCCTTGGCGAGGCGCGCGGATTCCTGGTTCGAGGCAATCGACTCCTTCCAATAGCCGACGCGGGTAAAGATATGCGATGGCATGTGCTGGGCGTGCGGCGCGTGAGCCGCGATCTTTGCATAGCGCCTTGCCGCATCGAGGCCTTTTTCCGCGAGTGCCGGGCAGTCGTAGAGGTGGATAAGATAGTGGGCGACGCCCGGGTGCTCGGGCTGGCGCTTGAAGATCGGCTCCAGCAACGCCGCACCTTTTAGCTGGTTGGCGTATGTCTTGTCGGTCGGGGACGCTGCGACGTTGAGTGTGATCGCGTACGCGATCTGCGCCTCGTCATCGTCCGCATAGCGTGTCGCCACCTGCTCTTCCGCCGCAAGATACCTCTGTACCCGTATGCGATGGTCGACCTTGTCATAATCGACGTACATCGCGGCGATCGCATCAATGTAATCGCGTTCGCGCTGCGTCTTGGCGCCGAGCGTCTGGCCTTCTTTGACGGCTTCGAGACCACGAGGAAGACTGTCCGGCGGCGGCGGCGCGTGCGGGTTATAGAGATAGCTGAGCGCAATCCCCCAGTAGGCGATGGCGCATTGCGGGTCTTCCTTGAGGACCTCCTCGAAGGTGCGTCTCGATGCGCTGTACCAGAACGAGTGCTGATACAGCATGCCGAGATCGAACAACTCCTGGGCCTGCGGGTTGCAGGACGTGGCAAAATGCACTTTGCAGTCGTTGTTCAGCAGCTTGTGAGGTAGCAGGTTGCGAAGCGGTCGCGGCCACCAAGCCAACGACCATTGCGAGGGGAACCCGTTTCATGGACCCACTCCGTGCCGTTGATGGAGAGCGTGAGAATATCACCTTTCCCGGATATCCGGAACAAGATAGTCCGTTGTTCCGGAGTACTCATGTCCGAGTTGGGTCACGAGCGCCTCTCGGAAGAGCGACCAGTCACTTCCGGTCTACCCCGATAAGCAGACCATTTCAGAACCGCGCTGACTTCGCATTGGGCCACAAGCGGACTTTGGCTGGCGCCAGCTCAGATCAGCCTTGGACCAATGCCAGACAAACGCCACCACTAAGGTGTTCGAGGGAGGCGAGGCAAGAAAAAGTGCGGGCCGAAGCGGAGAAAGCATTGGCAGAGCGCAAGCGACGCCGACGCTTTCTAAGCGAACTATGAACGGCTAAGGGCCGATCGGCTTGCGAGGCCCTCGTAGTGAAGGTCTCCGGCGTTACTGGGGAGGCCTTTTGCGAGGAAACGCTCCGCCCGGTCTGCTGTATACATTCACCCTTTTTGCTTTTCTTCTGCGCTTTTTCCATCGGAGCTTTTAGAGCGTTCTTCGAAGCGATCAGCGCCCTTAGCTAGATCGTGCCCCGTCTTGCTCTCGTTTTTCGCTTCTTCGTTAGCAGTCGCCTCGCGCAAGTCTTCAGCGGCCCGTTCCCCCGCTTTTGATGATTTTCGTTCGTCTTCCATTTGATGCTCCTTCCCTGATAAAGACGCCTCACCAGGAATAGGTCTAGCCCGGCTCTAACAGTTTCCAATCAGATCGCCTGGACATTGTTCCAATTCCGTTGAAGCTGCCTTCAGGAAGTGAATTGCCATCGGGGATCGATCCAGGAAATCGGCGGGCACCGGTCGTTTTGGGGTGCTAAACTGTCTCTGGAGAGCGCTAGCGCGCCTCCTGGCGCAAAGCTGACCTCAGTCGAGCCGCGCGGTCCATATCAGCTTAACAGCGCAAAGCCGACATCGAAGCTTACAAACAGCATGTCCGCTTCGGGTCCAGATTCGGAATTGGCGGGCCAGCGCATTTTGGACCGCTTTCCACCCGGTAGCTGACCCACTCTTCGGCGGTCGTGATGGCAGCCAAGGGCCCAGGCTGTGTGAAAACGATCTGTTTGCCGTGATTCGCGCGATAAGATTCCCTGCGTTTGCAGGGGGCATCTAA
>NZ_JBVBEF010000229.1:0-3438 GCF_055456055.1 Bradyrhizobium sp. LeoB3
GCCCCTTGGCGCTATCGGCTTGGCCACCCTGTTTGCCGCAGCGGCCTACCGCGCGAGCGGTTTAGTCCGATGGCCCTAATGCGAAGTCCGTGCGGGTTCTGAAATGGTCCGTTTATCTGGGCAGAGCGGAAGCGACTGGCTGGCTTCCTAAACGGCGCTTTTGACCCCGAGCGGACTCGGAGCAGCGCTGTCGAAGTCTTCGCGGGTGGTGGGGCGCGCCAACCTCAGCACGCGCCCCGTCTTCGTGAACGGGCTACATCACTTCGCGTCGTGCGCGGCGCGACTTGCCTCCATCAGCTTCTTCTCATCCGCTGCCGTCAGCTTCGGCGGGTCGACGGCAAGCGTCACCTTGTTGATCTTACCGGTGAACGGGAACGGCACCTTGTAGTCGCGGTCGTCGACGGGTGTGGCACCGCTGGTGCCGATGTTGAACGTCTGATCGAGCGGCAGGCCAAGGGGGATGCTTCGCTCCATCCGTTTCGTGGACACCGCCGTCCCGTCCACCTTCAGGGTCCCCGTTCCGCCGCGACCGACGCCGCTCACATTGTTGAACGCGAGCGTGCCGATGCCGAGCCCATCATAGCGGAAGTCGTACAGGATCGTGTGCTTGCCAGGACCAAGCGCGTCTGTGCCTTCCCAGCGCACCCGTTCGAGGTCCAGCAGGTTCTGAGTGAACACGGGCTTACCCTTCACGAGATAGAGCGCGTATCCGGCAAATCGTCCTCCCTCGCCAATGATCACGCCCTCGGCGCCATTCTGCGGCACGTCGATATCGGCCGTTATCGTGAAGGAGGTGTTGAGCAGGTTCGGCTGGTTGCCGTTAGGCATGCTCATGGGCGTACCCGAATAGGTGAAGACGTTTCGCCCGGCCGCCATGCTAGGACGTGGCGTGACAAAGCGCGTCGACGCCGACCCGTCCAGCGGCAGCACTTGATATTTAGCAAATTCGCCGAACATCAGGTCCCGCATCTCTTGCACCTTGACCGGGTACTTCGCCGCGACATCGTTTGACTGCGTCCAATCATTGTGTAGATCATAAAGCTCGAACTTGAACGCGGTGGCAGGATCGGCAACCGCCGCGCCGGCAAGTTGCCAAGGGGCGCGGATCGGAACCGCGCTCAACATCCAGCCGTCATTGTACAGTCCCTGTACGCTCATCATCTCGAAGTACTGGGTCCGGTGTGTGGACGGCGCGTTCGCATTGGCCTTGTCGAATGTATAGGCCATGCTCATCCCCTCGATTAGCTTCTGCCCGACGCCATCGACCATGACCGGGGCGGGAATGCCGGTGGCCTCCAACAGCGTCGGCACGATGTCGATGACGTGGTGAAACTGGGAGCGGATGCCGCCCTTATCCTTGATCTTGGCCGGCCAGGAGATTGCCATGCCCTGGCGCGTCCCGCCGAAGAATGAGGGAATCTGCTTGGTCCATTTGTACGGAGTGCAAAAGGCCCAAGCCCATCCCACCGCGTAGTGCGGGTAGGTTTGCGCCGACCCCCAGGCGTCATACCACGGCATTTGCTGTTCAGCGGTCATGTCGATGCCATTGAACGGCAGAGCCTCATTGATTGTCCCGGTAACTGACCCCTCGGCCGATGCGCCGTTGTCGCCGCTGATGTAAATGATGATCGTGTTGTCGAGTTTGCCCATGTTCTCGACTGCCTGGATCACGCGGCCGATCTCGTTATCGGTATAGGCGAGATACGCCGCGTACACGTCGGCTTGTTTGATAAACAGCTTCTTCTCGACGTCCGTCAGCTTGTCCCAGCTCTTCAGGATGTCGTCGGGCCACGGCGTCAATTTGGCATCGGCAGGGATGACGCCAAGTTTCTTTTGGTTTTCGAAAATCTGCTCGCGCAAGGCATTCCACCCCTTGTCGAACAGATGCATGTCGCTGATTTTCTTGATCCACTCGGGAGTCGGATGGTGCGGCGAATGCGTGCCGCCCGGGACGTAGTACAGGAAGAAGGGAATATCGGGATTGACGTCATTGAGCCCGTTCATCCACTGGATGGCGTCATCGGCCATGGCCGTGGTCAGATTCCAGTCGGGTTTCCCCATGTAAGGCTGAATGTGTGTGGTGTTCCGGAACAGGTTGCCCGGCGTCCACTGGTCGGTATCGCCGCCCATGAAGCCGTAGAAGTATTCAAATCCCATGCCGGTCGGCCACTGATCGAACGGGCCCGCGAGGCTCGTCTGATAGACCGGCGTGTTGTGGTTCTTGCCGAACCACGAGGTGCGATAGCCGTTTTCCTGCAGAATGCGGCCGATCGTGGCGCTGTCCTTGCCGATCACGCTGTTATAGCCCGGATAGCCCGTCGCGATCTCGGAGATCACGCCAAAACCTACCGAGTGGTGGTTTCGCCCGGTTATGAGCGCTGCTCGCGTCGGCGAGCACAGCGAGGTCGAGTGGAAATTGTTGTAGCGCAGACCGTCGGCCGCGATCCGGTCCAGTGCGGGTGTCGGGATGACGCCGCCGAAGGTCGATGGCGCACCAAAACCGACATCGTCGGTCATGATGAGCAGGACATTCGGCGCGCCTTTCGGCGGCACCACGCGCGCTGGCCAGCCCGGCTTCGACTGGAGGGCGTTGAGATTGATCTGGCCCTCGAATTTTTGCGGAGGGGGCGGCAGGTAGCGGCCGTCGATCGTTGTCGTGGCATCCGGTGAGCCCCGAACGCCCGCGGTTTGCTGGCCGAAAGCGGGCGCAACAGTCAGCACGGTCAAAGCCACACCAGAAAGAGCAGTCTTGAAAGCCTTCATGATGCAATCCTCCGATTCCAACAGCCGATGTTGCTCGAAAGCTCTGAGGCACTTGGCGTTTGGGGAGAGCCCGTCGGGAGGCCCGCGGCGCCAGACGCGGCTCCGGCTGCTTCAGCCTGAGGAGAATCCTGGCCCGCGCTATGCAATTCCGGCAAATTAACGGGCAGATGATGATGGGCTGAATGTCCGGTCACCTTGATTTGGATCAATGCCGTTTTTGAGCCCGGGCCAGAGGTGGGATAGTCCCACCTTCCGCGCTCGACATCTTCCCCGTGGGCTGGAAAGGCACAAGAGCCGTTCCCGTCAGAGCCCCTAGACGACATTCACTTGATCTAACTCAAAGGCCACCCATCCCCCTTTCGGACTATCGGGCCGTGCCGGAGTCCGACAAACAAGCTGAGGAAGAGAATCTAAGCCGTCGCGCTTGGAAGAAGTGCGGCGTGTGATCGAGGAATATGCGGCCGACCTCCGCGAGATCATCAGGAAGCTCCGGCAAAAGATGAATTAAGCCCGCCATCAGTTAACGGCATCATTCATTCAGCGACTTCCGCTTGTGTGAAGGGTTTCGGATGCCGGCCGCATGAGGGACGGCGCCGCATATTCGGCGGCTGGCGTCCGAAAGCCTCCAAGGGAGGAAACCGCGCTTGAGGGAACGTAAGGCTGTGCCGAAGGTGC
>NZ_JBVBEF010000230.1:0-3394 GCF_055456055.1 Bradyrhizobium sp. LeoB3
CGGCGCGGTCGACGCTTCGACGAGAGTTCCGCTTGATCGTATCGGCAAACGACTGCAACGGTTCCACGATCGGAACCGAACTGAGGAAGAGGGGTAAGCGCGCCAGGAGTAGCATAAGCACTGTCGAGGTCAGCACCGGGTCACGAGCGTCACCCTCTGCGATAGACGGCGGCCTATCGATTTCCGCTATGCCTCGTTAGCGAGACCGATCATCAGCTCAATTGTGCTGCAACCAAGCAAGCTACCGTGTGGGTTCCAGTTCCAGGACTTGCAGTCCCACGGGTGTAATCTCGTATCTGCCACCTCGGCGGACCAGCAACCCAGCTCTGACCATCTCATGCGCAGTCTGCTCGCTACAAACAGGGTGGCTGCCGCCGGGGTAGTAGAGCCTGCCAGTTCGGTTGATAAGGTATCCGTATAACTGTGCGTGACGCAGCGCTCTGATTCTCTGCTTCTCCATCGCTCGTTCCCCTCTGGGGGGCTCGAAAGCACAGCAGCCTCCGCCCGGTCCCGCGACCACTGTGATGGCCATTATACGCCAGCCAATTCCTAAATGTTTACATGAAAACGCGCCGCTGCTGACAGCAAGACCGTGTCATGAGCGACGACATCCCATCGAAAATTGGAACAGCAATTCTGCCTTTAGAAAGGCGCTCGCGGCATGCCGAGTGATCTGCCCTGATGTTGGGTGCCACTGCATCTATGTCGCGTTTGGGTCAAAAAGCGAAGAACTCAGAGTGAGAAAATCTAGTCCGCTCCGCCCCACAAAGCGGACTTCAATGAGGGCTGCCGCCACTTCGCTGATGGGACAGACTCGGAAGTATCTGGAGCGAGCAGCTAATGTCTGTTGTGACTTCACGAGCGGACTTTTGCACGGCCCGATAGCCACCCCCGGTGCGAAGCAAACCATGGTAATCTGTCCGTCATCACGGAATAACGGAGGCTGTTATGCCCGGTCCACCGCCTGAAGGTCCGCATTTACGCTTGCTCAAGGGCAACCCGTCGAAACGTCGGGTCCGCCTCCCACCCGAGCCCGCGTGCGCTGATGAATGTCCTCCGCCACCCGAGCATCTGAGCGAATATGGGAAAGAGGTATGGCTTCAGGTGTCGCCCGAGCTGTTTCGACTCGGTCTGCTCACTGTCCTCGACGTCGGTCCACTCGCGGCCTACTGCAGCGCCGCCGCCCAGTTCAGACAGGTCGAGGAGGCGATTCAGCGAATGGCAGAGCAGGATGCGCGTGGCCATGCGCTGACGATCAAGGGTAGCGCGGGCAGTCAAGTCACCAACCCGCTGCTGCGCATCGCGTCGCAAGCGATGGCCGATATGCAGCGCATCGGTGCGCAGTTCGGCTTGACGCCGTCCGGGCGACTGCGGCTCAGCGGCATTACGCCGCCGCCACCGGCGTCGAAGTTCGATGGCTTGCTTGGAAGCTGATCGAGCCGCATTCCCTTAATTGCTGGTCTGTAGCTGGAGGGCTAGTCAGGCGCTTAAACCGTTCACCCTATCGCCGTGTGTTGCGAGAATGGGGTCTGAATCTCACACAGTCCGGCCAGCCTGGAGGCGCCTTCCCTTTGGCAAGCCAGACTCAGGTCGGCTTCGGAGCGAAGCGGATGTAAACCGGCGGCACGAACCGACCGAGTTGGTCGAAAATGACCCGCAACGGACATCGAGTCGGCCTAGCTAAGCCTGACGAATTGGTTGGTCACGGAAAAACTCGGAACAATCCCGTCTGTGCACTTCAGCTACGCACGCCGTGGGGCTGATCCGATGGCTCGCTGGACTGACGGGTCGGTTCCGACGTTCGCATAATAAGGTCACAAACTTTCGGGAGCTAGTTCGGCGATAAGCCGCGACAAGTTTGCTTCGGCTTTTGGACGAGCTTCGCGCAGGCGCTTGCGAATCCGGTCCGCATCTGGGTCATGCGCGGCTACATCTGCCTGTCCAATACCCGCGCCCGTCAGCCGATGCTCCGCCACCCATCGATGAAGAGTCTTGTCCACCGACCATCGGCGCCCGGCTTGCAAGTCCTCAAGTGCAAGTCGAACTAAGTCTTCCGGTACGTCCGGCGTTTGCATCGGCTTGCAAAGTTCGTTCTTTATTGTCTCATCGTCGTAGGCGGCTTCAATGTGACCGATGACCGCTGCGCTGAGGCAGAGAGCGCCGGGGCGTAGCATTTGAATCGTAATCCGGTCACCGTCGAACACACGCACAGAAATGCTGAGTGCCAAATGCCTTGGCAGTGCAATCCACATAGAGGCTGCCTGAGCAGCCTTCGATTGTCCCATGTTCGAGGAAGACTGTCCGATGTTCTATCCTCAGCACGCGCCCCTTGCGCACAACGTCTTTGATGGAGCGTAGGGCTTCTACCTCAAGGCACGAGATGGTCGCACCACGGTACATGGTCGGTGTCACCGTTGTATCGATGCGCAAGATTTGGCCGGTTCGTTCCAGCCGCTCAAACAAATCGGCCATGCATGTCGCCTCTGCCGCCGCTTCGAGTTGATTTGCTTGGCCGCCTGCCGTCTGCTTAAAAAACGCTTCGCCCGGTTGGACCTTGTCTCGGTTCCTGAGCCACGAATCGCGTGGCACGATCCAACGTATGCTTTCCGGCGCCGCGCCCATCTGGAGCAACCATACACCGACATCCATTGCGGTCTTGCCGCCGCCCAGGATGACATAGCTCTTAAAGTCCGGTGCAAACTTCGGAAGCACATTAGGGGGTGACGAGCTTTACGCCGTCACAAAGCTCGAAGGAAGGTACGTGGGTCGATGGCACTTGGGTGTTTAGGAAAGTAGCGTCAACGAGCTTTTTGCGAAACGTTACCTGCTGAATATCGCCCGAGAGTCGGGAGACAAAACGGTTATCTCCTTGATAGTCGCACAATGGAAAATATTGAACGCGGCCCGAAGGCAGAAACCGTTCGTTCATTAGCCGGTCGTAATAACTGATGATCTGAGCGCCGGAAGCGAGTTCGTAATAGCCCTTATTAAAACCTGCCACATCTAACCGACTGCTGCCGAGCGCACGAGACCCAACGCCGTAATAAGCTGACGGTTGATGAAGACGGACAAACGGATACGCGTCGTTCCAGTGGCCTCCGGGCATGTGATGACGGTCCACAATCACCATGCTCGCGTTAGTTTCGGTGAGCAGTTGGTCAGCGAAACACATGCCTAACGCGCCGCTACCGATGATTAGGTAGTCCGTTGAAAGCATTTGTGCACCTCATGTTTGCCACAGCCCCGAGTTGGCCGTTAGTGCAGGATGTATAATGCCCCACGACTTTGTCAGGTCCTGTTACGAAACACCATACGTAAGTCCGCTTCTGTGAAGGGTTTCGGATGCCGGCCGCTTGAGGGAGGGCGCGGCGTATTCGGCGGCCGGCGTCCGAAA
>NZ_JBVBEF010000231.1:0-3078 GCF_055456055.1 Bradyrhizobium sp. LeoB3
GACAGGACGCCCCTTGGCGCTATCGGCTTGGCCACCCTGTTTGCCGCAGCGGCCTACCGCGCGAGCGGTTTAGTCCTATGGCCCTCTTGAGACATGCCGGCCGTGTCGCGCAATGTCCGCTTTCAAGGGTAACCCGGAAGAAATTTGCTCAGGTTGAGTTCTTCTCAGTTTGACCCCCAACGGACATTCGGTTCAGGTAAGGTTCCGGGGCTGCCAATCTGTTCCGATGCGCGGCTGTGTCCGTATTTGTCCGCCGTCTCCAAAGTTGATTTTCACTGAAACGGAACGATTGCCCGCCCTCCGCTTGAATCGGAAAGTACTTGGCGCGCAGCGCCCACTTTGGCGCACGGTTCAACGGAGTAACGGTGATGGGTTACAGAATCTTCCTTGCCGGCGCGTCCGGAGCCATCGGCAGGCGCCTGACGCCGCTCCTGCACGGCGCTGGCCATTACGTCTGTGGCAGCACCAGATCGGAAGCGAATGCCGACGCGCTGCGCGCGCTCAGGGCTGACCCGGTCGTGGTCGACGTCTTCGACGCGCCGGCGCTATCACGCGCCGTCGCATCAGCACGCCCCGATGTCGTGATCCATCAGCTCACCGACCTCCCGAAGGATCTTAATCCACGCGAGATGGGAGCAGCGATCGTTCGCACCGCCCGCATCCGTAGCGAGGGAACGCGGAACCTCGTCAGGGCCGCAATTGCGGCGGGGGCGCACCGATTGGTGGCGCAAAGCATCGCGTGGGCCTACGCACCGGGGCCCGAGCCGCACGCGGAGACAGACCCGCTCGATACCGGGGCCAAGGGAGAGAACGGTATCAACATGCAGGGAGTAATCGCGCTGGAAGATCTCACTTTAAAATCGCCGCCGCTCGAGGGCGTCGTCCTTCGCTACGGCCAGCTTTATGGCCCCGGAACCGCTTCGGACCGGCCCTCAAACTCTGCGCCCATTCATGTGGATGCGGCGGCTTATGCCGCTCTGCTGGCCATCGACCACGGCGACCCGGGCATCTATAACATCGCGCAGTCCAACAGACACGTTGCGACCGAAAAGGCACGCGCCGAGCTGGGTTGGACTCCTGATTTTCGTCTTCCGGCCTGACGATTTTCGCACGCGGTCCAGCGCTCAGGCCGTGGCGATGCCTCGGCGCCCGCGACGTTGTGGCGCGTCGCTTGCCAGGCGAGACCGAAAGTGATGGGTGCGCAGTCAGAACGGCGCTGATGACCCGATGCGGACATAAACCCACGCCCTTTCCTCGCCCGACGTCAAAAAGCGCTATTTATGTCCACGCCCTACTAGGATGGTTGGTGGCGCGCCTTTAACTTTTACATAGAAGACAAGTAGTTTTGCGGCCTGCGTCGCACTAGCGTTGCGGCTCACAATGTGGACGTCCGTAGGCGCTTCATAAAAGACCTCACCGGTATTTACGGTTTTTGGGGCTTCACCTTCTACCTGCGTGACGACGCTCCCCTCCAAAACATAGACGAAGAGATCTGCATTATGCCGATGCGGCTCCGAGACTTCGCCCGGAGCGAAGTCGACGACTTCGACCATACCTTCCTTCCCAGGAAAGTCGGGAAGCTCTTTGGCCATCAAAGTTGTTGCTTTTCCGGTCCCTGCGTTGGCGCCAGTAAATGGAGCTGTGGTGCCAAGTGCGAGCAACAGAGAGAGCGCTAGTCTGTTCATTGTATGAGCCTTTCCCTTAGAGTGAGCCAGTCTTTAGGCGGTCGCGTACTCGTTAGACTTCATGAACTATTTTGGTTACGTCCATGATCTACCTCGTGAACTACAACATGAGCGGAAGTGCGGGCGGCGGACTGTAAGCCGTATAGAGCCTTTTACAAATTGCTCACCGGGAAGGAGTTGCCTTGGCCTAAGGCCGCCTCAGTTGTCGGCCTCTTCCATATCAGGATGTCGCCCATTGGCCCGGCGCGGCTGTTGGCGCCGCGCAGGATATTTCCGAAGATCGGGGGCAACCGGAAGTCCCTGCCGTGAGGCCAAGCGGCGCTTCTGACCCGATTCGGACACCGTGTGCGGACCCACTCACTCGATCACTTCGGGGTACCGAGGCTTGGCTTGCCGGGTCGGGGGAGCCGAGTTCTGAAACCGGTGCCCGTGGCGACAGATTGACCAAAAGATCACTTGGTTGCGCTTGTTGCGCGCTTCAGAGTCACCACAGCAGTACCCCCACGGGACGCCGGTGTAGGGTTCTTATACGTGAGCTCGTCGCCGTTGATCGCGATGAAACGCTTCTGATTCGAATTGTCCCACGCGGGAAAGCTGCCGCCGATAACATGTAAGGATATTGAATGTTCAGATTCATTGACTTTGTAGTCGCCAAACATCGCGATTAGCCCCTCCAGAGCGGCTTCGCTTTCCCCGGCGGTCGGAAAGTCGCGGCGGGCATATTTTGGCCGTCCCGGACGCATGACATTGATTGAGAAGTGATCTGCTGCATCGAACATGAAATATCCTTTCGGATCGGAACCAAATATTTGCGTTGTTTTCCCGGTCCTTTCATTCACGTTTACAAATGAAATGACGCTCCAAGTGCCTACAAGCTGCTGTTTGAGCGGATCTGCGGCTCCCGCAGATAACGTGCCGCATGTAAGAGCTGCGGCTATCGGAATTGACCATAGTGCTTTCATGGTGCTCCCTCCGGTTTTCAGGAACGTTCCATCTATGAGGGTTGTGGGCTGGCCGCCCAGCGTAGTCTGAGCCTCGAAATCATTGTACGGGGCACTCTGCGGTCAGTGGGGCAATTCATCCCACAATACCGCACCGACGGCCAGCACGGGATTGACCACACCAAGACGCGGGCATGCGTTCGAAAAAGGCAATCGGCCACGCTACGAGCCACTCCGGAGGTTGTTCCAGGTGCGCCCACGATCATGTCGGCGATCTGGCGGAAGCCGTCGAGCGAGAAGGCCGGGGCCTGTGGTGCAAGACAGGACAGCGGTCGTTGGAGCGTTCGGCGTGCCTAGAGCGGTTCATGGCTAGGTTGAATCGGTAGGGATTCCCCTGCGGGCCGGTTTGTGATTCAAGATGTTGGCTGGGTCTGGGGGCCAGCATCTGATGA
>NZ_JBVBEF010000232.1:0-2992 GCF_055456055.1 Bradyrhizobium sp. LeoB3
ACAACGTACTTTGGCACGAGATCGCTGTTGACCCAAATGTCAGCGCTTCCGCAGAACGGGCAGGGAAGCAGTGCGGCTGGTGCGGGCGGCTGGTGCGTTGAATCGGTCGAGGCGCGGCTGGAGGAAGCGGCGCGGGTTGTTTGGCTCATGGGCAGGCCTCCTGGCGGCCCGCTACTCGTCAGGTCTCGACACTGACCAGCTCAAACGTGTTGCGGATGTCGATGCGCTTTAGGGCCGCCTCGACGTCTCGATTGTGCAGTAGTCCCAACAGCCGATCGATGGTGACAGTGGCATCGCGCGGCTGCTTCGGGTCTATGTACTCGGCTAGCACGCGACGGGAGGCTTGAACGGCGTCAAGAACGATTTCGTAGTTTCTTCGCATGGTCTCCTCAATCTGTATCGTCGTGGTCCAGCATGATGGCCTCAAAGCCCTCCGGTAGCGCCGGCGGCGTGTTCTCGTCACAGTGGTTGCAGACAGCGCAAGGCGCGCCGGCCCCGCCGCACTCGCAGGCGTGTCCGCCCAGCCAAGGCTTGTCAGGATGGTTCTCGCAGACTCATCGGTTGTTGTTGCAGCGCGCGCACCATTTCATTGCAGGTCCTCGCGCAGGCCCTTGAAGAAGGGATGCCGCACCTTGCCCTCCGCCGATTTGACGCGGTACTCGACCTCGGCGAGCAGCTTCGGCTCAACCCAGATGCCCTTGTGCGTGATCCGCTTGGCAAAGGGCTGCGTCCTCCGGGTCAGCGGCGTCAGGCGCTTCTGCAAATCGGCGGCGGACGCCTCGTCAAAGCCATGATCGACCTTGCCGGCGTACATCAGCTCATCTCCCTTGCGCGGCCGAGATAGATGCCATCCCATTCTCCCTCGTCCAGGGCAAAGCCGGCGATGGTCAGCGTCTCCCGCTGCGCGCACGGCTTCTTCACCCAATTGCGGCCACGGCCCGAGGTATAAGGGCTATCGGCGACCTTCGAGACCACGCCCTCATAGCCAGCCTTGCAGGCGTGACCGAACATCGCACGGCCGTCGACCCCGAAGCTCTCGCTGAATTGGACATCGGTGCCGGCGATGAGTCTCCTTAACTCGGCCTTACGCGTGGAGAGCGGCAGCTTCCGCAAATCGTGACCGTCGAGATAGAGCAGGTCGAAAGCGACCAGGACGATCTTCTTCGATCGGCCCTTGAGCTCGTTTTGGAGCACCGAGAAATCCGTAGTGCCGTCTTTGGCCGGCGCGACCACCTCGCCATCAATGATCGCGCTGCCGGCCGAGATGTGCCAGGCGTCATCAGCGATCTTACGGAAGCGGTGGGTCCAGTCGATGCCGCGCCGCGTGAAGATCTTACGGCCTCATTGGCGATGTGGGCTTGAACGCGGTAGCCGTCGAACTTGATCTCGTGGATCCATCTGGCGCCGGTCGGCACCCGTTCGACGTCGATCGCTAGTGCCGGCTCGATGAAGCGGGGGTAGGCAGCCTTGACGCCGATCGGCACCGGTTTCTTACGCTGAAACGCCACGCCAAGGAATCCCCGACGCTATGAGCTGATCAATTGGCACAAAAGAAATCGTTCCGCCTCTGCAACCTGTCGCACCCATCCGAATTTTCTTGTACGCTAGGCTGTGGAATGTCTGCCGCCATGGCCTGGATATCGCGCCTCCGCTTAACCCAGTTAGGTGGACGGCTGCTCGTAGCGGGTCATGCTATTTTTTCCGAGGGAGACGGAGATGGCTTTTCCGATCGAGGCTGATCCTAAAAAGGACTCTCAAGTTGTGATTATCGTGGTTGATCGGCTGGAACAGGAGAGGGCTCAGCTGCTTGCTCTTCGAAAAAAGGTATCTGACGCGGCACACACATGCCAGTCCCTGGGCGCCGGCCGAACGCTGGGTGGAGTTCCGTCCCACTCAAACCAAGGAAGTGAGCCATGAAGGACCTCACAGGAAAGTGGCGCCGACTCCGCGCTGATGCAAAGCACTTTGCCATCTTGAGTGTGTCGGCGACAGATCCAAGTCAACGCGAGCTATTCAAGCGTTTAGGTGATGAGCTTGCTATCGAGGCGCTTGAGCTGGAGCAGCTCGTGAAAAGGAAATTGAATAGCAAGGGCGATTGGCTCACGTGAGGACTTGGGCGGCAGTCAGCCCACCTAGGTGACGCTCTCATGCATCTAAGGCCGGCCTGCGCAGTCGGCTTGGCCCGTCCAGTCGATCTTTCGGGCTTGTGAATATCTGGGCTTGTGAAAAATCTTGGCGGCTCGGACGAGCACGCGGCGCTGGCAAGCCCCAACCCGCGTGTTCTCTTCCAGAGGGATGACTATCAAACGTCCGTCGGCTTACGGCGGCGCCTTACCAGCCACTACACGCCGTAGCCTGGCAAGGATAAGGCCTGCGCCGTCGATTAGCCCCGGGGCTCCGTTGGTGTGCCCGTGTCCGTGTGCCCGGTTTTGACGACCGGGCTGTTGGAGCTCTGGCGAGGTCGCCAGCATTGCGCACAAAATGCCAGCAGCCCTAAGGCTAGATCACGAACACTCGGCGCCGCGGTAGGAAACACCACGGCGTCCGCACGGCATCTATCAAGCCAACGGGGATACTTTGAAAAAGCCCACTCACGCCCGATGGCTGCCGACGATTTGAACTACTCCTCGGGCTTCCGTAGGTCCGCTTCCATTTCTGCAACGATGTCTTGCAAGAGACGGATTGCGAGCGGGTCGGTGACCTCGCGTTCCATCATGCGGTAGCGCATCACCCGCTCTTCCAGTTCCCGCTGTTGCTCGCCGTCGGTCATTGCGCACTCCTTGCGTGAGCAAGACGCGCGAGGAGACTAATGGTTGCCGGAACTTGAAAAATTCTCGGCAGAATTTGGGCGGTTCACAGTCCATTCAGGCCAGAGCCCGTACTCATCTCCGCGGGAAGCGTCAACGAGGAGGTGCAACATGTCGAACGCTCGCGAGGGCTTCGATGCGATCGATATCGTTGTCGATTGGATCGACGCCTGTAAGCAGGGTCG
>NZ_JBVBEF010000233.1:0-2981 GCF_055456055.1 Bradyrhizobium sp. LeoB3
ACCGCTCGAAATTACCGGGCTGTCGTCACTCTCGCCGCCATCATCTTATGGCTTAGATAACTGTCCACACCACCTAGTGCTAAGCCTAGTGCTAAGGATGGCGCGGCTGAATCGCTCTTGACAGCCACGCCGAATGACGATCCTCCGACACCGGAGAAGCAGAGCCGCCGCAGCTTCACCGACGAAGAAAAGCTCGCCATCGTGCTGGAGACCGAACGACCTGGGGAGACCGTATCGTCGGCTGCACGACGGCACGGTGTCGTCACCAGCATGTTGTTCCGCTGGCGAGCGGAGCTTGGGTTCGGCAAGGGCAAGCGCGCCCAGCTGGCGCCGGTTGCGGTGGCCGAAGCTGGAGCCGGCGTGTCGTCGACGCCGGTTGTTCTGCACCATCTGTTGCAGCCACCCGACGGCATGACGGCGGTTGATCTGACAGATGGTCGTCGCGTTTTTGCACCAATCGGCAGTGATCCGGACGTCGTTCGCCGGCATGTTCTCGACCGGGAGGCTGCCCCATGATGATCGTTCCGGCTGGCGTGAAGGTGCACCTGGCGCTTGGTTATACCGATATGAGGAAGGGCATGGACGGACTGGCAATGCTGGTCCAGGACACGCTGAAGAAGGACCCGTTCAGCGGCCATCTGTTCGCCTTCCGGGGCAGACGCGCACAGATCATCAAGATCCTGTTCTGGGACGGCAACGGGTTGTGCCTGTTCACCAAGCGGCTCGATCAGGGCGGCTTCGTGTGGCCGCGGATGACGGGGTATGAGGGCAGCATCACTTTGTCTCCGGCGCAGCTCGCGATGCTGATCGAAGGCATCGACTGGCGCGCGCCCGAGCGCATCTGGAAGCCTGCTCTCGCTGGCTGAAACACTGCAGAAACCCGCATAGAATATAGTGAAGTTGCTTCTTCGAATCAGCATGTTCGAGTAGAATCGAACATGCGATTTGACCTCGAAAATCTGCCGTCCGATATCGCTCTGTTGCACCGCCTGGTGTGCGACATGGCTGCTGTCGTCGAGAGCCGCGACGGTGAGATCGAACGTCTTCAGCTGATCATTAAGAAGCTCCAGCGTGCGCAGTTCGGACGTCGCTCCGAACGCCTCGATGCCGATCAATTGGCGCTCGCGCTGGAAGACCTTGACGGCGATATCGCCCGTATCCAGGAGAGCCGTCCGGTCGTCGCAATAGAGACGCTCGAAGCTCGGTCGCGGCGCAAGCCGCTGCCCGAACATCTGCCGCGCGAGGACGTTCTGCTCGACGTCGATGCCGAGATCTGCGGTTGTTGTGGCGGCGCGCTCCATGCCATCGGTGAAAGCGTCAGCGAGATGCTGGACTGGGTGCCGGCGCAGCTTCGTGTGGTGCGCATCACCCGCCCGAAATACGCTTGCCGCATCTGTAACAAGGCTGTGCAAGCATCGGCACCGGAACGAGTGATCGCCGGCGGATTGGCAACTCCAGCGCTGCTCGCCCAGGTGCTGGTCAGCAAATATTGCGATCACACGCCGCTTTATCGACAATCGCAGATCTTTGCCCGGCACGGCGTCGATCTCAGCCGTTCGACGCTGGCTGGATGGGTTGGCGGCGCGTGTTGGTGGCTGGAAGCACTGCACGATCGATTGTGCCAGAACGTGTTCGCCTCCGACCATCTGTTCGCCGACGATACGCCAATCCCCGTGCTCGATCCGGGCCGCGGACGCACGAAAACCGGGCGGCTGTGGGTCTATGCCCGCGAGCAGCGACCGTGGAGTGGGCCGGAACCGCCCGCTGCCGTTTATTTGTTCGCGCCAGATCGCAAAGCAGAACGTCCCGCGTCGCATCTCGAGAACTTCAAGGGCGTCTTGCATGTTGATGGCTATGCCGGCTTTGAACGGTTGACCGGCAAAGGCGACGTCGTGCTCGCCGCATGTTGGGCGCATTCGCGGCGCAAGTTCTACGAAGTCGCCGAGGCTACCGGTTCGCCGGTCGCGGCCGAAGCACTGCGCCGTATCGGCGAACTCTACGTTATCGAAGCGCGCGTGCGCGGACAGTCGTCCGCTCATCGGCTTGCCGAGCGGCGTTCCTTCTCCAGGCCGGTCGCGCAAGCTCTGCATACCTGGCTGGAAGTGCAGCTTCCGCGCGTGGCCGGCCGTAGCACATTGGCCGAGGCGATCCGTTACGCGCTCTCGCGCTGGGAAGGTCTGACGCGCTTCCTGGATGATGGCCGCATCGAACTTGACACCAATCCGGTCGAGCGAGCGATCCGTCCTGTGGCGCTCGGCCGCAAGAATCACCTGTTCGCCGGAAGCGACGGTGGCGGCGATCGATGGGCCGTCGTCTGCTCGCTGATTGAAACCTGCAAGCTGAACGGCGTCGAACCCTACGCTTATCTCACCGACGTGCTCACGCGGATGGCCGGCGGATATCCCATCAATCGCCTCGATGCGCTGCTGCCGTGGACTTGGAAAGTCCAAAATCCTGTCAAGACGTGACGTCATCTGCAAGCTCCGGACGCATACAGCTGCTTAGCTGCCCACTGATTGCTTCACGCTGGATAACGGATCGATTTGTAGAGCATCGCTGCGCGGCGATACGGCGTTCCGCAACAGGCGACGGCACCTTCGTCCAAGTTGAGAGCGTGCAAGCTTGAGCGCAAAATCCATTCCCGGAAATCGCCGCGTCGGCCTCGCGAAGCCGTCCGTGTCCTCTAGCAGTCTGCTGAAGAACCCCCTCGCCACCGAGGGGGCTTGATGATTCACTTTGTCATCTCGAATCGGCGGAGACGCTCATGCGCGGCAGGTTTACGGATCAAGGCGGCCTGTTTTCGTACATCGCGCCGGATAAGCGTGTGCCAGTGAACCATCCGCTGCGGAAGGTGCGGGAACTTGTCCGGGATGTATTGAGTGATTTGAACCGCAGCCTTGGGAGGCTCTATGCCAGCGAGGGACGTCCTTCGATCCCTCCGGAGCAATTGCTGAGCGCCTTGCTGCTGCAGGTGTTCTACG
>NZ_JBVBEF010000234.1:0-2936 GCF_055456055.1 Bradyrhizobium sp. LeoB3
TCTCTTCTCACCCGAGGAGTGCGCCAACTATCTCAAAAACTCAGGATATGTTTCCGTATAAAAACATCACGCTCTAGGGGACCAACTTATAGGGGACCAACTTTGCCCACGGCTGCACCCACGGCTGCATCTTCACACACTTACTCGGAATATTAACCGCGGCCGGTGTACTTCCACACCTGATGCACTTTATGCAGGTGCCGTTCCGCACCAGTCGAGGCGCGTAGTCCAGCTTGGACGGCGCTAGTTCAAATTTGTTCCGCGTCCTACAGTGCTGGTGCCTCTTACATGACGTCTGCGACACCTAGGGCGGGCGCAGAGTCAGATCATGCGAATCCGAGTCAGGTCTACTGCGAACCGATAGCGGTGAAATGCGGGCGTCCAGTGAGCGCAAGTTGCCAATTTGACCCCCTGGCTTTTTTCGCGGCCCAAAATCGGCGAAAAAATCGAGGCGAAAATTGCGAGGCGAAAATTGCGAGGCGTATCAGTGAGATGTGAGATCGAGTCGTTTTCAAAACGAAATCGAGTCGTTCTTAAAGGTGAAATCGAGTCGTTTTCAAAGTGTCCGCACAATGCTGATTTCACTGGTGGGCCCGGCAGGACTCGAACCTGCAACCAGACCGTTATGAGCGCCGGAAAGGTGCTTCGGAGCGCGCAAAACCCCTTATTTTGCAGGCATCTTTATCACGTTCGTTTTCGTTTGTTCGCTCCGTTTCTGTGGCGAAGCTGTGGCGGTAGATCGTCGCTTCGGTTTAGCCGTCATCTTCTCAACGGCGTCGGATAGATAGTCCGGGTGATGGTGACCATATACCTTCAGCAGCGTCTCAACGGACATTCCTAAATACCCGGCGGCCTGCCAGGGATCGGTGCCGTTTTGCATCAACCAGGTTGCGGCGGTGTGGCGCAGCGTGTGAGGCGAGATGTTCTTGCCCAAGTTTGCCAGCTTCACGGCGCGTTTGAAAGCTGTCTTGACCGAGGTCACCGGCTGCCCGTTGAATTCGACAAAATGTCGCTTGATGATGCCGCGGGTATGCCAGCGTCGCAGGTGTGCCAACAGACGAGGCGGGATCGGCATTGGAGGCTGACGTTTGTTCGTTTCCTGCTGACCTTGCCGGCGCCGGTAGTAGACCCCACGCTCCAGATCGACAAATGACCGGCCAATGGCCGCAATCGGTGAAGCGGACGCAATGGCGCCCGCACGCGTTCCGCTATAGAGGCCGATAATGATGAACCGCGCGAGATGGCGCAACGGGCGCTTGTCCGTCTGGACTTTCTGGCCCTTCATGGGACCACGATGCACAGTTTGGATCTCTCGAGCTCGCCAACAGATCCAAAGCAGCTTAGCGGCCTGTTCGCGTGTCAACCACGCATCGCGTGGCGGACCTTTCTTCGGCAGCTTTACCTTGACGAGTCCGCGGTGATATCCCTCATCAGCATGATGTTCAATCGCAGCCCGAAGATCCTCCAGATCACGCCTCGAACCGCCATTGTTTCCACGTTTCTTCACGTACTCGTTGCATTTGGCCTTATTGACGTCGCCCAGCATTAGCGTGCCCCAGAAGTCACACAGCCGCTTCATGCGGGAAACGTACTTTTTGGCATCTGCATTCTCTACGAACAGGTCTGGCCGATCGTCGATGAAGATGGAAAGCACATCCGCGATCGGTATTGAATCTATGTCGCGCTCTTTTCGCTGCGGCGAGTATTTGCCGCTGATGTAGTCTCTGAGCGCTTGCTCAGCCCTTCCAATTTCATGTTCAAGGCATCCTGTGCCTTGGTACTTAGTGCCGTCTCGGATGATCCAGGTGGCCGCGTGAGTGAGCTTTCCGGCCTCGTAGCGGGCTGGTCTGAGGTGGAGACGGGCACCTTTACTTCTACGCGGCATCGGCCACGCATCCTTTCAATCTCATTGAGCGTCGTAAACGCTTTACCAGCAATAATCTCGACCGTAAGTCGCCCCCGCTTGGCCTCTCGTCTCAAGCTGCTTTCCGAAATGCTCCGGTCCGGAAATGCGATTGCGGCCGCCACAGACAGCCTCAGTGGGGTATCAGGTCCTATACTCTCCAAAGATGTTGGCGCTGGTTTTCGCATAAATCATCTCACAAATGATTCAGCCGGGCAACGGCGAAGCTTTGACACGCTTCGTTGACTTCGTAGTCACACATTCCGGAGTATCGAGCGGATCAAGCGGCTGCGACGCTACGCCAGCGCGCGCATTCGTTCAGACCTCGGCGAGGCCATTGAATCGCCCCGCCAGAGAACATTCAGGCGATGAAACCAAGCACGTGCTCCGATTATCCCTGGCGTATTGCCAAGCGGTCTGCGAAAGCTGAATGGTCATGAAGCCTTCGATCAACAGAAGCGCACTGCTGTTCGCGGTTCAACTGCAGCTAAAGGAAGGCTGCCACCTCAAGACGCTGCATGCCGAAAGACCGTATCACTCAGTATAGTTTGGTCGCACGTGGAGAATGCGATCATCTTTTTGTAATCTTCGCGTTCGGCGCTTGTCCGTTGAGGGAGGTGATTGACGATAGTTGAAACGTATCAATTGCCGTGTAGGTCTCGAGTGGATAGGGCCGCGTAGGTCGGCGGATGTGCACGGCACGAATTTCAGGGCAGACAAGTGTCGACGACCGTTAGTGTCGGAGGTGGAAAGGCGCCTCCACCGCGCCTTCGCGCAGCTGCGCTGATCGCAACCGAGAACGAATGCTCTCGCAAATGTGGGGTTGGTAGCGTGCCCCCGCTACCAACGGTCACCCCCCGCTCGAACGTTTCAGCAGCGGTCCCGGCAACGTCAATTCCGACAAGGATGCCTTGATCTCGATTGCGAGTTCGTCGGTCCCCGGCGGCGCATAAACGATGACGGCTTGGACCAGCTGGCGCAGCGTTGCGACGAGCACGGGCTCGTCGAGTTCCGCAGCCTCTGCGGCGACCTC
>NZ_JBVBEF010000235.1:0-2889 GCF_055456055.1 Bradyrhizobium sp. LeoB3
CGACCCTGCTTACAGGCGTCGATCCAATCGACAACGATATCGATCGCATCGAAGCCCTCGCGAGCGTTCGACATGTTCCACCTCCTCGTTGACTCTTCCCGCGGAGATGAGTACGGGCTCTGGCCTGAATGGACTGTGAACCGCCCCAATTCTGCCGAGAATTTTTCAAGTTCCGGCAACCATCAGTCTCCTGGCGCGTCTTGCTCACGCAAGGGGTGCGCAATGACCGACGACGAGCAACAGCGGGAACTTGAAGAGCGGCTGATGCGCTATCGCATGATGGAACGCGAGGTCACCGACCCGCTCGCAATCCGTCTCTTGCAAGATATCGTTGCAGAAATGGAAGCGGACCTATGGAACCCCGAGGAGTAGTTCAAACAGCCATCGGGCGTGACTGGGCTTTTCAAGGTACCCCCCGTCGGCGTCGCTGATGCGTGCGGACGCCGTCTTGTTTCTCAGCGCGGCGCCGAGGGTTGGTGATCCAGCCTTAGGGGTGCTGGCTTTTGTGCGCAATGCTGGCGACCTCTGCCAGAGCTCCAAACAGCCCAGTTCGTCAAAACCGGCCACACGGACACGGGCACACCAACGGAGCCCCGGGGCCAATCGCCGGCGCAGGCCTTCCGATCCTTGCCCTCGGCTACGGCGTGTAGTGGCTGGTAAGGCGCCGCCGTAAACCGACGGACGTTTGATAGTCATCCCTCTGGAAGAGAACACGCGGGTTGGGGCCAGCGCCGCGCGGCTCGTCCGAGCCGCCAAGATTTTTTACAAGCCCAGATATTCATAAGCCCGACAGATCGACTGGACGGGCCAAGCCGACTGCGCAGGCCGGCCCTAGATGCATGAGAGCGTCACCTCGGTGGGCTGACTGCCGCCCAAGTCCTCACGTGAGCCCATCGACCTTGCTATTCGGTTTCCTTTTCACGAGCTGCTCCAGCTCAAGCGCCTCGATGGCAAGCTCATCACCTAAACGCTTGAATAGCTCGCGTTGACTTGGATCTGTCGCCGACACACTCAAGAGGGCTAAATGCTTTGCATCGGCGCGGAGTCGGCGCCACTTTCCTGTGAAGTCCTTCATGGCTCACTTCCTTGGTTTGAGTGGGACGGAACTCCACCCAGCGTTCGGCCGGCGCCCAGGGACTGGCACGTGTGTGCCGCGTCAGACACCTTTTTTCGAAGAGCAAGCAGCTGAGCCCTCTCCTGTTCCAGCCGATCAACCACGATAATCACAACTTGAGGGTCCTTTTTGGAATCAGCCTCGATCGGAAAAGCCATCTCCGTCTCCCTCGGGAAAAAAATAGCATGACCCCCTTCTCGAGCAGCCGTCCACCTAACTGTGTTAAGCGGAGGCGCGATTTCCAGGCCATGGCGGCAGACATTCCACAGCCTAGCGTACAAGAAAATTCGGATGGGTGCGACAGGTTGCAGGGTCGGAACGATTTCTTTTGTGCCAATTTGATCAGCACATAGCGTCGGGATTCCTTGGCGTGGCGTTTCAGCGTAAGAAACCGGTGCCGATCGGCGTCAAGGCTGCCTACCCCGGCTTCATCGAGCCGGCACTAGCGATCGACGTCGAACGGGTGCCGACCGGCGCCAGATGGATCCACGAGATCAAGTTCGACGGCTACCGCGTCCAAACCCACATCGCCAATGAGGCCGTCAAGGTCTTCACGCGGCGAGGCCATGACTGGACCCACCGCTTCCGTAAGATCGCCGCCGACGCCTGGCACATCTCCGCCTCCAGCGCGGTCATCGACGGCGAGGTGGTCGCGCCGGCCAAAGACGGCACTACGGATTTCTCGGTGCTGCAAAACGAGCTCAAGGGCCGATCAAAGAAGATCATCCTGGTCGCCTTCGACCTGCTCTATCTCGACGGTCACGATTTGCGGAAGCTGCCGCTCTCCACGCGCAAGGCCGAGTTAAGGAGACTCATCGCCGGCACCGATGTCCAATTCAGCGAGAGCTTCGAGGTCGACGGCCGTGCGATGTTCGGTCAGGCCTGCACGGCTGGCCAGGAGGGCGTGGTCTCGAAGGTCGCCGATAGCCCTTATATCTCGGGCCGTGGCCGCAATTGGGTGAAGAAGCCTTGCGCGCAGCGGGAGACGCTGACCATCGCCGGCTTTGCCCTGGACGAGGGAGAATGGGATGGCATCTATCTCGGCCGGCGCAAGGGAGATGAGCTGATCTACGCCGGCAAGGTCGATCATGGTTTTGACGAGGCGTCCGCCGCCGATTTGCAGAAGCGCCTGACGCCGCTGATCCGGAGGACGCAGCCCTTCGCCAAGCGGATCACGCACAAGGGCATCTGGGTTGAGCCGACGCTGCTCGCCGAAATCGAGTACCGCGCCAAATCGGCAGAAGGCAAGGTGCGGCACCCGGTGTTCAAGGGATTGCGGGAGGATCTGCACTGAAATGGTGCGCGCTGCAACAACAACCGATGGGTCTGCGAGAACCATCCTGACAAGGCTTGGCTGGGGCGAACGCGCCTGCGTGTGCGGCGGAGCCGGCGCGCCTTGCGCTCTCTGCAACCACTGTGACGAGAACACGCCGCCGTAGCTACCGGAGGGCTTTGAGGCCATCATGCTGGACCACGATGATACAGATTGAGGAGACCATGCGAAGAGACTACGAAATCGTTCTTGACGCCGTTCAAGCCTCCCGTCGCGTGCTAGGCGAGTACATAGACCCGAAGCAGCCGCGCGATGCCACTGTCACCATCGATCGGCTGTTGGGACTACTGGACAATCGAGACGTCGAGGCAGCGCTAAAGCGCATCGACATCCGCAACACGTTTGAGCTGGTCAGTGTCGAGACCTGAGCTATGGCCGAAATTGGGTGATGGGGCCGATCAGGCGGCGCGGTTAGCTGGCGTCGTCGATTCTGCGACGCCGT
>NZ_JBVBEF010000236.1:0-2886 GCF_055456055.1 Bradyrhizobium sp. LeoB3
CCGCGATCATGGCGCGGTTGAGTTTGAGCGCGTGCTGTCGACCGTGCTATTCACCGATATCGTTGACTCCACGCGCAGCGCCACTGCGATGGGCGACGCGCGCTGGCTTCGGCTGCTCGACAATCACGATCAGATTGCAAGAGAGATGGTCGGTAAGCACCGCGGCAATCTGGTGAAGAGCACTGGCGATGGCGTTCTAGCAACCTTCGACGGTCCTGGACGAGCGGTGCGCTGCGCGCTCGCCTTTGGCTCGGCGGCGAAACAGATCGGACTCTCCGTTCGCGCCGGCCTGCACACCGGGGAGATTGAAATTAGAGGCAATGACATTGCTGGCATCGCCGTCCACGCGGCCGCGCGCGTGATGTCGCAATGCGTCTCCGATGAAGTTTTGGTTTCGCGCGTCGTCACCGACCTCGTCGCCGGAGCCGGGTTGAAATTCGCCGAACGCGGTTCTTACGAACTCAAAGGACTGCCCGGGAAGTGGGATCTGTTTGCGGCGAGCGGATAGTCATCGAAACCGAAAACCACTTGCGCTCCTTACTAGGCAAAACAGCTGGGTGCCGGAGACGTTAGCTTCTGGCCCATCAGCGAAGTGGCGACACCCCTCATTGAGGTCCGCTTACTGGGGCGGAGCGGGCCAGATTTGCACACTCTGAGCTCTTCGCATTTTGACCCAACTGTATGGACCGGCCGTGCGTTGCAAGCTAAATCTGCAGAGCGGCGGTGACTGGTCTTGCGCTTCTGTATCCGGCCCTCGCGTGGAGCAGATCGCTCTTGGCCATCATGGATATCCGCGCGCGTCCGATCTCATTCTCGGATAGGCCCTCGAAGGCCAGTTGGGTCACCAGATCACGAACGCGACGGCGAGACCGTTCCTCCATCTTCCTCAAATTTAACTCGCAGACCTCGGCGGGTACGACCAAGCGGCTCAACGATTAACTGAAGCCATCCCTTCGGAGCCACCGTCGCTCGCTCGCCTTAATCGGCGAGCGACGGGGGCGGAGAAGGGTGGCGGTCATCCCTTTGGTGAACCAGAGCAAGCTTATACCGCTCATATCATACCGCTGCCGTGCTGAGACGCGTCTCGTATACACGGTGTTCTACAAGCACGCTCCATGCGATGCGGGCCAGCTTGTTAGCTAGAGCTGTAGCCAGCACGTTATGGTGCAACCGTTGAGCCGCGGCGGCAAGCCAAGGTCCAAAGCTGTGCTGCATCCAATTCCTTGGCCGAAGTAGAACGACGCGGGCCGCCTGCAGGAAGAGCATGCGAAGGTAGCGATTGCCGCGTTTGGTGATGCGTCCGAGAATCGTTCGATCACCTGTGGAGATCTGCTTGGGGACCAAACCCAGCCAAGCAGCAAAATCCCGGCCGCGTGTGAAGGCTGCTCCATCAGCGATCGCAGCGACGATGGCTCTCGAGATGATCGGGCCTATGCCCGGTATTGTCATCAAGTGCCGACAGGGTTCCGTGTTCTTGGAGAGCACATCGATCTCATCAGTCACAGCCTCGATGCGATCGTCGAGGCGGCGCCAGTCTTGAGCCAGATCCTCTAGGATGCGAACCATCCGCGGTGACAGGACATCTGTGCGTTGGGCAAGGATGTCCGGCAATGCGTGGCGCAACCAGTGGAGCCGTTGCCTCACCGTGATGCCGTGCTCCACGAGAAAGCAGCGGATCTGATTGATGATCGCGGTTCGTTGTCCCACCAGGCGATAGCGCACGCGATGCAACGCCTGCAGATCGAGCTGCTCATCGGTTTTCGGCGGTACGCACCGCGTCGTGGGGCGTTGCACGGCCTCAGCGACCGCATGCGCATCTCGAAAATCATTCTTGTGGGTCTGCCGGAAAGGCTTGGCGTAGACCGGGGGCACTTGCCTCACGTCGTGGTCGAGGGCGAGCAGATCGCGGGTCACATAGTGCGTTCCCATGCCCGCCTCTATCCCGATCAAGCATGGCGGCATATTCGCCAGCCGCGACACAATTTTGGCGCGCGCTACCTTCTCGCGCAGAACGATTTCTCCTCGGGCATCGAGGCCAACTAGGTGCAGATGTTCTTGCCCGGATCGATACCAATGGTAACGACTGCGGTGTCAAACTTGCGCGGCATGGCGTGGCTCCTTCTCCTGACTGCCCCACAAGTATGCTCGCTAGTTGGGCGGGAGCACGGCCGGTCCATCCCATTCGCAGACATCGCCGCATTTCCCTGCCGCGGAGCAAAAATTGAAGCTCTGCAGCGGATCGAGGCAAAAAATTAGAGCAAGAATCTTGAACCAGAAAAAGACGCTGCCAAGTCAAGGGCAAGAACGTCAGCTTGCAACAGACAGCCGATCAAAGCAGGAATTGCGACCAGTAGAATGGCCCTCTGCAGCGCGCCGTTTACGGAGGTCGCCACGACATGAACCGACCAGCACCGAAAACGTTGCAGCGGCGCTTTTTCGTGGCGCTCGGCCATGCGGTTCACGTGACGTGGCCGGTGTTGTCGGCAATTCTAGCGATTCAGCTTGCCCTGGGCTTGCTGACTGGTTTTGTTGAGGGCTGGTCTTTCGGGGATGCGATCTATTTCACTTTCATTACCGGCCTCACGATTGGTTACGGCGATCTCGTCCCGAGGCAGGCGTTGACGCGCGCACTTGCGATTGGAATTGGGTTTTTTGGGCTCTTTGTCACGGCTCTCATAGCGGCAATTGCGGTCTACGCCATGCACTCAGCGCTCAGCGATGGTGGGAGCGGAGGTGAGCAATCTTAATATCGAGGAGGTGATCGAGTGAGGGGGCTGTTTGCTGCATTGCATGAGTCGGCTTGTGGCCTCGAGCCGAAGTCGCTCGAATTGGTTCGAATGTCCGCAACCGCGGGTAGACCGGACGTGACGTGCGCTAGGCTTAACC
>NZ_JBVBEF010000237.1:0-2886 GCF_055456055.1 Bradyrhizobium sp. LeoB3
ACCGCCAAAAATTACTTTGCCGTCGTCACTATTGCCGCAACTCTGCTTTGGTTGCGGTAACTGTCCACACGACCTAGAGCAACGAGAGCTGGATTTCCATCCGCGTGTTCCTAAATCATGCGGCTATGGAAATGCCCTCTCCCGACCAGCTCTTCCTCCGCCCAACCGTCATCGGCGGCGAGAGGCGCGAAGGCGACTATGTGGTGGTCTGGGATGGCTTCACGATCGGGCGCATCCACCCACGGCGTCGGCGGCCACGACATCTGGAATTGGGCTGTAATCCTGCCTAACGTCCCCCAGCTTCCTGATCACCGCGGCAGCACCGCAGACCTCGAGGATGCCAAGCTTCTTTTCAAGGCCGCATGGCTGCGGGTGCGCTCCCGCCTAAGCGAGGCGGACATTGCGCAAGCCCGCCGAATCCCGCAGGACCGAACCCGACCTTGGCACAAATGAGACAGGTACCCTCTCATAGGTAGGGCTTGACTAGCACGTTATCGGCGGCAACAATTTAGAATATAGTCGATGTACTGGGACAACCTAAGTGAAAACAAAAATCGATACCTGTAAAAAATACTGGGATGAGTTCGTCGAGCCCGACTTTCAGGAATTCCAGGCCGACAGTGGAAATTTACGCAAAGCATTCCATTGCGCAATTTCGCTCTTCCACATGTCGGACTGGATCTACAAAGAGAAAGGGCAGTCCTATTGGCGGTCGGTGAACCTCCAGTTCAAGGACGGAACAGGAACAATGACGCTAGTCCACAATGACTCGTCGTTCGCAAATGCGTTGCGGGATATCGATCTCAATTTTGAGCTTGTCAGGAACATAGCCAATTCCGCGAAACATTTTTCTCTGACGCGCCCAGGCACCCACCCCTCTTCTCCGTCACACGCAGCAAACACCTACTCAAGCCCGAGCACCTTTTCTCCTGATGTCTTCGATCAATCAGCCTTTGACACGAACGAGAAAGTCATGCTCGAGGGCCCAGGGGGCAAAGACCTGCTCTTCCTAGATCTCGTGACTTCTGTGCGCCTCACTCTTCAACAATTCTGCGCTCAGCACGGGATCGCACTGTAGACCATATGAAGTACGTGGAAGGCAGACCCTACGCCGATCCCGAAAAAGCCGCCCGCCGGCTGATGGAGATCGCGAGCACGATCGAGCCCGTACAAGACGGGCGCATCCACATCGAGAAGATCAACTACCCGTTCATAGATCGGGAGAAGGCTAAGCCGGCCGAATATAGCGCCGGCCTTAAGCTAGCGATCGAGCGCGGTTGGCTGTGGATGCATGAGAGCGGCACCTACGTGAAGATCACGCCGGAAGGAGCCAAGCTGTTTTCTTAGGCGGAAGCCGTAGAATCACGGATGTAGCGGGCCCGTTACAAGGCCAAGAAAGTAAATGACAAATCGCGTTTTTGATCAACTATTACGCTGCCTGCTTGTTGATATGGCGTCGGCTGCTTGCGCCGCGCATTGCGGAAGGCAGGCTGGCGAGTGTCCAATAGGACCAGCATGCCGACCGTGATTCGAGGAACGTTTCGGCAAACCGGCTCGTTCTCGTAAGGCGCGCCAGCATGCCCCAACCGACAACCTGAGGTTAAATTATGTACTTAAATGCTCTAGCGCTTAAGCTGGGACCGGTCGACATTGCCGGTACCGGGATTGCCGGCACCGGCGGTGTCGTACTGATTCTGGTTATCGTCTTGGCTTGGCTTAAGGCTGCAACACCTTGACGTGTTCTAGGACACGAAGACTCTACCAGAGGTGCCGCGTTTGGCCTGCCAGCCGGCCGCGCCACCTCTAACGTAATACGACTCGCACCACCCGGCAAATTCCCTAGCATCCCACCGTCAAATTCCTATGTGCACAACATGAAGTGCCTTCTGTGCGAGGACAGCGGCTGGGTTTGTGAGAACCACCCAAAGCGGGCGTGGGAGGGGAAGCATGCTTGCGGATGTGGTGGAGCTGGTGCGCCCTGCCCGGCCTGCAATGTGCCGGAGCCCTGCGAAACCCCGCGCCTTCCGGAAGGATACGAAACAGTCTTCGACAAAAAGGGCTGGCGGCACTGAGGTGGGAGAGACAGCGTTGAGCAGCCTTGGTAAGCTCACCGCGCAGGGGGTAGGAATGACCGATCTACGACCATACGACAAACGGCAGCCAGTGGCGCTGAGCGCAGGGGCCCGGTTCATTCGAGGCTTTACTCGCGTTGGTGCGGTGGTGGCCGTGATCATCGGATTGGCCGGCGCATCGCTCTCGATCATCAGCGCTGTTAGCACTCTCAACTCTGCGACGGATTCACATCGAAGTGCCGAGTGTATCGCGCGGCTCGCCCGCGCTGGCTGGACGTTCAAAAAGAAATACGAGTACAGCAGCGCCCTCGACTACAGCGTGGGCGGCTGCAACGACTACTATCACTCCTACAGGACGATAAGCGAGGTGATCGCAATCGCGGACTCGCCAGCACCGACGTTTATGACAACCGAGGCGGCTTCCTACCTCGGTTGGGGGTTTGTCGCCACGGGAATTGCCGCAGTTATCGCCTTCTTCGTATTCTGGGTAATCGGCTGGCTCTGCGCCGGCTTCACGAGGGACGCATAGGCCTGCCGCACTTGGTTTCGAAGACCTACCGAGTACGGTGCTAGAAACAAAGCTGGAGAATCGCGCATGGCGCGTTCTACCTAAGAGAGAGATTTCTGTTAATACTCAACTGACCGATATTGACGTTCGCTGGACGACGTGACTGGTTCTTGGGCCCTTGTCATCGTCCGCCGCAAATGAAAAATAATTCCAGCAGCCCCAAGTCTGTTCTAGCAGTCTGCTGAAGAACCCCCTCGCCACCGAGGGGGCTTGATGATTCACTTGTCATCTCGAATCGGCGGAGAT
>NZ_JBVBEF010000238.1:0-2853 GCF_055456055.1 Bradyrhizobium sp. LeoB3
AGGCTTCCTCCTAAAAGAAAGCCTTGAATCACGTTCCATCTGATTTGAGAATCCCAAGAGTCCACACGACCTAGCGCTCTAGCCAAACCGGCCGCCGCGCTGGATCACCTCGATCTTGTAGCCATCGGGATCGGCGACGAAGAAGAAGCGCGCCAGCGTCTTGCCGTCATGCTTGAAATCGCGCAGCGGTCCCGGCGCGAGCTTCTCCCGCTCGAACCGCGCATGCTCGGCATCGACATCGTCGACGATCACAGCGAGATGGCCGTAGCCGTCGCCGAGCGTATAGGGCTCCTTGCGGTCGAAATTGACGGTCAGCTCGACCTCGAAGGGGGAGGACGGGTGGCGCAGGTAGATCAGCGCGAAATCGTCGAACTTGAGATGATCGGCGACCTTAAGGCCGAAGGCGCGCGCGTAGAAATCGAGCGACTTCGCCTCGTCGAGCACGCGGATCATCGAGTGAACGGGTTTTGCCATTCAGTTGAGCTCCTTCAGATAAGCGATGATGGCGGCGCAGGTCTCCGGTTTGGCCTGGCGATAGGCCATGATGGAGCCGGGGATCATCGCCTGCGGGTTGGTGAGCCAGGCGTCGAGCCTGGCGTCGTCCCAGACGAAATCGGCGTTCGCGAAGCCGGACGAATAGTGAAAGCCTTCGGCCTTGCCCGCGGGGCGGCCGACGATCTTGAACAGAGGCGGGCCTTGGCGGACCGGATCGGACAGGTTCGTGGTGTGGCAGGTCCCGCATTGCTGCTTGAACAGCGCAGCACCATCGGGCGGCTTGGCGGCAGGCAATGGCATCTGCGCAGCCGCGATCGTCGCGAGCAACGCACTGCAACATCCAAGCCCGATTGCTGCCGTTGCGCGTAGCCTTCTCATCCACATCACCGCCTGTACGCGGTAACTCTAGGTCGCGCACGAAAGGCGGTGGTAGTAGCGGGCTGTTTCACCGCAGAACAAAACGCGTCGATGACCTGCGGCTAGGAAAATCGTGCCGGCCAAACCGCTTGATGCCGCCGCATATGTGAAGGGCAATTTCGCGAAATTGCCCCGAAATCCCTGCACGATCTCCACACGACGCAGATTGCATGGCGCACGCGTCGTTTGCGAGACGTTCAATCCGCGTGAAGGGGAGACCGGCGCAGCAGGCGGCGTATGGAACCGCCGAACCTTCCCGCACGAACAAAATCCAGGAGCAATGGATGAAGCTAGCGAAAACCTCTGTGATTGCGCTTGCCCTCTCGGCCGCACTTGTCGGCCCTGTCCTTGCGCAAGGTGCTGCCACCGGCGGCACGATCCGCGGCGGCGCGCAGGAAAGGGGCGCGGCGCCGGGTGGGATGACGGGCAGCGGCGATGAGGAGATGAACGCGCAGACGGCCGCTCCGACCGGAAAGGCCGGCGCGAAGGCCGGCGCCAAGGGCACGGTGGGTGCAGGCGCCGGATCTGGAGCGCACAAAGGCACGGCGACGGAGCCCGCTGCTCCCGGCAGCAAGCGCTACTAGCCGCGCAACCTCTTCACCTCTCCCGCTTGCGGGAGAGGCATAGGCCGCCTTCGGCGGCCGTTCTCAAGAACGCCGAAGCGAAGCTTCGGCTATGGCGCAAAGCGCAGCGGGTGAGGGCTCTCTCCACTCAGGGAGAGTCCCAATGCGGAGACACCCTCACCCCAACCCTCTCCCGCAAGCGGGAGAGGGAGCGCAGCATCCGCGCGTTCTTGACATCAATCGTCAAACCCTCTTGCGCCGCGCCGTGCCTTGATGTCGCCGCGGCGCTTCTTGCCTTCCAGGCGCCGCTGCTTGGAGCCGAGCGTCGGCTTGGTCGGTCGGCGCGGGGTTGGCCGAACCATGGCTTCGCGGAGCAACTCGAGCAGGCGCTCGATCGCGTCGGCGCGATTGCGCTCCTGGGTGCGGAAGCGCTGGGCGTGGATCACGATCACACCGTCCTTGGTCATGCGCTGGCCGGCCAATCGGACCAGCCGCGCCCGGACATCCTCGGCGAGCGCGATCTTGTGCGTGTCGAGGCGTAACTGCGCCGCAGTCGCGAGCTTGTTGACGTTCTGCCCGCCCGGACCCGAGGCGCGCACGAAACCGATCTCGATATCGTTCTCGTCAATGAAGAGGTCGCGGGCAACCCGCAGCATGGCATCACCGGTGGCCGAGTAGAATCGTCGGTCGTACCATAGCGGGTTTGTGAGACACGTGCGCCTGCGGAGCCGCCGCGGGTCTTCGGCCTCCGCAACCAGAGACCCTCATCCTGAGGAGCGGCCGCTAGGCCGCGTCTCGAAGGATGGCCGCGGGCGAGATCGGGGCCTCATGGTTCGAGACGCCGCTGTGCGGCTCCTCACCATGAGGGGCAGCCAGCATAGCTCGCGGCCTAAAGCACCTAGTTCGGCGCGGACGGCTTTGCGGCTGACGGCGCGGCGGCAGGTGGGCTGGCGGCCGGCGGCGTTGCGGCTGATGGCGCGCTGGCCGGTTGGGCCGCGGCCTGCGGGGTGCGGCCGACGACGACCGTGAGCAGGCCCTGGCCCCAGAGCCGCTGCGACACCTTGCGGGCGTCGTCCAGCGTCACCGCGTCGACGATGGCGTTGCGCTTCTCGATGTAGTCGATCGGCAGCTTGTCGGTCTGATACTGCAGCATCGCCTGCGCGAGCTTCGAGGAGGTATCGAGCGCCAGCATCTGCGAACCCTTCAAATACGACTTGGCCTCGTCGAGCTCCTTCTGGGTCGGGCCTTCCTCGGCCATGCGGCGGACTTCCTTCTCGATCGCGTCCACCGTTTCGCCGGCGCGATCGGCGCGGGTGCCGGTATTGCCGATGAACAGCGAGGAGTGCTCCATCCAGACCAGCGCTCCATAGACGGAATA
>NZ_JBVBEF010000239.1:0-2779 GCF_055456055.1 Bradyrhizobium sp. LeoB3
GAGGCGGTGCTGCTTGACCTCGGAGAGATCGCCATCGAGCTGAGCCAGCGGTGCGCCGAGCGCGGCGAGATCCCGGAGCCATTGGCGGCGTTCATCGGCCGCCATGGTGAACCGCCCGCGTCCAGCTGGCACTGCCCATGGACTATAGCAAGTCGGGTCATCATGACGCTTGCGAGTACGGCGGTTGCGTTTGTGATGTCTTGATCCGCCACAGCGCCGATTGGCCTTTGCCTTCACGCGCGAGGATGCCGGCTTTTTCCAGCCGCCACAGACTTATGAGAAGCGCAGAGACTTTGCCGGGCAGCGTTTCGTGAATGGACACGTCATGGCCGAGTTTCAGCATCTCCCGCACAATGGCTTCTGCCGTCATCGGCCCGTGCTTGGCAAGAATCTCGCCAACAATTTTCAGCCGCGTGCTGCTCAATTCATTCGCCCACCTGATCGTAATAATGGTCTTGCGAAAGATCGTGTCGACCAATTCCTCGTTCTCGTAGCCCTCGATCACGTCACAAGGTGGCAACAGCTTCCGTCGCAATTTTTGAATCAACGTCATGGCGTGCCACCTGCGCCGAATCTATTCCTGATATTAAAAACGCTGTTTACAATCAGAAACATTCGGAAACAGTGCGCGACACAAACATCGGCAAAGCGGCAACAGCCCGACCGCCCACCGCTGCCGCGCATGCTGGCTTTCGGTTGGCGGTGTCGGGAATGATGATGCCGCCAGCGGTCTTCTCTTCAGCTTCGATGCGCTCGACCACGACGCGATCGTGAAGCGGACGGAATTGCATACAGTCCTCCTTGACCTTTTGTGAATATTTTCTGGTTGGCAGTCGCAACGAGCGAGTGCTAACTGCTCTCACGTATACCAGTGACACCGGGGCGCAAGAGGTTCGGCCCTTCTCGCGCGTGTGCGCTTAAGTTGATGGCGTGAAGCCGGACAACCGTTGCCTGGGTCCCGGCCAATTGCTTTGCGGAGTACGCGCCGGAGCCGAACCCGGAGACCAAGAAGTAAAGACGTGGTGTGGTTTGCGCTGAACGAGGACCGGCCACTGTTCGCTTTCGCAGGCATTTGGACCGATGCGCGCGCCATGGGATGGGGCGAAAGCGTTGCAGCGACCGGTGCCGGATGAGGCGCTCCGGATCGTTGCGCGCGGGCGGACAAAGAAGATCAGGCCGCGGCAATATTGATGGTCCGTTGATGCCGCTAGACAAGGGCTTCCCCTGCGACCACCATAGAGGCCGGTGTTTGAGAGGAGAAAATTAGATGGGCATTCGCGGTACTATTGGCGCAACAGCCGCCTTGGCATTCGCACTAACCGTAGTATCGGACGCGACGCTCGCTCAGGCTGCTCCTCCGGCAAGGAGACCAACCGTTGCCGGGAAACCGGCTGTTGAAGCAAAGCCTAGCGCACCAATGGGCTGCAAGCTCGTCGGTACGGTCAAGGGCACAAAGCTCTGGGCAGGTGACTGTACGGCGGCGTCAGAGTTGAGATCAACAACTACCGGCGAGGGTGCTGCTCCTCAGGGGCCGCCCGATCAATCGACCGGGGCCGTTCCCAAAGAGCAGCAATAGAAGGTCCGGTTGACAAAGCAAACCTTGGCACCCGTCCCGAAGCCGCCTGGCAACACGTCATAACTCCCGGATTGTCAGGACGTAGGGCACCACGGAGGGGCCGATGGCGAGACCAGCTCAAAAGGATATTGACCGCAGGGCATACGAGCTTTGGGAGAAAGCTGGAATGCCTGCGGGACGAGATGAGGAGTTCTATCTTCAAGCGCTGCAAGAATTGCAGGAGGCACTCGATAAGAAACAGTCCGAGCGGCAGGAAGAGCTTAAACGGACTAACCGCGGCTTAGCCCAGACGTAGATTTTCTGCCGCTTGTTTGCCGCTGTGATTGGTTACCAGCTCATAGCTGACCTTCACGCCTTCAGCGAGCGAAGTGTAGCCTGCCTTCTCCACTGCCGAGATGTGCACGAATACATCGTTGCCACCGCCGTCCGGCGCAATGAACCCATAGCCTTTAGTCGGGTTGAACCACTTAACAGTCCCTATCGCCACGTCATTAGCTCCAAAAAAGAAAAACCACACCTTGGTATCTAGATCAATCGGAGGCGCAGCCGCAACTCCCGAACTTTGGGCGGCAAAAGCCCAGCGTCACATTTTCTTCAAAAACCCGATGCCAGGCTAGCTCGCAACGCCGATATGCAAGCCACGGCGACGACAAGAGCAAGAAGAATTCTCTCAGTTGAAGGCCTTCGACAGCAAGTTTGCTCCTGTGCCGGACACGTCTTCCAACTTACAGGTCCGATGCCAAGTGCCATCGATCGCCATCATGTGTGCGGCAAACCCCCGCTCAAAAATGACCCGCCGCGACTTGCGCTGCTCCATCGCCACAGCTCTAGCTCAAATAAACGAAACACCGATACCGCTACCCTTGCGCCTGGTCACAGTGCACGAGTAAATTTTGCCTCTCGGTACGATCAATGTGAATTGATCGGGAAGGCATGTGCGTCTTTGAGGGACATTGATGCGGCTCCTGTTCTGAGCGGAGGACCATCCCCCGCTGACAGGCGCCCGATGTGTCGGACTGAGCGCTGCAATCACCGCGCGGGCGCAGCCGGACCGGCGGCATGTTCGCACAGCCGACCCTCTGATGGCGTCAAGCGATCAGTCGGACCAAGGATCAGCGCCAAGAAGCGGGTTTGGTTCGTCGCGGCAGGAGCTTGCGAAAGAGCCTGGGCAGGCGGCATGACTTCAGCGCGTCAAGGCCGATG
>NZ_JBVBEF010000240.1:0-2729 GCF_055456055.1 Bradyrhizobium sp. LeoB3
GCGCTATGGCCTCAAATCTTGGATCGAAGCCGCCAAGAAGCGATTGCACCACAACGTGCTGGCGATTGCGCTCGCCAGCAAGCTCGCCCGGATCGCCTGGGCGGTCCTCAACAAGGGCCGCCTCTTCGAAGGCGTCAAGCCGGAGGAGACGGCGTCCCGACCTGCCTGATCCTCGCGCCGTGCTCGGCGCCGTCAAGGCGCCGCCTGGCAGTGGTGGAGCAAGGCGTCAGGACAGCACGACGGCCGGCCTTGACGGCCCTTAGCGCGCGGCGCGTCTGCGCGCGCAGGCCGGGACGAAGGAACGGACCGCCAGGCACGAGGAACAGCGCGAAGTGAGGAGCCCATCGATGACGTAACCAACATCCCTTACCCGCCGAGGTCTGCGAGAGGATGAGACGACCATGGAGGATCGGTCTTCCCGGCGCATGCGAACACTGGTGACCCGAATGGCCCGCTCGAGGCCGCTCCGCTAATCAGCTCGCATGCGCGCTGATATCCATGATGGCCCGGAGCCCAGCACGCTCCAAGCAGAGGCCGGATACATTGCTGCAAGACCGCATCTGCCAGGTTGACGCAACCGCTTGCAACGCGCGGCCGGACCATACATTGGGTCAAGATGAGAACTCAAGGTGAGCAAATTTGGACCGCCTTGCCTCAGGGAGCAGACCTCAATGAGGCGTCTCGCCACGTCGCTGATGGGCCACGAACGGACGTTGCTACAGCTCGTTTGCGCCATTTCAAAAACTGCAAAGAAAACCCGTATGCGGAAATCAAGCGGCGCGGTGCAGGCATGTATCGCGGAATTGCGCGCGGGAAGCGACCTGGAATCATGGAATCATTTGCGGATCCTCGCTCACTCCGCCGCGCGACGCTCGGCCGAGCGCAGACGCATTGGCTTGCCGGCCGGCGGGTTGCGCGGACCGTTTCCGTCCAGCGCGCGTAGCGCTTCCAGAATTTCATAGATATGAACAGGCGCCTTTAGTCCGTCCGGCGCGCCTAACGCTGGACAGGACGCGATCGCCGAGGCATCAGAGGCCCATGACGCGAGGACGGCGCGCTTCTCGGCCAGACTCAAATTCGGGTCAGCGACGACGTCGCGCGGATGCGAGAACACCGTGCCGGGGTGAAGAAGAGCATTGAAATCGAAGACGTTGTCGTGTGCGGGCGTCCTCCGCATGGCTAACCTCCCATCAAGACGCGTTTAAGGTGGCCGCGCGGGAGAACCCGCGCGGCGGCGATCGGAACCAAGCCGCGGGGTCGTCAGGCGGCCTTGCCCTCGATCTGCTTGACTTGCCCGGCGCTTGCGCCCGCGATGGCGATGCGCCGCGGCTTCATAGCCTCGGGAATCTCGCGTTGAAGCTCGATGACCAACAGACCATTCTCGAAGTGCGCGCCCTTGACCTCGACGTGGTCAGCCAGGGTGAACTGCCGCTTGAAGGGGCGGGTCGACATTCCGCGATGCACAAAGGTCTTCTCGTCCTTCTCGGCCTTATGACCTTCCAACGTCAGGACATTCTGCGCCGCCGTAAGGGCCACTTCGTCCGGTGAGAATCCGGCGAGCGCCACCGAGATTTGGAAGCGGTTCTCGTCGAGCCGCTCGATGTTATAGGGGGGATAGGTCTCTTCGGCGGTCCGCTGGACCTCATCGAGAACGTCAAACAGGCGGTCGAAGCCAATGGTCGACCTCCACAGAGGAGTCCAATCATACCTCATAGCCAAATCCTCCAAAGAGCAAGTTGGGTACGAGCTGGCACCGGACACCTTCCGGCGCCCGCCTTGATTTCGGGGCCCCGAAGGCGCCCCGGCCGTCATGACTGCGGCGACCCAAAAAATCTGCAACGAGCAAAAAAGTTTCAAGAGGGTGACGAAAAATTTTAGCGCCCTGGCGGCGGTCTGGTTAAGCGTTGTCGTCGTGCAAGGTTACATCCGCTTTCGGAATGACGCGGCGCAGAAATCTGCCGCTGACAGTCGGGTCCGCGACGCCAGGGCGCGCGAGATCGCCGATGAGGCCGGCGCGCGAGACCTATCTCGAATGTCCGCATTGCGGTGGACAGCCACAAGGCGGCGATGAACGAGCGCGGCCAGTACGTCGCACCCGGGCAGACCATCGATCGCAGCGGCCGGGTTTCCGGCGGTCCACCGGATACGATGTCGGTGAGCTATTGGGTTTCGGGCCTCGCTTCGCCGTTCGTCTCGTTCGGTGATCGCATTCGCATCTATCTCGAAGCCATCGCGCTTGGCGACGACGCGATGGTGCCGCAAGCGATCAATGCAGGTTTCATTCGCCCGGCGGGGCGAGGTGCCGGAATGGGCCGAGATCAAGGAGAAAGCGCGCCACGCCAAGTATCGGAGGGGTGAATCCCCTTCCATCCCCTACGTCATTCGCGGCTGGAGCGCCCGCGCCATGTCATGGCTGATCGATTTGGGGTGTTTCGGATCGCAGCGCTCCGCTGCGCTCGATGACCGCTCGGGGTGTTGGTTGTGTGCAAACAGATGGGTCGGTACGCGACCGTGGTCGCCAATCATTGCAGGCGGCCGATGTTCTCACGTCTGATCATCCAATGCCCGGCCAAAGTAGGTATCGCGACGCGGTATTGCGCTCTTTGAGGCACTTTCCGGCCTTCAGGCGGCGCGGATGGCTGCAATCAGGCGCGGTTTGCCGACGATGTTCATCACCCGTGTGAGGTTATAAGCGAGAACATGCAGCGCCATCTCAGCGGCGACATTCC
>NZ_JBVBEF010000241.1:0-2728 GCF_055456055.1 Bradyrhizobium sp. LeoB3
ATTGCTTCCGGCTGGAGCGTTTGCCGGGTGGGACTTGCACCCACTGGAAAGCGCCGCCTTGTCACGGCGCACACCCACTGCAGACATTAGCGCTGCGCCTGCCGCGTAGCGTTACCAAGGATTAATTTCTTCGACAGGAGACGGAAAGAATCGATCTTCTAAAATCGACTTAGCGGGGGAGATCGAGCCATCACCATGCGCCACAGCTCAATCCTGCACGCTGTTACCGCAGCCGGTCTGTTCCTGGGATCCAGCCTCATCTCAGATGCCTCCGCCGAGACAGCCGGCCACGCCTTGGCTGTCTCCGTCGACGATTTCAAATATAGAGACACGTCGAACGAGCCCACCGATCAGACGGCCGTGCATGAAAAGCGATTGCGGGCCTTCATGACTGCGCTGCGGGACGATTTTACGGCGGACCACCATTTTGAGCTTTTGCCGTCCTCCTGCGCTTCAAATTGTCCGACCGATGGACCGACGTTGCGCGATCGGCTGCGTGCGGCGTCACAGGCCGGCGCGCAGATCCTGATCATCGGCGGCTTTCATAAGATGAGCACGCTGGTGCAGGTTGCGCAGACTGTTGCTATCGATACAACATCCCAGCACATCGTGTTTAGGAAATACTTCCAGTTTCGCGGCGACAACGACGAGGCATGGCAGCGGGCGGAGCGCTTTGTATCGGAGGAGATCCGCGGCCGGCTGCTTGAAAGCAGATCGCAGCAATAGACTACGCGCGATGCATGTGCATGGTACCGTCCGTCCGGTTTTTGGCCCATGGCCGAAAGCGGATTGAAGATCGCTAGGTCAGCTCACCGGGATAGACCGGACGCCGCTCAGTGCGACGTCAAACGCCGCTTGTGACGCCAACCGGACATCTATTCGACGTCGTAGAACCGACGACCGCCCCTGCAACAACTTGTAAGAGGCGTGAACTTAGTCAGCAACCTTGACCAACGCGAAACGGCAAGAATCTGCTAGGCTGGAATAACTGGACATTTGGCTCCTGTGGGAGGCAATGGTGACGAACTCGGAAGTCTCCAGCGACCGACCGAACAAACCGGCATCCGATAGTGACCCACTGAACAAAACGCCATCTGATAACGAGTTATCGGACCAACCGGCATCGACTCTCAACTTTAGGGATCGCCTCCGGACGCGACTGCGGTTGATCGGTGGAGCGCTCGCTTCGATCGCGGCTATCGGCGCGATTGCGGGTGGCCTCGTCGGCTACTGGACTGTGTGGAAGACGCTCCGCACCGACGTGTTTCCGGACAAGCAGCAGACGCAGCGGGAGGCTACCGCACGACCCGACATTGCTCCCCGCTTGTCACTCGTCGTCCTGCCGTTCGCAAACCTCAACAACGATCCGGAGCAGGACTATTTCGCCGATGGCATTACGACCGATCTGACGACCGACCTCGCGCAAATGCCCGGCGCGTTCGTCATCGGACGCGGAACGGCCTTTACATACAGGAACAAGCAGATCGACTTCAGGAGGCTCGGCAAAGATCTTGGCATCCGCTGGGCGATCCAGGGTGCGGTGCGGCGCAACGGGGATCAGGTCCGGGTCAACGTCTCACTTACCGATGTCGCCAGCAATCGGGACGTCTGGTCCGATCGTTTCGACGGCGATCGCACGAACCTTGCCGCTTTGCAGGACCAGATCACAGCGCGGCTCGCCCGCTCACTGAACATTGAACTGATCCAAGCCGAAAGCCGCCGCAGCGAAGTGGACCGGCCGACGAATCCAGACGCCGTGGACTTCGCGATGCGCGGCTGGGCAAAGTTATACGAGCCGCAGTCGAAGATCCAAAATGCTCAGGCAGAGAAGCTATTCGAAGGTGCGTTGCGCCTCGATCCGGACAACGTTGACGCCATGATTGGCAAAGCGCGGTGTTTAGCGGCTGGTGTGAACAACCGATGGTCTGAGTCCGTTATTGAAGACAAAAAGCAAGCGATCGCTCTCATCGACAGAGTTCTGTCCAAAAGCTCCGCAAGCGCGAGTGCTCATACGACCAAGGGAACCGTTCTTCTATTTGGACGTCCTGAGGAGGCATTGGCTGAATACGATGCGGCGCTCGAAATCGATCCAAATAATCCAGCTGCCTACGCTGCTAAAGCAATTGCACTCGTCGTCTCCGGGCGCGCGCGCGAAGCCTTCTCGCCGGTCCAGTTGGCCCTCCGTCTCAGTCCCAGAGATCCTTTTGCTTTCCAATGGCGCTTCTGGCTCTGCCATGCACACTTGCACCTGCACCAATATGGAGAAGCCATCGAGGAATGCGGGCGCTCGGCCAATCTGAACAATTCGTCCTGGTTCGCCTATGTGGATCTGACATCGGCTTATGGAGCCACGGGGCAATTGGAACGGGCACAGCAGAGCTTGAATGAATTGAACAGGCTCCGACCAGACTTTACGATCCATTGGTACCGTGATCTCGTTTACTCAATGTCAACCAACCCGCAGTTTCGTAGGGAGATCGATGACATTCTCGACGGGCTGAGGAAGGGGGGCGTCCGGGAGCAATAAGGTGGAGACCATTTGCTTCTGACGCTGACGGTCTCTTCCATCTCGAATGTCACCTATTGGCCCATCTCGTCAATAGTTGCATGTCCGCCTTTGCGCCGCTCTCCGGGGGTAAGCGGACATGATCATTTATGATGGGGTGGACGCCCCGCCGACGGCATCGATGTGCCAAAGTGGAGGTGTTTAGCACCACTTAAGGGAGGC
>NZ_JBVBEF010000242.1:0-2692 GCF_055456055.1 Bradyrhizobium sp. LeoB3
CCCGGTCCATCCAGGCAACCCTCGTCGCAACATTGAGGGTGAGTCGCCTCATTTTGTGGAGGGGACATACAGTCTAGGCGACTTGCGCCCCTTCACAGTCTTGCACTGCCGGAGAAGTGCCTTGTCCGCCGGTAATGTAGCCGCCGGGATCCAAAGCGCCTCTCAGGTACGGAGAGCCTTTCGCGCCGACGGGGCGGTCGTCCGACGGGTGGTGCGGTTTTGGTCGTTTGCAATTGGGCCAAGAAGGCGCTTGGTCCTAGTGCGCGACGGGATTAAAATAAATCGTCACTTCGCTTTGGATTCCGAATTGAACATGATTCTTTCGGAAAAGCGGTGTCCACTTTTCCGGATCATGCTCTAGATCTTGGAAGGCTCGCTAGGCTCGCATATCGCGGGGCGTAGGATAGCGGCGAGAGCACAATCGGTATGGCACCGCCAGAGTTGCCTATCAGCATCGCTGACAAGTGCCGAGCCTGTGTCTGATTCCGGTACATCACGCGCAAGCCAGTTGGCCGGTTTCGCACCAACGCAAGCGAGGTATTCATGTGGTCAGCAATTCGCTTATCAATCATCTCGCATGTGGCAGCGATAGCCGTCGGCGTCGTTACTGCGACAGCATGTCTGACTGTCTACCCAGCCAGCCGGCAATCGCTTGCTGACTATATCTCGGCGATCTGCACGAAGGCTTTTAGTTCCGCGCCCGCCGCGGAGACTCCGTATCTCGCCGAGAATATCGGCGCGATGACCAAGATGATGATCAACATGGGTATTAGGCCGTCAGGCGACGTCGACGCCGACTTTGTGGCGATGATGGTGCCGCACCATCGGGGTGCCATTGAGATGGCGCAGACTGAATTGCGTTACGGTCGTAATGAGTCACTTCGGCGTATGGCTCAGGAAATCATCGTCACCCAGCTGCAAGAGATCACTGCAATGCGGCTGTCGCTTGGCCCAGCCTTGCCGCCCTCCGCACCATCGCCTGATTAGATCCCGCCTAGTGCGATGAAAGACTCGAAAGTTGACAATGCAGCCTTGGTAAAGGAGCCGTGATATGCGACACAACGCAATACTGGCCGTTCTGTTGGTTGCGACAGCTCTTGTCGGTGTCCCCCATGCCTTCGCCGGGCAGGCTCCCGCGGCCGCGTCCGATCCCGACATTCCTATCAGCCATCAAGATCGCGTCTACTCCGCTGAACAATTCTCGAACACTGTCTCCGTCACCGATCCCGTCGACAATAGGCTCGTTGGCACTATTCGCCTTGGCGATCCGTTGCCTGCCAATCTCAGTCCGCTCTACAAGGGCCAGTTGTTGGTACATGGCATGGGGTTTTCGCCTGACCATCGTACTATCGTGGTTGTCGCAATTGGTTCGAATGCGGTGATCTTCATCGATACCGCGACCAATAGCGTAAAGCATATTACTTACGTTGGGCGCTCTCCACACGAACCGTTCTATACGATGGATGGCAAACAAGTGTGGGTTGTCGTCCGCGGCGAGAACTACGTCTCCGTACTCGACGGCACGACTTACGAGGAGAAGGCGCGGATCGTCGTTCCCAACGGTCCGGGTATGACGATTTTCTCGCCCGACGGCAAATATGGCTACGTCTGCTCCTCGTTTACACCGGAGACCGTGGTCATCACTGTCGCCGATCGCAGAATTGTCGGCAGGGTTCCGCAAGCAAGCCCGTTCTGCCCCAACATCGCCGCGACGCCGGACAGCAAGCAGGTCTGGTTCACCCTGAAGGACACAGGCAAAACCCAAGTGTTCGACGCGCAACCGCCGTTCACGCTCTTGAAAACCCTCGACACCGGTCCGATCACCAACCACGTCAATATCGTGCGTAATGCCAACGGCATGTTTGCCTATGTCACGATCGGCGGGCTCAACGAGATTAAGGTGTTTCGCACCGACAATTTCGAGCAGGTCGCAACCATTCCGGTCGGTAAGTTGCCGCACGGCATCTGGCCGTCCGGGGACGGCACGCGAGTCTATGTCGGTCTTGAGAATGAGGACAAAGTAGCCGCAATCGATACACTGACGAACCAAGTCATCGCGACGAGTCCGATCGGCCAAGCTCCGCAAGCCCTCGTCTACGTGCCCGATGCCGTACCCGCGATGAGCGGCCACCTCAACGCGGCGATGACCAGGATGATGGTCGCCCCCGAAGGTCTTGGAACCAATAACCTGCAGCCACTCGGCATTGCTGGTCAATCGGCGCAACTGTGGCTGGTGCCGCCCGGCGCAAAGACAGAGGCAAAAGCGTCGACCAGCGTTTCGCTATCCGACCAGGGATTGGTGCAGGTGTTGGAGGCTGCGGTCACCGGTCTCGAGCCAGGAAAGCCATATCTGCTTGCGCTTGCGAGTGAGCCGTCGGGCACTGGCGATCTCGAGCCACTGCAAGGCTTCATGACCAACCCCGCGGGCGCAGCCGTCGTTAATGCAGTCGGACCAATCCGCCAGTTGGTACGTGGCGAGGACAAGGCCCCGCGTCGTTACCTTGTGATCCTTCCCGGCACACCCGATAGGCACGGAGCCCCGGTTCAAATCCAAAAGGAATGAGTCGTGCCGCGCCAAACGATTAGATGTATTGCTGCAGCGCATGAGTCCGTTATTGTGAAGGGTTTCGGATGCCGGCCGCTTGAGGGAGGGCGCGGCGTATTCGGCGGCCGGCGTCCGAAAGCCTCCAAG
>NZ_JBVBEF010000243.1:0-2685 GCF_055456055.1 Bradyrhizobium sp. LeoB3
CCGTCTCAGCAGTGCCCATATTGCCGAAAGCAAATCCGTGAAAAACAGCGGCGAAAACACAATCTGCCAAAGTAGTGTTAGGACGTGGACTCATTAGCGCGTATCCAAATTCGGATTGATGCGAGTTTGACGAACGCCAGATAGTTGGCTGCGAGTTTGTCGTAGCGGGTGGCAACACGCCGACGTTGCTTGATCTTGTTGAAGAACCGTTCGATCAGGTTGCGCGCTCGATACAGATACGGGCTGAAGCAGATCGGGTCTTTGCGATTTCGTTTCGGCGGAATGTTCGCCCATGCGCCTTGCTGGCGGGCAAGCTCCCTGATCCAGTCGGCGTCGTATCCGCGATCCGCGAGCAACATCGTTTGGGGAAGCAAGCCACTGAGGAGAACCGAACACAGCCGGTTGTCATGCGCGTCGCCCGGCGTGAGGGCGAGATGCACCGGCAGGCCATCGGTATCCACCACCGCGTGAATCTTGCAGGTCAGCCCCCCTCGCGGGCGACCCATATCCTGCTGATTGTTGTCCGAGATGCAGGCTCCGTGCTGGTGCACTCGGACGACGGAGGTGTCAATCATCTGCACCGCCGACTCATGACCGACGGCAAGCGTGTCCATGATCTGGTCACAGACGCCAGCCTGCCGCCACCTAACGAAGCGATTGTAGCAGGTGGTGCGCGGACCATAGGTCGGCGGCAGGTCGCGCCATGGCGCACCCGAGCGCAGAACCCAAAAGATGCCATTGAGCACGCGCCGGTCATTTACCCGCCGAACGCCGCGCGACTTGTTGGGCAGCAATCGCTGAGTTCGTAGCGCATGATTCGAGGCTCCGGCTTCGGAGATTGAATCACGTCCCGAGCAGCGCCATCAACTCGCCATGACCAACGCGCAGTCGCTCATGCTCTGAATTTACTTACGGACATGGCTGGACTTGCCACTCGTTCGCCCCTGTAGCGAATGACCCTTACAGGCAACGGGCTTTGGCTCACCGCAGCTTTGGGCGCCCAGACTAACTCACCCGAACTATCGCCCCTTAATCGGAAAGAGAAGTAAATTTGGCCGGGACCGCACTTTGCAGCGTGGAAACTAAGCCAGTCCCAAGCCGCCATCGACGGCGAGAACCTGGCCCGTCAGCCATTGCGAGGCGGGGCCCGCAAGCTGGACAATCCATTCTGCGATGTCGTCGGGAACGCCGCGCCGACCGAGTGGAATCCGTGCGCGCTCGTGTTCCTTGACCGCTTCTGCCTGTTCCGCAGATAGCCCCATCATCCCGGTCAAGGCGCCGGATTCCGTGGGCCCGGCGGCGACCGCATTCACCCTTATTCCGAGCGGCGCGAGTTCGAGCGCCCAGCAGCGGGTCAGGTGTTCCAGCGCCGCCTTGCTGGCGGCGTAGTGGGATAGTCCCGCCGCCGGCCGGTGGCCGAAGGTCGAGGAGATGTTGATGATGGTGCCCTGCGTCGCCTTCAGGTGAGGAAGGGCGGCGCGGGCCAGCAGGCTCGGACCGAGCACATTGATGGAAAAGATGTCTGTGATCCGATCGGCTGTCGCATCCGATAACGGAAGGATGGCGCCCGCGCCGGCGTTGTTGATGAGCGCATCCACGCGGCCCCAGTTGTCGACGGCCGTGGCGATGGTCCGCCTGGCGTCTTCAGCAGAGGCGGTATTCGCGACGATGCCCGCGATATTCTTATGCTCCGCGACCGTTTGCTCGATGGGGCCGGCGCGGCGGCCGGTGATGAGCACCTTGTCGCCTTGGTTCGCGAAACGGAGCGCGGCCGCCCGACCGATGCCAGAGCTGCCGCCCGTTATGATCATGACCTTTTCGTTCTGCATGTTCGTTCCACTCATCTGTAAGGTTGGAAATTGGTCAAAGCGGGCATAAACGATCGCTTCGGTTCCAGCGGTTGCGAAGTATTGAACTAGGGCGCGAACTCATACGCGCCCTGGTTCGGCCTTAACCCAATGCCGGTCAGTAGTCCCAGAAGACCGGCACGAAACGGAAGGCATCGCCGTCGGCCGCCACCCGTCCGATGGACGGGAACGGCAGGTGAGTGGCCACCAACATCTCGCCGCTCTTAGCCAGCTCCTGCAAAAGACGGACCCGAACGCGCGCCGCCTCTTCGGGGTCGTGTTCGAAACCGTTGTGCCAGTCGGGTTGCTCGAACCCGACGGTAAACACGGCATCGCCGGCGAATGTCAGCCCGTCACCGCCGGACGCCACGCGGACCACGCTGTGCCCGGGGGTGTGACCGCCGGTGCGACGGGCGACCACGCCCGGCGCAATCTCGTGTTCTTCATCGAACGTCCGCAGGTTGCTGCCGTACTCGCTCACGAACCGCGTGGCGGCCGACCGAAGCGCATCCGGGAAACCCTGCGGCATGGAGGTGTGGGAGAAATCGGGCGACTCCCAGAACTTGAGCTCGGCGGCCGCCACGTGGATCCGCAGGTCTTTACGCAGCCGCTCCTTCACCCCCTCGACGAGCAGCCCGCCAATGTGGTCCATGTGCATGTGGGTCAACACCAAGTCTGTGACGGACCCAAGATCGATGCCGGCGGCCTCCAGTCGCTTGATCAACTGGCCGGCCCGCGGCAGGTTCAAGTCCGGATCGGACCCTAGGTCGTGTGGACAGTTACCGCAACCAAAGCAGAGTTGCGGCAATAGTGACGACGGCAAAGTAATTTTTGGCGG
>NZ_JBVBEF010000244.1:0-2646 GCF_055456055.1 Bradyrhizobium sp. LeoB3
TGCTCCGCCCAAGCAGCGACAGCACGGGCTCATGATCGAATCCCGCGCATCTTGCGCCGTCGGCGTTGATCAGCGGGCGCCTTATCAGGAGCGGATCGCTGAGCATCAGCGCGAGTGCGCTCGCCGCGTCGCTCGCGTCGGGATTGATTTGGCCTGACTTGATACGGGGCGCGGCGCGGTTGAACCAGGATCCGATCGGCGTATTGCCGAAGAACTGGCGCAGTTCCTCCGCGCGCCACGGCTCCTTCAAGATATCCTTGGCAATCACGTGGTGGCCCGCGACCTTCAGCGCCTGCATCTGGCGCGCGTTGGTGGCGCAGTCGGGTTTTTGATAGAAGATGATCGTCGCCATGGCCTGGCCTAACTCAGCACCCTGAGCTGCACGATGGGCGCGGTGGCGCCCCGTTCGAGAATACCATCGACCTTCTTGCGGACGGCTTCCAAGGTGAGAGGCTTGATAAGCACGCCGTGCGCGCCCGCCTTGATGCCTTCGACCGCGGTGGGCTCGTCGGATTTGTCGCAGACGATCAGGATCCGCACCTCGGGAAAATGGGCCGCCAATTGGCCGATCAACGGCGGTCCCTTTTGCCCCAAAAAGGAGGCGCCGAGTAGCACTACATCCGGCTTCAACCAATCGATGCCCCTGACAAAAGCCTCTTCCGGCGTTGCAAGCTCGTGCGTCTCGATCTCGTCATGCAGCATAAGTTGCAAAGTCACGCGGGTGATCTCGTCATCGTCGACCACGAATACCCGTCGCTGGCCCTCCGCCCTCGAGGTTTCGACATCTTGCTGCACTGTCGCTCTCCTGAAAATCGCGCCGACAAAGCGGCTTGCAAGAGCAATTAGCAATTTCCGTTCCACGCATGAACGCATCGAAAGGGCCCGCGCCAAGCCGGTTTTTGCCCGTTTGATGCTTGCGATCCTTGTTCGGCTTCTGACAGCGGCACAATTGCTGTCACCTTCAAAACACCTGGTGTCATCCGTCGGCTCGCAAGTTTTTCAGCGCGAAATCAGAAGCTTAAAGAGCGTAGACAGCCTTGGCACGGGGGTTGCTATTACGATGCAGCAACACTGAGTGAGGGCTGAGTGCACGCAGACGCGCAAGACGAGCGATGCTCTCCTTCCCTTGAACCCGTGTGCCTCGTTTCTGAGAGAGAAACAAAGCTGGCGCGCGAGCCAGCGCGCAAACTTTGGCAAATCGGTTGATGGAGAGCAACATGTCTTCACTGAGACAAATCGCGTTCTACGGCAAGGGTGGCATCGGCAAGTCGACCACCTCGCAGAACACGCTGGCGGCGCTGGCCGAAATGGGCCACAAGATCCTGATCGTGGGCTGCGATCCCAAGGCGGACTCGACCCGCCTGATCCTGCACGCGAAAGCACAGGACACGATTTTGAGCCTGGCGGCGAGTGCCGGCAGCGTCGAGGACCTTGAACTCGAGGACGTCATGAAGATCGGGTATCAGGACATCCGCTGCGTCGAGTCGGGTGGTCCGGAGCCGGGCGTCGGCTGCGCTGGCCGCGGAGTCATCACCTCGATCAACTTCCTGGAAGAGAACGGCGCCTATGAGAACATCGACTATGTCTCCTATGATGTGCTCGGCGACGTCGTCTGCGGCGGTTTTGCGATGCCGATCCGCGAGAATAAGGCGCAGGAAATCTACATCGTCATGTCCGGCGAGATGATGGCAATGTATGCCGCCAATAACATTTCCAAGGGCATTTTGAAGTATGCCAACTCTGGTGGCGTGCGGCTCGGCGGCCTGATCTGCAACGAGCGACAGACAGATAAGGAGCTGGAACTGGCGGAGGCGCTCGCCAAGAAGCTCGGCACCCAGCTGATCTATTTCGTGCCGCGCGACAACGTCGTGCAGCACGCGGAGCTGCGCCGCATGACCGTGCTGGAGTATGCGCCGGAGTCCCAGCAAGCCGATCACTATCGCAATCTTGCGACCAGGATCCACCACAATGGCGGCAAAGGCATCATCCCTACCCCGATCTCCATGGATGAGCTGGAGGACATGCTGATGGAGCACGGCATCATGAAGCCAGTTGACGAGTCCATCGTCGGCAAGACCGCCGCCGAGCTCGCCGCCGAGTAAAGAGCATACCGATGGAGGCCGGCTTTCCCAGGCTTAATGAGGGAGGTCGGCGTTCCGGCGAAAGATCTCGTGACCAGCATCACGATGCAGCAGAGCATACTTGATCGCGGTGGAAAGGTCGGCCATCAATGTTCGAAGCGCAATTCTTTCCGCTTATGGCTGCCAGAGCGAGTGATGTGAACGGTGGGCGGCATAGGGGAATTGCGACCTATCGCCTGCTCACTGGGGCGCACCCCGCAGATGCCGACACAACCAGTGACAGCAATTTCGATCGCCACGCGCTGGCGTCCATTCTGGCGCTCGCCACGATGGATGGTGGTCTTCTTTCCGAGAAGGTCGGTCTGTCAAGCCATGAGCTGGCGGCATTGGTGGAGCAGTACTTCCCGTCGGTTCGGATGAACGCCGAGGAGTTGCTCTTGCGTTTCAAGCGCAATGAGAGCGATGAGGGCGCAATGTTGCGTGATCTCCTGCTCGCGCAACGCTCGACCGAAGGGGATATCGGCAACTGGCTGGCTGCGATGATCGCGCGTCGCGCGATCGAGCC
>NZ_JBVBEF010000245.1:0-2596 GCF_055456055.1 Bradyrhizobium sp. LeoB3
TTGCTTCCGGCTGGAGCGTTTGCCGGGTGGGACTTGCACCCACTGGAAAGCGCCGCCTTGTCACGGCGCACACCCAAAGCGGCCGTCGCGCCATTGCGCCATCCGACGCGTCGGACGGCGAGCCGCTCGGAGAACCTACTTTAATCCGATCACCATCGAATCCGGACCGACAAGCGGTTCGACCCGCGTTTTTGAAAAGCCGACCTCGCGCATCCAGGCCTGACAGTCCTCTGCCGTATAGTCGAACCCACCGGGAGTTTCGATCAGCATATTTAAGCTCATCATGAGACCGAAAGCGTTTTTGCGGCGATCATCGTCGATGATGGCATCATAAACGACGACGGCGCCGCCTTTCGGAAGAGCATCAAATACCTTGCCTAGCAGCATCTTTTTCTGGGTAAGGTCCCAATCATGGAGGATGTGACCCATGACGATGACATCAACTTTCGGCAGAGGGTCCTCGAAGAAACTCCCGCCATGAAACCGCAATCGGTCCTCCACCTCGCGGTGAGCAATAAATTCCTCGAAGATTGGCTTGATCGGGGAAAGGTCGAAGCCGATACCGGTGAGGTGGGGATGGACGCGGGCAACAGTAGCTGGAAGCATGCCCTGAGCTGAACCAAGATCCATGAAGGTCTTGTAGTTGCTCCATGGAAAGTTGGCAGCAATGGCGTGGGCCGCGCCTGCACTTATTCCACTCATCGCCCTCACAAATCCTCGCAACCGCTCCGGATCAGCATACAGGGCCGTAAACAGGTTTTCTCCGCCCCCCTTACCCTCGTTCTGCATTTCGCCGGTCCGCAGGGCCTCCGTGAGCGATCCCCAGAAGCCATAGAGCCGGGCATTTGCCATTTCCAGCATGCCGCCGATATAGGATGCCTTGGCTCGATCGAGAAACAGGTCGGTGTCTACGGTGTTGCTGTAGATGCCGTTCTCGCGCTCCAGCAACTTGAGTGCCACCAGCGCATCGAGGAAGTCGCGGGCTGATCGCTGATGCAGTGCAAGCTTTCGTTGAAGCGTCGGCAAGTCGGCGGGTGCATTCGCCAAGGTGCTGAACACGCCCAGCTCGACAGCACTCAGGAGTGTTTTGGATGCCCAAAAGCCCAAACCAACTTGCATAATATGTTCCGGTGTTGCTGCACTCACGATGTGATCCTCACTTATGGCTGTCACCTAGTACGCCAAGATGGTGGCGGGGTCTCGCTACGGCATCATTTCAATAGCGGCGGAACAATTGCGGTTGTAATATTCGGCTCGGCAGGCGCAACCGGCGCGGATTAAGGGTCTTCAGGTCTGCTCCTGGCCGATTCCGTTGAAAAAGGTTGAAGTAGTTCAATGTATCTGGCGCCAGCCTCGACGAGACCGAGCGCTTTGCCGGCCGCTATGCGGGCTTGGGGATTTGCATCGGGATCAGCCTGGCCATCTTGCGAAGGTTCTGGGCGGTGGCTGCGAGGATGAACTCGTCATGCGCGCCGTTTGGGCCTCGTAAGCGTAGCCGGTCGAGCTTGAGAATGCGTTCAAGGTGTGCAAACAGCGGTCAAGTCGGGATGATCGTCGGGCACCTTCGCCGCGGCTGGATCGGAAGGCTTGAGCGAAGAGAAGTAAGCGCTGAGGTCGCGGACATCTTCGTTGCTGAGTTGTTCCGCGATTGGTCCCATGACCTCACTCTTACGCGCACCGCTGCGGAAGAAAACCAGCTGCCATTGCAAGAACTGATCAGGTTGCCCCGCCAATGACGGCGTGTTCTCGGTGGCGGAGATACCTTTGTCACCGTGACACCCCGCACAGGCCTCGGCCTTGTTCTTTCCGGCCTCAGCATCCGCCGCAAGGGCTTGCATTGGCGCGAAGGTCACTAGTGCAACAAGGACTCGTAGCGACGTCGGTCTAATGCATTTCATCCCGCCGCCCCCTCGTCCGCCAACAGCATCTCGCACGGTCGCGATCCTCCGCTGGTTGACCATTCTGCCGGAAGCGGACCTGCGAAGCGTACGGCACAGCGTGTTCGCAAACACACACCACGATTTATTCCTTCGTAAGCTCAACAATGGTCCTCTCTCCATTGATGGTCTCGACAGTGAGTTCGACCTGGTCGCCATAACGAACAGAATCGAAGAGCAGACCGTCCTGTACCTTGAGGTCCGCAGTCGCATGCGGGGTCAGGCGCACGGTGATCCGGTCGTGGCGTTGGTCTACCTCCGCGACGACTCCTCGCAACGTCTCTTGCGGCCTTGCCCGCGTCGCCAGCGCGGGGGCGAGATCGTCGATCTGAGTGGTGAGGACCGGCTGGGTCGCGTCACGAATCGCGGTAGTCGCCGGTACATCAAGAGGGCGCGAGGCGACATGCGCCGGAGCAAGTATCGCGGCTGAGATCGCGAGAGCCCGGAGCACGACGCCGCTGGTGCCGAGCAGGCGCCCTATCCAGATGCGTGCCGAGTTTGCGCGAGAATCGGGATCGCGAGCGAAAAGTCGAATCCGAGGAGAGAAGTTGATGGCAGACATGCGGCGTCCTTGGTGAAGTTCGGACGCGATTCTTGGGCATGTCGCCTCGTGGGGGGATCGCACGCCCCCATAGATCGAATAAACCGATTGCCGTCGC
>NZ_JBVBEF010000246.1:0-2540 GCF_055456055.1 Bradyrhizobium sp. LeoB3
GTCTCCCTCCGGTGAGGGCCGCCTTGTCGGGTTAAGACGAGTGCTGTGTAACAGCCCTTATGGACAGCAATAAGTTCAGTGCTCAGATTGAACGGTTCGAGGTTGTCGAGACTGGCCGTCGGCGTCGCTGGAGCGATGACGAGAAACTCAAGATCGTTCTGGAGAGTTTGCAGACACCGCGCGCGGTCTCATCGACAGCACGACGATACGGCATCTCGCGCTCGCTCCTGTTGACTTGGCGACGATCGTTTGGGACGCGGACGGGCGGTGAAGAAGATCCCCGGCCCGGCTTTGTGCCGGCGATGGTGATGCCGGACCAACCGCCGGCGTCGCCGGTATCTTTAGCGGGGCCAGCGAGCGGACGCATGGAGATTGTCGTCGGCAAGGCCTGTCGCGTGATCGTGGACGCCGGCGTTGATACGACCGCGTTGTCTCGCGTGTTGGATCTGCTGGAGCGGCGATGATCCCGATCGCAGCAGGGGCGAGGATCTGGATCGCAACCGGTCACACCGATATGCGCAAAGGCATGCAGGGTCTGGCATTGCTGGTGCAAGAGGGCCTGGGGCGCGACCCTTTTGCCGGCGACGTCTTTGTGTTCCGTGGTCGTGCCGGCACACTGATCAAGGCGCTTTGGCACGACGGGGTCGGGCTATCGCTCTATGCCAAGCGGCTGGACCGTGGCCGCTTCATCTGGCCGGCGACGGTGGACGGCGTGATGTCGCTGACCGCAGCTCAGATGGGCTATTTGCTGGAGGCGATCGACTGGCGCAACCCCCAACACAGTTGGCGGCCGCAGAGCGCAGGATAGATTGCGCAATAGTCCCGTGAGATTGCAAAAAGCGCGCGCCAAATCGCGGCTTTTGTGATTCCATCGGTGCATGGGTAGCGGTCCCGAGAAGCTGCCGGAAGACATTGAGGCGCTGCAGGCCGCGTTGCTGGCGACGCGCGCCGAACTTGCCAGCGTTCGCGCCCAGCAGTCCGACGACCATGCGCTGATCGCTCACCTGAAGCTGCAGATCGAAAAGCTGAATCGTGATCGTTATGGCCCTGGCTCGGAGCGTACCGCAAGGCTGCTGGATCAGCTCGAACTGACGCTGGAGGAGCTCGAGGCCTCAGCGACCGAGGATGAGATCGCTGCCGAAATGGCCGCGGCCAGGACGACGAAGGTGGCCTCGTTCACGCGCAAGAGGCCGTCGCGCCAGCCGTTCCCGGACCATCTGCCTCGCGAGCGCGTGCTCGTGCCGAGACCTGTGGCGTGCGCCTGCTGCGGCGGAGCGCGGTTGTCCAAGCTCGGGGAGGACATCACCGAGACGCTGGAGGTGATCCCGAAATCCTGGAAGGTGATCCAGCACGTCCGGGAGAAGTTCAGCTGCCGTGATTGCGAGAAGATCAGCCAGGCCCCGGCGCCGTTCCATGTCATCGCCCGTGGCTGGGCCGGCCCCAGCTTGTTGGCGATGGTGCTGTTCGAGAAGTTCGGCCAGCACCAGCCGCTGAACCGGCAGGCGGAACGCTATGGCAAGGAAGGGGTGCCGATCAGCCTGTCGACCCTCGCCGACCAGGTTGGCGGCTGCACAGTCGCGCTGACGCCCTTGTTCCGGCGCCTCGAGGCCCATGTGCTGAGTGCCGAGCGATTGCACGGGGATGACACGACGGTGCCGGTCCTGGCCAAAGGCAAGACCGACACCGGCCGCATCTGGGTCTATGCGCGCGACGACAAGCCTTTTGGTGGGCAGGCCCCGCCGGGGGCAGTATTTTATTACTCGCGCGATCGCGCAGGCGAGCATCCGCAGGCCCATCTGGCCGGCTATAGCGGCATCTTCCAGGCCGACGCCTATGGCGGCTATGGCAAGCTTTACGACCCGGGCCGCAACGCAGGTCCGATCCTGGAAGCGGCGTGCTGGGTCCATGCCCGACGGCCGTTCTTCGTGATGGCTGATCTGGCGGAGAATGCGCGCCGCAAGGTGCAGGGCAAAAAGCCAGCGGTGATCTCGCCTTTGGCTCTGGAAGCAGTCCGCCGGATCGACGCCTTGTTCGAGATCGAGCGAGGCATCAACGGCGAGACGCCCGAACGGCGCCGGGCCGTCCGCCAGGAGCTCAGCGCGCCGCTGGTCGCCGATTTGGAAACCTGGATGCGTGAGCAACGCGCCAAGCTCTCACGGCGCAACGATGTCGCCAAGGCGATGGACTACATGCTCAAGCGCTGGAGCGCATTCACCCGCTTCCTCGAGGACGGCCGCATCTGCCTGTCGAACAACGCCGCCGAACGAGCCCTGCGCGGCATTGCCTTGGGGCGGAAGTCGTGGCTGTTCTGTGGCTCCGACCGCGGTGGCGACCGTGCCGCGATGATGTACAGCCTGATCGTCACGGCTAAAATGAACGACCTCGATCCACAGGCTTGGCTCGCCGACGTCCTGGCGCGCATCGCTGCACATCCGGTCCAACGGCTCGACGAACTTCTGCCTTGGAATTGGCGCGACCGAAATAAGCAAGTCAATCAAGCAGCCTGAGTGACCCCTACGCGGCTCTCACCGGATGCTTAC
>NZ_JBVBEF010000247.1:0-2524 GCF_055456055.1 Bradyrhizobium sp. LeoB3
TCGGGCCGCGAGACGCGCTCGAACTTCATAATCTCTGGCGGCCCAAACTCGTGCACGCGCCAGGCCATCATTGTTGAGCGAGTTCGCTCTTCATTAGACTGAGGGACGATGCTGCTGGGGGTCATCTCATGTTCCTTGCGCTCAGTTCGTCACAATTACCGTGGACCGCTGGCGGACCGTTGTTGCCGGCGACGTCCCAGTTGCCTTCCCGGCCAACTTCAGGACCGCGAGTGTCATGCTCCGCGTCGGCGGCGCGGCGCTCGCCCGCAATCGCATCACGATTGTCGAGGCGGGTTCAGCGAAACGGGTTTCTCGATCGTGCTCGCCTCGGCGAAGGGTGCCAGCGGCATTCGCATGGATCATTCTCCAGGGCGACTTATCGGGCGGCCTTATCCATATGTCGCAATGGACCCCGCTTGGGACAACGAACACGATCCTGCGGATCAGGACAGCCGCACGTCGTTTCCTGACAAAGACGCCTCGGAGCGTTCGCGCCAGCAGACAATAGTGCCACCCTCGGTGCTGCGGCCGACGATCAACTCGCCGGTTTTTTCCGGATTCTCTCCGCGTCGATGCTCATGCGAGCGTCTATGCCGTCTTGAGCTACGGCCGGAAAATGGGGTTTCGCCTACCGACAAAAGCCTGTTCCGCCAACGGCCCACATCGACAAGCTGTCATCAAGCAACTAGCGAGAGGTAAATTGCCCCGACACCGCTCAGCCTGATCGCACCCAGTCTTTTCGCGTAATTCGTCGTGGTCCACCTAAGTGCTGGCCCAGCCCTCCAATTTCCGTCTGAGCTCGACGATATGAAGGGGCCATAGCGCGATTTCGCAAGGCAACCTAACGTGGAGCAAGGAGGATCAATGTGCTGATCCTCTGGGGCGCCGCGATCGAGCACGGCTTTCCCGGCCAGAGCTGGCTTACCTTTCGCCAGGCGCTCGCGCTCGGCGGCAACGTCCGCAAAGGCGAGCGCGGCACCACCGTCGTCTATGCCGATCGCTTCGTGCCGGGCGACGAGAAGCAGCGGGCCTGTGAGTGCGGCGAAGAAGCCCAGGCGATTCCGTCCCTGAAGCGATTCACCGTATTCAACGCGGCGCAGTGCCAGAAGCTTCCGGAGGACATCGCGATCGTTGCACCGCCTCCGGCACCGGGCCTGATCGAGCCCCAGGTGGAGGCCTTAATCCGCGCGACGAGAATCGACTTTCGCATCGGCGGCAACCGGGCCTTCTATGTCCCGGCCCTCGACTATGTGCAGGTCCCCGCCGCCCAGGCCTATTTCGAACCATCAAACTGGCACCGCACGGCGCTCCATGAGCTCGGCCAGGCCAGCGGCCATCCGTCCCGTCTCGGCCGCGACCTGACTGGCAGCTTCGGCACCAAAGAAGCACGCGTTCGAAGAGCTAGTCGCCGAGGTGAATGCAGCCTTCTGCTGCGCCTCGCTCGGCATCGTGCCGACCGTCCGGCACTCGGACTATATCGGCTCCTGGCTGGAGGTGCTTCGCGAGGACAACCATCGCAATCTCACATCCGCGATGATCGACGGCCGCGACTTCCTCATGGCGAAGAAGCGGGCCGACCAAGAAATCCTTTTGCCTCCTGGTCCGAAAATCGCCGTCACCGGCGGCCTCGACTTCAACGATCAGGTTGATCTGGGCCAAGCTCGATCAGGTGCCGACAAGCACCCGGACATGGTGCTGATCCACGGCAAGTCACCAAAGAGCGCCGAGAAGATCGCCTCGCTCTGGGCGAAGAACCGCAACGTGCGGCAGATCGGCTTTGCGCCCGACTGGGCGAAGCACGGCCGGGCAGCGCCCTTCAAGCGTAACGACCAGATGCTGGAGATCGTGCCCAAGGGCGTCATGCACTTCCCTGGCACCGGCATCAACGACAACCTCGCCGACAAGGCCAAGAAGCTGGGCATTCCGGTCTGGAAGTTCGGCGGCGCGTGAGCGCCGCCCTCACTCGCTATATCCGTAGACCGCAATGGCATTGGTCAAATGGCAGTCCTACCGATTGAGCCACCCCCATCGACGAACAGCGTTTGTCCAGTGATGAAGCCAGCTTCCTCTGAGAGCAGGAATGCGATGGCAGCCGAGATCTCCTCCGGCTTCCCGAGACGCCGCATAGGAATCATCGACAGGAAACGAGCCTCGGCCTCACTTCCCACCGGCGTGTTTTGACGAAATAGCTCCGTCTCCACTGGTCCAGGCGCTACCGCATTGACGGTAATACCTGCCTCGGCCAGCTCAATCGCCCAGGTTCGCGTCAGGCTGGCGACCGCTGCCTTTGCAGCTGCATAGCCGCTCCGCTGTGCGACCCCGACCGTCACGAGGCTTGTGATATTCACGATCCGGCCCCAACCCTTCGCCTTCAACGTCGGCAGAACCGCCTGCACGCTCTGGATGGTCGGATGCACGTTGACGCGAATCATATCTTCGACATCATTGAGTTCGATCTCGCCGACCCGATGCAGCCGGACTAGTCCGACATTGTTGACCACCCCGTCGAACGAATAGCGTTGCG
>NZ_JBVBEF010000248.1:0-2492 GCF_055456055.1 Bradyrhizobium sp. LeoB3
AGGCCAAGCTTTGCTATATGGGCCACGCCACCATGGAGAACCGGCACGGGCTGGCGGTGGCCGGCAGGGTCACGCATGCCAATGGCATCGCCGAACGCCGGGCTTCGGAGACCATGCTGAAGGCGAGACGCAAAGCCGCAGGCTGCCGCATCACGGCCGGTGAGGACAAGGCGTACGATACGGCCGATCACGTCGCCAATCTTCGCGCCATCGGCGTGACGCCGCATGTGACACAGAACCAGGCCGTCACCAAAACCGGCAAGAACCGCAACAGCGCCATCGACGAACGAACCGCGCGGCATCCGGGATACGGCATGTCGCAATCGCGCCGGGCGATGGTCGAGTGCATTTTCGGATGGGGCAAGCAGCATGGCACGATGCGCAAGACCAAACATCGTGGCATCGCTCGCGTCGCCGCCGACTTCCTGCTCAATCTGATCGCCTATAACCTGATCCGGATTCCCAAACTGCTTGCCGTTTAGCCACCCCGCGTCAGGGGGGCACCAACCAACAGGTTAAAAAATTACATCCAACTCCACCGCGCCGCTCCAACAACGACCGCCGACAATACGAAAACTCTCCATTTCAAGCTTTTTCAGCAGACTGCTTTAGAGGGTATCCGATCATGTCATTTGCAACGCGCGACGGCCGTGACTGGACACCGGAGTACCTGATGTCGATTGATGCCAAGAAGTGCATCGGCTGTGGCCGTTGTTTCAAAGTCTGCGGTCGCGACGTCATGACGTTGAAGGGCATCAACGAGGAGGGCGATCTTGTCGATCTGGACGACGACGAAGACGATGAGATCGAGAAGAAGATTATGGTGATGAATGACCAAGGCGCTTGTATCGGTTGCGGCGCCTGCGCCCGGGTTTGTCCGACCAACTGCCAAACTCACCAAACCGCCGCAACGCAAGCCGCTTGAGAGCGAGCTCTGTCCGCCTTTTGCCGCGAGCAAGCGGGAGTTGGGCGGCGAAGCCATGAACTGCGCTCGAGGATAGACCCGCTTGGCGCCGGGCGCATTCCCACCAGCTTGCGGATGCTGAGTCGCCCCGTCCCCAGAAAGAATCATGTCTTCGTCGGCCGCAGGTATGGGGTTCGGATGGCTCGAAATGTCTGCGCTACTATGGATCGGATACCGGCAGCCTCAATAACTTCATTCCGCTGTCGCGAAGAATGCTCAGAACAGCTCTACGGGAGGAACATCATGATCTCACGTCGTCTTGTGATCGGTGTGCTCGGGGCGGGACTGGTAGCGTTCGCGCTCCTTGCCACCCCGGTGGCGCTGGCCTTTTCGCCCGAAGCGCGCAATGCGAAGCTTGATCAAACCCTTAAGGAATTGGTCGAAGGCTGCAGTACTCCGGGTATTGTGGTGCTGATCCTTCAGAATGGCCGCCCGGTCTACAGCCGCAGCGTCGGCGTTCGCAAGGTGGGGAGCGCCGTGCCGATCGGCGAGAACGACATATTCCGCCTCGCCTCAATGACCAAGGCTGTCACCTCGGTGGCAGCGATGATCCTTGTCGAGCAGGGCAGGGATCGGCCTGGACGATCCGGTCAGCCGTTTCCTGCCCGAGTTCGCCAAGTTGCAGGTGCGCGGTCCTGACGGCACTGAGGGTCCTGCGAGCAGGCCGCCGACAATTCGCGAACTGCTGACCCATACGGCCGGATTCTCCTATAACTTCATCAATAATCCCCGGCTCGTTAATGCATACCGCGAAGCGCGCGTGACCGACGGGCTAGACCAGGGCGAGGTAACCACGGCCGAAGCGATGCAGCGTCTCGCCTTCGTTCCGCTTGGCTATCAGCCTGGTACAGGCTGGGAATACTCGCTGGCCACTGACGTGCTCGGGGCTGTCATCGAGAAGGTGACGGGAGCCAGCCTGGGAGCTTTTGTAACCGAGCGCATCGCAAGACCTCTGCGCATTGAGAGCTTTGTGTTCAACGCACCTGAGACCATGCGCTCACGGTTCGTGCAGGTGACACGGCCCGCACAGGTCACGGGCGCACTCGGCACGGGCTACGTTCCGGTGGTGGCACCTGAGGCTGTGCCGTTCCCTCCAACCAAGGGCACCGCCGATTTCGACCCGAACCGCGCCTTCTCTCTGACCGCCTATCACTCTGGCGGCGCCGGCATGAGCGGCACTATCGGGGACAACGGGCGGTTCCTGCAAATGCTGCTGAACGAAGGCGAACTCGACGGCGTGCGGGTGCTCCGCGCGGAAACGGTGCGGCAGATGACGCAGAACGCGACCGGCAACATGCCGACGCTTCCCGGGCCGGGTTGGGGCTTCGCGCTGGGCTTTGGGATCGTGATCGATCCGGCTGCAGCCAAGAGCCGCCTTCCGGCGGGCAGCTACGGGTGGGGCGGCATCTATGGCATGCAGTTTTGGATCGATCCGGCAAACTGCGTCGTGGGCCTAGTACCCACTTTTCATAGAACGTGAGTCGTGATTCAAGATCGGGATGATTCCCGAAGCAAGAGAAGTCCGCGT
>NZ_JBVBEF010000249.1:0-2487 GCF_055456055.1 Bradyrhizobium sp. LeoB3
GTCGGAATCATTACCTTGAGCCGCTTGCCGCAGATCCGATCCGAGGCCTCCCACAGCGCCACCAGCGCATCCCTGATAGGGGCGCCATAGGTCGGCCTTCGCTGTCGCCGGGCCTCCGGCGAAATTGCAACATGGCTGGCAAGCGCCCGAACCGCGTGCTTGCGATGCCAGCCCGTCACCGCGCAAAGCTCGTCGAGTATGCGCCCCTTATCTGCCCGCCCTGCTGATCGATAAGGTCGCGCTGCCCCGCAGTTATCCTCGTCCTCAGTTTCGTTGTTGGCCTACATAACCGGTGCGATCGGTGGTGCGGAGGCCGAGCGCGTACTGTCGTCAGCTAGGGTTGGGTCTCAGCTGTGCTTGGTTCAAGATCGGATGTCCAAACTTCTGCACGAAGATCGACGTCGCGCGTCAGCTCAGCCTATTCATCGCGGTCACGTGGGTCGCGCGCATTCGGTCCTGACGTCGCTCACCAAATGTTCTACCGTTAGAGCCATTGGTTCCTAAACGAACTACTCTTGGAGACAGGAACCGGCCTGTTATCTAGCTGTCCCTCGGCTAGCGCCCGATACAGCCTGATATGAGCGGATCGGTGGAGGTGGAACGATGGCAAATGCCATGTTGATGGCGGGCTGGAAGGTGATTCCTATCGTCGTGTCGAGGTGATCACCGGGGAACGTCGGCCGCGACGATGGATGGGCGAGGAGAAGGTGCGGATCGTGGCGGAGATGCAGGCCTGCACACTCCGCTCTATGCCGCGGCGTGTCAGCCGCTGCCGATGCGGCGCGAAGAGATCGCGCATCGCTTCGCGACCTTCATCGGCAAGCCATAAGCCGTTAGCGCGCCTACGCGTGGCAGCCGCGCGAGAAACGGCGTCCCGGCGGTTGGTCTCCACACGATCGCCCTCGGCTTGCTTGGGATTAATGATGGCGCCATCACAGTGCATTCTTGGCCGAGTGACCGGATCAGGCGATAAAGACCATAGCCAGTTGGGACGGCTCGTAACAGAAGTGGACGCGGTCAAACCGGTTGGCAATCCGCTCTATGACGCGGCGCATGTTGATTTGATAATGAAAGCATCGACCTCCCGAAGAACCGAACCTTACCCTCCCGGCCTGCATCCGCAATCCCGACGGCATTTCTTAGCCTGGCCACATCGATTCCGACAAAGGCCTCCCTTAATCTGCCACGGCTCGTCCTCGTGATGAGGATCGGCTCGGTACGCCCGAGCAATCTTGGGACGCGCAGTGTTGGGCGAGCCATCTCATGGCAAGAGGCGCGCATACGGCCTTACTATTCAGCCATGTCCGACTGAAGACATTGCGCGTCGGGAAGCCAACGTTGAGATGTAAGCATCCCGCGGGCACAGGGAAGCGCACGATTTCGCGCCTTTCTCCAACTGCACAGAACGTTCTCCGGTGGCACGTATATTGCTGCAAGTGGTGGTGAGGCTCAATTCGCTGAGACCTTCATCGCGCGGTGGACAGCGCTTTCGGAAAGCAAGGATGCTTATAAATGGGAAGCTATATAATCAAATACAAGGCGAATGAAGACTTCGTGATCGGCGTGCACGATCAGGCAGTGGGTGCTCCAATTGTACTTCGCAAAAGACATGCCGCCCTTCGATATATTGTCTGGGATATCGACCTTGCCGCCGGCTCCATTAGGCTGCACGCAAGTGATCGGCTTGCACTTGCGCCAAGCGGTAATGCCATCAGAGAAGCTAGGCTCTACCTTCAGTTCTACGACGCTGCTAACCCTAATCAGCAGTGGGAATTTGGGGAGAACCCAGGTCCTATCTACAGCTTAGTCAATCGCAACCTGTGCATCGATAACAATAATAGCAGAGAGCAAGAAGGCAACCCAATTTGGCTCTATCCGGAGAACGGCACAGTCGCTCAGAAGTGGCAGCATGTACCACTAGCGGGCCTGCGCGCTACGGATCTCGAGGTTGAAGTTGCAGGGTAACTTAAATCCTCTGCGCACGATGAGGTTTCATCAACGTGTGCTCACAGGGCGGGGCCGTCCAGATGTTCGACCCCCTTCCAAAACTCTCACTTAACGGAGGCGAAGATCGAGCGGTTCGAGGCCGTAGCTGTGCTCCATTTGAATTGATGGTGTATCCAATTTAGGTAATTTAGGAGACCTGGAGCGTTTTCAACTGTATGTGGGTCACTACCGTACCCGGCATGTCGAAAGTAGTTTGCACTGCTTGATAAGCTTTCCTATCAGCCTCATCGACGTTGTCACGGTGCGTGCGGGCCGCCGCAGCGCGCACTATGCCCGATCTCTGGCGACGTAACGTGATCGGAAATTGCTCTAGCAGTCTGCTGAAAAACGTGAGGAATGAAGCGTTTTTTTTTTGTTGCGGAGGCCTCGTTGGGCTGGCGCGTCCGGGAGGCTAGGTCTGGGGTGGCTGGGCTGCAACCAGTTTGGGGATGCGGATCAGATTATAGGCGATCAGATTGAGCAGGAAATCGGCGGCGACGC
>NZ_JBVBEF010000250.1:0-2461 GCF_055456055.1 Bradyrhizobium sp. LeoB3
CCAAGCACGCCGTTGAGGAAGCCAACCGCAGCGTCGGCCGCGCTCCCTCCGGTGGAGATCGGTTTTAGGCTGGGTCGGAGAAGTGCGTCGAGACTGTACGCAGCGAGGAACGCACCAACCGCGATGCTGACGGTTCGAGGATCGGACCAGGTCAAGAGAGACACGCCCGTCGGAACCCCGAGGGCTGCGCCGACGATGAACGGCAGCAATTTGCTCCCATCGAGCGCGCGGCGCAGTCTCCAGACTGAGTAGCCCTGCACCAGAAGACCGAAGTCGACGATCAATGTCGTGCTCTGCAGCGGCGTGAGGATGTAAAGCCATAGCGAAGCCGCCACAAGTCCAAAGGCAAAGCCCGAGAGCCCAGCAACAAGTGCACCCGCAAAGGTCGCAAGCAGAAATAGCGGCAGTTCAAAGTGGACCCGTCCATGCGCTCGCTCCATAGTAAAGCGAGCAGCGCTTGCATGGGGCCACCATTTTACGGGGAGGCTGCGACGTCCCCGATCAGTAAACTAGTGCAGGAAGCGAACGGCCGCAACGAGCGACGGTTTTACGCCGCCTTTCCTATTCGCAACGGCGATCAGGAAGGATTACTGACCGTTGCTTGATCTTCAATCGTCTGCGTGAGGACGGATCAGTTCCCGCTCTCCTTGAGCGGGTTCAAGGACCAGCCCAGCTTCTTGAGCTGCCGCAGATCCCTGGAAGCCTCTGCCAAAAGCCAGTCGCGGAACGTGACGATCTTCGGCTGGGCTGCCGTCGCCTTCGGACAAATGATCCAATAGGTCTTCGATAGTCGCAACGCCTCCGGAAACGGCCGCACCAGCCGCCCGTTGATCAGGTCCCACGCCGCCAATGTCGTCCTTGCAAGTGCGATACCCTGGCCGTTGATCGCCGCGTCGATTACCATGCTTGCCCGATTGAGCACCGGGCCGTGGATGATATTCGTGTCGTTGACGCCCGCCGCCTGCAGCCACCTGGACCAATCTGCCCGGGTATCCATATGGATCAGTGGATATTTGAGGATGTCGGCTGGCTTGCTGAGCCGTCGCCGACCCGAGAGAAGCTTCGGACTGCAAACGGCAAAGAGCTGCTCGCCGCTCAGCTTGATCGTATCTAGCCCGGGCCAATTGCCCTCGCCATGGCGCACCGCAAGGTCGACTTCCTCTCGCGCGAAGTCTACGTGATGAAGCGTTGCGGAAACGCGAAGGTCGATCCCGGGGTGAGCTTCGGCGAAATGGCCGAGCCGGTGAACCAGCCACTTGGCGGCAAAGTCTGGCGAGGTGCTGACGGTGAGGACGCCGGCGTTTTGCCTTTGCAGAAGCCGCTCGGTGCCAACCGCAATACGGTCCAGCGCATCGCGTACGATGGTGAGATAGTTCTTGCCCGCCTCGGTGATGATCAGGCGCTGGCGCTCGCGATTGAACAGCTTGATCGCAAGCTCCGCCTCCAGCGCCTTGACTTGATGGCTCACGGCGCCCTGCGTGACGCAAAGCTCCTCGGCTGCGCGGGTAAAGCTTTCATGCCGAGCCGCGGCTTCGAAAGCCTTCAGCGCATTCAGGGGCGGCAAGCGTGGACGCATCGCACAAGGACTTCATGAGAAAAACTAGGGCCGGCCAGAGAAACGATGCTTTGCCGATCACGGACCGCTGACCTTATGGGAAAGCTCCAACGCAGCATTTCATGAGATTTGGAGCTTGTCGATGTCAACCGTTGCCCGTAACGCCTCGCCGCTTCGGCTGATCCGGCCGGCCAGTCTGCTCCCACAACTTCATCAGGAAAATTCGGTGCAAAGGCTCGGCGCTCCGGGACGCGGGCTTCGGGCTTGGTCCGCGCGGCGCGGGCTGCGTCAGGCACTCCGCGATCTGGCCGACGACCAGCATCTGCTCGCCGACATCGGCCTCACGCGCGAAGAGGCGCTGGACGAAGCCGCTAAGCCGTTCTGGCGATGACAAGCGCCCGTTGCGAACAAGATAGAGGAGGAACAGATGGCAGAGCCAATCGTCTATGGTTTCCCGCGAAGCACCTACGTCAACATCGTGCGGTTGATTCTGACGCACAAGGACGTAGCGTATGGCTTTCATGACCTTGAACCGGTGATGGGCAAGCGTGAGCATCTGGCGCTGCACCCGTTCAACCGGGTCCCGATTCTTCGGCACGGCGACTTCACGGTCTACGAGACCAGCGCGATTGCCTCCTATGTCGACGAAGCCTTCGAAGGGCCAAAGCTGACGCCGAGCGACGTCCGCCTGCGGGCGCGCATGAACCAGTGGATCAGTGCGGTCAACTCCTACTACTACCCCTACATGATCTATCACGTGACGCACGAACGGCTGGTCTTTCCGGAACTCGGCCTCGCGTCCGATGAAAAGGTCGTGGCACACGCGATGCCCAAGGTCGAGCTTGCGCTTGGCATGGTGGAGCATGAATTGGAACACGGCCAAGACTACCTGCTCGGCACGGAAAT
>NZ_JBVBEF010000251.1:0-2425 GCF_055456055.1 Bradyrhizobium sp. LeoB3
TCATCATGCGCTCCGTCTATCAAACGGAGCAGCCCCTTCCAACTAAGCACGTGGTCCCACAATCGGGGTCCATTTCACACACCCGGTACGAAGCGACTGTAGAACCTCCAACTTTCAATGTCGGCACGCCACTTGCTCCATTCGGGGCAGCATCACCGCTCGGAGGCGGGGGGCGCTGTAGGGACGGACTCCGCACGTCCTCCATTGCGTCCGGCCGCCCCGCCAACGTGTTGTGAGGGGACATGAAACACCATGTTGGAGGGGCTGCAACTGCGATCGCACCGCTCTCGCTGCGCCGCGATGTCATTAGCGTGTGCGAACAGGAAACCACACTCTTCCTCCGGGCTTTCCCGATGGTGTCCGTCGGTCGTCTGGCCAGCCGGATCATGACGCGCCTTGCATTCTTTGTCGCCGGTTTCGGCATTGCGGGCTAGGCGCCGCTGGTGCCGTTCGCGAAGGAGCGGCTGGTTGTCGATAACGAAGTCCTCGGTTTTCTGCTGCTCTGTCTGGGAATCAGCTCAGTCATCTCGATGCTTCTGATCAGGCTGTTGAGCGCGCGCTACGGCAGCAAATCAATCATCCGGATCGGCTGGTTCGGGATTGCGCTCATCCTGCCGTGGCTCGCGGTTGCCGGCACGCCTGTGGCGCTCGGGGCCGTGCTAGCTGCCTTCGGCGCCTTTCTCAAATTCATCGATGTCGCTGCGAATGTCGATGCGGTCGAACTAGAACGTGCAGCGAAGCGTCCACCGATGTCCGGCTTTCACGCGCAATTCACCATCCGCGAATGTGCCGGCTCCGGCGCGATAACCGCATTGGCTGGCTGCTCGTCGGGGCTTTCATCAACCCTAATTAAAATTATAGATGCGCGTGTAGAGCCCCGATCGTCATCAGCGAGCCTGCTCCTCGCGCCCGTGAAGCATGGGAGCGGGGAAACTCCGCTTTCTTCGCCTCTCGTTAAACTAGGGCGTGAACCCATAAAATTTGGCGTTATGAGTTATCAAGACTGATTGGTTGGCGACCGATCACTTAGTTCATGTATTCCAAGTGGATGAGGGGATAAGGCCTACCTTGCCCGTCGATTGGCGAACGGCCTGTGCGCCTGAACCCCATTTTTTCATAGAAGCCAACTGCTTGACCGTTCTGCTCATTGACATCGGTCGTCATTTTTGGGTGAAGCGAAAGGCCGTGACGCACGAGCGCGGCACCAATACCAGTTCCGCGACAAGCCGGATCGACGAACAGCGCCTCCATATGTCCGTTGTCGATGAGCATGAAGGCCAGCGGGTAATCATTAGCATCCACGGCAAGCCAAAGCGTGGCTTGGGGCAGAAAGCCGCACACCATCTCGTCGATGGCAAGGCGATCCTGCGGCGACAGAAAGTCATGCGTGGCGTCAACCGCACGCCGCCAAATTTCGACTGCGCGCTCACCCTCGCCAGGCCGGGAAGATCTAATCGAAATCATGGTCGTATCACTTTTCATTCTAATTAAGTCAGGGCGGGCGCGTCTTATTTGGTTTCAACCAAGTTAGCAACTTGGCTTTGTCGAAGGGGACTTACCAGCCGCCCAAAATTCTGATTCAGACTCCGTATGAGCCGATATGATCTGACCGACTTCGAATGGCACGTGATCGAGCCTTTGCTACCCAACAAACCTCGAGGCGTGCCGCGTGTCGATGATCGCCGCGTGCTGAACGGTATCTTCTGGGTGCTGCGCTCTGGCGCGCCATGGCGAGACCTGCCCGAGCGCTACGGTCCGCGCACTACGTGTTACAACCGCTTTGTGCGATGGCGAAAAGCAGGTATCTGGGACCGAATGATGGACGCCATATCAGCCGAATACGAGCGCGACATACAGATGATCGACAGCACTTCCGTTCGCGCTCATCAACAGGCCGCGACGGCAAAAAAGGGGATCGAGATCATTGTCTTGGCCGTTCCCGAGGCGGCCTTACGACCAAAATCCACGCGGTCGTCGATGCGAGAGGCCTCCCGGTCAGGCTCGCGCTGACCGCCGGACAAGCGCATGACGGACAGATCGCTGATACATTGCTCGACCGTCTGGGCCCTCGCACTATCGTACTGGCTGACAAGGCTTATGATGCTGACCGCATCCGTGAGCTGATACAGGGCCGGGGTGCCACGCCCAATATTCCGCCCAAGAGTAACCGGCGCTGGAAGCCCTGCTTCAGCGAGCGGCTCTACCGCGAGCGCAATCTGATCGAGCGGTTCTTCTCGAAACTGAAGCACTTTCGCCGCGTTGCTACTCGCTATGACAAGCTCGCCCCCAACTTCCTCGCCATGGTCCAACTCGCTTCTATTCGCCTGTGGCTGCGTATTTATGAGTCTACGGCCTAGCACTACTTTGGCAGATTGTTGATTTTGCCGCGTTTTATAGGATTCCCGAATCAATTTTTCAATGATTC
>NZ_JBVBEF010000252.1:0-2369 GCF_055456055.1 Bradyrhizobium sp. LeoB3
CGGCGCGGTCGACGCTTCGACGAGAGTTCCGCTTGATCGTATCGGCAAACGACTGCAACGGTTCCACGATCGGAACCAAACTGAGGAAGAGGGGGTAAGCGCGCCAGGAGTAGCATAAGCACTGTCGAGGTCAGCACCGGGTCATGAGCGGCGTTTTTCCAGCGAAGCCGTCACTTCCGGTCTACTCTGAGCAGAAGACGTTGTGACCGGCTATTAGCGGGTCGCTGAAGGGCCAAGAGAGGGCATCGGCAGATCTGAAAGTCAGCCAGAACGCACATTAGGTAGGTGTTAGTAATTTTGGTTCCAGTTTGAACCGTAGCTGTCCAGCACCTACTCGACCAAATTAAGAGAATCCACCATTGAAAATCATGCTCGTTATTTTGAGCTTCTTCGTAGTCGCAGCAGCGGTCTTTTTGGCTGAATCGTTTCTCGCCTACTACGTATTCGAGCACTCTGCTCGGCTGCATGGCGGTGAGCAAGCCAATGCAGCAGCTTATAGTGCCCATGTATTTCTTCACCAAGTTCATCATTTGCCCGATCTTTTCAATCGCCGCTGGCGCATTTACAGCGTGGAAGATCGCGAAATCCGACCTAACTTTTTGAAAGGCGGCGCCGCTCGGAGATAAACACCTGTGCCTACCGCAAATCAAATCCGAGTATATTGGCGGTGCAGTCCGCCCAGAATCGGGCGACAGAGAATGCGTCCAACTGTCTCGGCGGCCCGTGATATTGGCGCGTCTTTGTGCAACGACAAATGGGTGCGCGTGCCGTTGTAATAGTTCATGTACGAGAGCAGAACGTGACGCAGATGGCGTTCTCCGAACACCACGACATGATCAATGCATTCCCCGCGGATTGAACCGATCAGCCGTTCTGCACCAGCGTTTTGCCAAGGTGAGCGAGGAGAGGTCGGACGGTCTCGAATCCCGATGGATCGAACCCGACGCAGGAATATCTCGCCGTAGGCGCCATCGCGGTCCCGGATCAGGTAACGAGGGATTTGCTCCCAGCCACACGCCTCGGTCAGTTGATTGGCGATCCATTCGGCCGTTGGGTGCGCGGTCACTCCAAACCACAGCATCTGCCGCCGTCCATCGCCCATGATAAGCAATCCATAGAGCAACCGGAACGAGACCGTCGGCACCACGAAAGGGTCCATCGCAGCGATCCCGTCAGCATGGTTACGAAGGAACGTCTTCCAGCCCTGCGAGGGAGGCCCCCTCCTCCGTGCCATATACTTGGCGACGCTGGTCTGGCCGACATCCATGCCGAGCTTGAGAAGCTCGCCATGGATTCTCGGTGCTCCCCACAATGGATTGACGATGCTCATCTCGCGGATCAGCCGGCGAATCTCCAACGACACCGTTGGTCGACCGCAACGGCGTCGCGATCTCCAGCGCCAATACAGCCTAAAACCGGCGCGGTGCCAGCGGATCACGGTATCGGGGCGGACAATCGCAAGTGTATCATACATCTTGGGAAACAGCCGGCAGATACCTCCGAATATCAGCCGGTCAAGCGACGCAAATCGAATTCTCTTGGAATTGGCACGCCGCAGCACATTGATTTGCTGCCTCAGCATCAAGATCTCCGCCTCGAGCATCGCGCGCGACCGCAGCAAATCTATCACTGTCCCAACGATCAGTTTGCATAAATCAAACATCGAGCAGCAGCATCGGCCGATTCTCAATCAACTGCCAGAGGATTCGATTTACGATAGGGACAGGTCTCGACATGCGCAACCAGACGCTGGAGTTCATGAACGGTAACTTCGGCAAGTCGGGCGCCTACTACTACTGGATCTCGCGCGGCGTCGACGAACGGCCCGTTCGAGCCAACCGGATCCGAAAGTCTGTCGGCGCGGAAAACACGTTCGCGACCGACCTCACCGAATTCGAGGCCATGGAAGCAGAGCTCGAACCACTGGTCGACAATATCTGGCTGCACTGCGAGTCGACGGGCACTCGGGGGCGGACGGTGACGCTCAAAGTGAAGTTCGCCGACTTCGAGATCATCACGCGCAGCCGGTCCGTCTCTTCGGCGGTCGCGAACCGCAACGATCTTGCACAACTCGCCTGCTGAAGGACAACATGCCCCTTCCGAAAGCGGTGCGCCTCCTGCGGGTGTCGCTCTCTTCCCTGCAAGGCGGGGACGACGCGAAGCCGCAACTGGATTTCGGGATTTGAACCGACTGGGCATCCACTCATCATACCGCTGTAGCTCAGTCGGTGCGAATGTCTGCTGTAGCCCTAAGAGGAGACACTAAAGCAGACCTCACAAGATGTCCGGGATGGGCCGATTCCGTTGAAAAAGGTTGAAGTAGTTCAATGTATCTGGCGCCAGCCTCGACGAGACCGAGCGCTTTGCCG
>NZ_JBVBEF010000253.1:0-2339 GCF_055456055.1 Bradyrhizobium sp. LeoB3
CTGTAGATGCCTGAGTAATTCTCCCCAGAAGTGCCGTTTGAAAAATCCCCAGTTGATCGTGCCGCCCATCCTCAGGGCGCGCCCTGAGGATGGGCGGCGAATCGATCACCCGATCCTGCTCTGCCCAGAACGAGGGAGCGGGTGCGGTGATCAAGCTTGGGGAAGTCATCATGATACTTGATCTTCATCGGCAGGGGCTGACGGTTTCGGCGATCGCCCGCGAACTCGGGATCGATCGAAAGACCGTTCGCAAATGCATCGCTCGCGGCCTGGAGCCGCCGGTTTATGGTCCACGCAAGCCACGCCAGCGCCGGATCGACCCATTCGTGTCCTATTTGCGCGGGCGGGTGACGGCGTATCCCGGTCTGACCGGCCGCCGGCTCTTACGGGAGCTGCGCGAACGCGGCTACGAGGGCGGCTACACCGCCGTCACCGATGTGCTGCGCGAGATTCGTCCTGCCCCATTGCCGATCTTTGAAGTTCGCTTCGAGACGCCGCCGGGCGACCAGGCGCAGGTCGACTTCGCTCAATTCCAGGTGCAGTTCACTGACGAGCCGGCGGCCACCCGCATCGTTTGGCTGTTCTCCTTGGTGCTCGGCTTCAGCCGGCTAATTTGGGCGCGCTTTGTCCTGCATCAGGACATGCAGACGGTTCTGCGCTGCCACATGGCGGCCTTCGAGGCGATCGGCGGCATCCCCCATGAGATCCTGTACGACCGCATGAAGACGGCTGTCATCGGCGAGGCCGGCGGCAGTATCGTCTACAACCGGGCGCTGGTCGACTTCGCCCGACATTATGGCTTCCAGCCCAAGGCCTGCCGTCCGTATCGGGCCAAAACCAAGGGCAAGGTCGAGCGACCCTATCGCTATATCCGCGAGGACTTCTTCCTCGCCCGCTCGTTCCGAAATCTCGACGACCTGAATGGCCAACTACGTCATTGGCTGGATACGGTGGCCAATCCGCGTGTACACGCCACGACCCAGCGCGTCGTCAACAGCGCCTTCGCCGAGGAGAAGGGGCATCTCAAAACGCTGCCGCCGGCCCCCTTCCGCTCGGTCCTGAAACTGGAACGGCGGGTCTCGCATGAAGGCATGGTGAGCGTCGGCGGCAATCTCTACAGCGTTCCCGACGCAACCCGGAAGCGGGTCGTTGAGGTGCATACGCTCGCCGACGAAGTTCGGATCTTCGAAGACGGCGCCCTGATCGCCGCGCACCCTGTGCTGGAGGGCCGCCATCAGCGCCGGGTTGCCACGGGGCATCGGAAAGTGCCCCGGATCACCGCTCCCCACTGCGACAAACCGACCTTGATCCTGCGTACCGGCGACGTCGTCGCTGCCCGCCCGCTCGACTTCTACCAGGCCGTCGGCCGGCGCCTGGCCGGTCAAGGAGATCAGCCATGAACGCGACCATCGAGATCGTACCGTCCATCCTCGACCGCATCCGCAAAACCCTCGTCGGCTTGAAGATGCCGAGAGCTCTGGAGGTGCTGGACCAAACCGTGCGTCAGCTCGAGCGCGGCGAAGCCAGTGCGTTGGAAGTCATCGACACCTTGTTCGCCGAGGAACTGACGCTGCGCGAGAACCGCCGCATCAAGATGGCGCTGCGGATGGCCAAGCTCTCGACCATCAAAACGCTCGCAGGCTTCGACTTCTCGTTCCAGCCGTCGCTCGATCGCAATCGCATTCTCGCGCTGGCCCAGCTCGATTTTGTCGACCGCCATGAGGTGATCCACTTTCTTGGGCCACCCGGAACCGGCAAGAGCCATCTCGCCACGGCGCTCGGCGTGGAGGCCGTGAAAGCCGGGCGCAGCGTCTATTTTGCCAGCCTTGCCGACATCATCGGCGCTCTCGCCAAGGCCGAACGGGAGGGGCATTGCGCGAGCGGATTCGCTTCCTGTGCCGGACCTCGCTGCTGATCGTCGACGAAATCGGATACCTGCCCGTCATCCCCGGCGGCGGCAATCTGTTCTTCCAGCTCGTCAACGCTCGCTACGAGCGTGGCGCCATGATCCTCACCTCCAATCGCGGCTTCGCCGAATGGGGTGAGGTCTTTGGCGACCCGGTGGTGGCCACGGCGCTGCTCGATCGGCTACTTCACCATGCGGTCGTCGTCCAGATCGAAGGATCAAGCTACCGCCTGCGACAGCATGCCGATCTCATGCCCGAGCACGTCCGTTCCAAGGCCTCCATCAACTCGCCAATCCCGGCACAGCCGCCGCGCCGCCGCGGTCGACCACTCAAACATGGAGCCAACGATCACCAGCCAGCCGGCTGATCACCGGGGTACCGCCCACCTGGGGAATTTTACTTCGGCACATCTGGGGAAATTTGGAGCGGCAT
>NZ_JBVBEF010000254.1:0-2333 GCF_055456055.1 Bradyrhizobium sp. LeoB3
CGACGGAAGATCAGGCCCACTTATCTTCTTCGCGGCGGGCTTCGTCCTCATTGAGGCGCTCGGCCACGTCATCAGCGACAGGTGAATCTTCCGTCGTCGCGATCGGCGTGCCGTCCTGCTTCTTGATCGTTTTGCCTTCGGCATGCACTGGAAAATCATCGGGCTTTAGTGGCTTCCTTGACGTCGACATCGCGTCTCCCTCCTGTGTGCCGACACAATAGCACGCGCTCTAAGAAACGGGGGCCAGAACTCTCGAGTAGCTAGATGCGTCCACTTCGGGACACGTGCTCACTCGTTTTCATCCTCGCTAAGTTCCCGCTCTGCCTGTAACCAGAACTCTAGATCCCGTCCCGTAGGCCGCCCGTGCTGTTCCCAGAGTTCGTGGGCACGAGCCCTGATTGCTTGCTTGGACCGCCGCGCCGCTAGGCGCCGTTGCAGGCTCTCCCTCAGATCCTCGACGAACGCCTTGAGCCGCTGATAGGTCGTTTGGTCGGTTATCCCGGAAGCCAGCCGCTTCGCCTGTTCGAGTTGGCGCTCTAACTCTTGGGGCTCGGTGCTCTGGCTCATGGTCACCTCCGCCAGAAATAAATCGGCGGGGGCAAAATTGTTCATCTTCGGCTTGTTCGTCCGGGAAGCCGGGCCACGAGGCGCGCCCCGCACCAAAGCTCGATGCCATGGCCCTCGACCAGCCGCCGAGCCCTTTCGATCGCTTCTTCGTCATCAGCGCAGACCATCGGTTCTAAGCTGATGATATGGCCGTCCAGCGCGACGGTATAGGCTCGGTATTCCGGCATGGGCTATTGCGGCGCCCGCAGGCCGGGCGAACTAAGCCACTCATCGATGTGGGAGGCTGTCTCACTTTGCCGCGCCCTTCGCAGTAGGTTTTCGCGCTCTTTGCCGGGCGGCAGTTTTTTGGCTTGCTGGCGGGCCAGCTTAGCGTGCTCGATCAAGCGATCACGGAGGGACAAAACTTGTTTGAAACGGCGTCTCTTCATGACGCGCTCCATCCTTAATGCAGGCGGGAGCACAACACTCTCAGTCACCGCTAAATAGCCTTGGGATGGTACGGCGATGAAGCCAGCCTACGCCCAATCAGTGCTGGCTTCGGTCTAAAAGTGCACACAGCCTCGGTATGCAGTTTCTGAAGCAGAAGGATCTATGAGGTCGGCCAAGCGTCGAATCCCCGCCTCTGGCATTAAAGCCCGAGCCAGGCGCCCCTCCGGCAACCTCCGGCCGGTTGCGCGAAAGGGGGAGAAAGTGACCTACATCCACGAACGGAAGGTGCCCACCGCGGCCTAGACGAAGCAAAGCTCTTTGGCGTGTCAGCAATCCGGCATTCCCGCCGGACGTGCCGACGCATTTCCAGTGGAGCCGGTTGAGCCCGAAGCGCCAGAACCGGTGGGGCCGGGCATGGTTGAGCCCACAGTCGTTTCAGGTGCCTTTTCCGACGATGATGTACCAGCGGAGCTCGGGTTCTTTTCGCGAATGATGTTGCTGCTGACATCCCAGCATTGCTTGGGCGTGACGCCCTGATCGCGGTTTGCAGTAACGCCCGTTCCTTGTGCGTTTGCGAAGCTGGTGACTGCCAAAAGGATGGCGCCACAAACCGAAGCGAAATAGATCGTTTTCATGGTTCTTTCCTTCTCATCTGACTGCGGGCGCTCAGTGAACCGTAGGATGCCTGAGAGCGGGGCCGATCGCCTGACTGCCGTCGGCAGCCAACTCGTCCCCGAATGAGGGTCGCTGTGCGAGCCTCTGCCATTCTTCGGAAAGCCGCAGCAGTTGCTGCTTGTCTATCGAAGAGACCGTCTTCGCGGCTTGTCGACCGGCAGTGCTCGGCTCGCGTGCGGCAAATATCTCCGTGCTCAGCCATGACCGGTACACTGGTCTGCGCTCGCTCCCGGGCGCCGATTGCCCCGCATCAATTTCAATTCACCCGGTCGCTTTAATGTTCCTAGCCCAAGCCGCTTAGGAACGGTCTGCGGAAGGTCGCGTTTGCGGACGGAAAGTCGTGATTTGTGGTCGATGCCCCGTTTCTTCTTTCACATCAACGGAAAGTTCCCGTTTCGGGATGAAGTCGGAACGGAGCTTCGAGACGATCGCGCTGCTTGGAAGGAAGCTATGTTGTTGACCCGGGACATCGAAACATCGCTCCAGCCGGGGGAGAGTTGGAGCCTCGACGTCGAAGCTGGCGACCGCGTGCTGTACCGGATCAGCATCACTAGCGAAGAAGGATGAACAGCGCGCCCGCTACGGAGCCACGATAAACGAACACACTAGCTAGCCCGTTGACGACACCGAGTGCTGTCCGAGTTAGGACACCTGCCCCAAAA
>NZ_JBVBEF010000255.1:0-2318 GCF_055456055.1 Bradyrhizobium sp. LeoB3
ATGGCGATGTCGAATGCGGGCATGTCGGCATGAACCGGAATGAGATAGTCGGTGAACGACTTGCCGAGGATGCTGCCGGTCGCAGCATCGGTCACGGTCTGCTCATGCAACGCCATGCCGAGACCGCCGATATACTGGCTCTTCGCCAGCAGCGGATTGAGGATGCGCCCGGCCGCAAAGGCACCGCAGACGCGGCGGACGCGCATCTCGCCGAGCTCGGGATCGACGCCGATCTCGACAAAGATCGCGCCATATCCCATGCCGGTTGCCGCAAGTTTCTGATGATCGGTCGCCGGGCTCTCGCCCTCAGCCTCGAGGCCATCAGTGGCGGCACGTGCGAGGACATCGGTGAGCCTCTCGCTGGCGTTGCCGGAGCGGCTGCGGATCATCCCGTCGGCGAATTCGAGATCCTCCGGCGGCTTGCCGCCGAGCGGCGAGGTGGTGTCGGCCGTTGCGATGCTCGCGAGCGCCGCGCGCAGCTTCGACGTCGCCGCTTCAATGGCGGGAAAGATGCTCGCCGTGACCTGCGATCCGCCGGAGAAAGGGCCGTCCGGCAAGTCGGTGTCCGCCGAGCTCGACGGTGATCTTGTCCATGCTTAAGCCGAGTGCATCGGCTGCGATCTGGCCGAGCGTGGTGTAGGTGCCCGAGCCCATGTCCTGTGTCCCGCACTGGACCAGCAGCGAGCCGTCGGCGCGTAGCGCGACGCGCGCGTGGCAGGCCTGGCGGATTGCCGGATAGAGCGTCGTCGCCATGCCGAAGCCGATTTTCCAGCGGCCGACTTTGGCTGCCGATCGCGCACGGCGCTCGGCCCAGCCGAAACGCTCGGCGCCGACGCGATAGCATTCGCGAAGGCTGTTGCTGCTCCAGGGCCGGCCGTTGCCGCGCGCTGTTCCGCGTGGTCAACCGCTACGTTGGCAACCTCGCGCCGATGCCAGGGGTGTTCCCCGACTACCCAGCGCCAGTTGTTCGTAATGTCGAAGGCGGGCGCGAGCTAACATTGATGCGCTGGGGCATGCCGCCACCGCCGCGCACGGGCGGTCCACCAGTCACGAACATCCGCAACACGTCATCTCCGCACTGGCGAGGCTAGCTGAAGCCGGAAAACCGGTGCCTCGTTCCAGCCAACAGCTTCGCCGAGTACGCGCCCGAGCCGAACCCGGAGGCGAAGAAAAAGGACGTGGTTTGGTTCGCGGTCAATGAGGACCGGCCGCTATTCGCCTTCGCTGGCATCTGGACGACGTTCAACGGTGATCGCGGCACCAAATCCAAGCCGATCGCGGGACCGCATTAGGTCTACGGCTTCCTGACGACAAGCCCGAACGCGGTGGTCGAGCCGATCCATCCGAAGGCCATGCCGGTGATCCTGACCACCGACGAGGAGCGCGACGTCTGGATGCGCGCGCCGCGGGACGAGGCCAAGGCGTTGCAACGACCGCTCCCCGATGATGCGCTCAAGATCGTACTGCGTGGCGAGGACAAGGAAGACCGAGCCGGCGCGGCGGCCTAGTGTCGCCTTTTAAATCTCGCGATCCGGCGGTCGCGTTGCTATAGGTCTATCTTCTGGCCGTCCACCAATCGCACGGCACACTGTTTAGCTTGATCTTCGCTCTCACAGAGCAGGTCTATGCGGTTGATGATGTGGCGGTCTGGTCCAACGACGTAGGCGCAATACTCTTGCATCTCAGGACTCCGAGGCTGGAGGGCTCAGTTGCAATTCGCCAGGGAACGGGAAGTAAAGCGTGATGCGGATATATGGGTTTTGTGTTCCAAATGTGGAGCTAAGGAGCTTTCGCTCGCCGGATAATGAGACCAACTGACCGTTGTTGTGCTATCTCCGCGCATGAAAATGGTCTGGTGCCGCTGCTGAGCCGCGCGAATTCGTTAAAGTAACGAGGTCAGCCGGCTCAATGGACCATGCGATCAATGCGGTGCCGGCAGCCCGCGAGCGTGTTCATGAGCTGCACGGCGATGGCGTGCGCTGGCCTCACCCGGCTCCCTTTTAGGCCCCGGGCTTCTTCTCGGATCGTCGACTACATCCGCCGATGATCCGGGTTGTCCACTTTGAAGCGCATTCGGGGACACATGACGGACATTGCGCTCTGTCCGAAAACGCCATTCGCGCCGCTTATCCGTACTTCGGGTCTTCCCAATAAGCGGACATTGTCAGAGTCCGACGGCATGTCTCAAAGGGGCCAGAACCGGACCTTCGTTGCCGGCTTTCTCGCGATCATAAGCAACGCTAGAGCGTTTCACGTTTTGATGGAAGCATATCCTGCGTTGGCGAAGTAGTTGCTGCATTCGGTAGGCTGGATCGAGG
>NZ_JBVBEF010000256.1:0-2312 GCF_055456055.1 Bradyrhizobium sp. LeoB3
CGGTGACCGGGCGGGTCTCGACCGGGGGCGTTCTCGCAATTCCCGCCGCCGTTGCAGGCATTCGCAGGTGGGGCAATCATGATCAGAGCTAGGGCAAAAAAGGCAGCGGGAATGGCAGATACAATCTTCACAGATACCTCCTGCATTCTGACCAACCCCAAACAATATCAATAAATACGACATTTAACAATTAAATAGATTAATTTATTAAATTTGTTCGTCGCAATAAAACCCAAGTATTCGGAGAAATGCGCGGAAGGCGGAGTATGGCCAATTTGAAACCGATCAGTTGTCCCGTTTGCGGGGCTGAGGCCCAAGACACTACCGTTGCGACGTTCGATGGACGGACGATCCGTTGCGGGTTCTGCGGCGACTATGATGTCTCCGGTCCGGTGTTCGAGGCTGGGCTTCTTGACAAGCTGGATCGCCAAAGAAGGCTGGATGCGCTCGAAAGAGCGAAGGGCTCCGCTCCCTCGGGTAAGCGCCCGATGATCACAAGCCACGATCTTTAGCCAACGTGCCGATCTCGCCCGCCGATCTCTTCCTCCGCCCTACCCTAATCGGCGACGAGACGCGCGAAGGTGACTATGTGGTCATCTGGGATGACTTTACGATCGGGCGCATCTACAGCACCCACGGGTTCGGCGGCCATGACATCTGGAACTGGGCTGTCATCCTGCCTAACGTCCCCCAGCAGCCCGATCACCGCGGCAGCAGCGCAGACCTTGAGGACGCAAAACTTCTTTTCAAAGCGGCGTGGTTGCGGGTGCTTTCGCGCCTCAGCGATGAGGATATTGCGGAGGCCCGTCGAATCTCGCGGGACCGAAGCCGACCCTGGCACAAGAGGTAAGGCGCATGAAGTACATCGAAGACGGACCCTACGCGGACCCTGAGAAGGCCGCGCGCCGACTGTTGGAGATCGCAAGCACGATCGAGCCCGTGCAGGACGACCGCATCCACATCGAGAAAATCAATTACCCGATGCTCTTTCAGGACAAGGCTAAGCCGGCCGAGTACGGCGCTGGCCTAAAGCTCGCGATCGAGCGCGGCTGGCTCTGGATGCATGAGAGTGGCACCTACGTGAAGATCACGCCGGAAGGCGCTGAGCTGTTTGCCTAGAAATCTCCGTCGCAGCCCGCACCGTGCACCCCCAAGCGCACCTCGCAGGCCCGTTATCGGCGCACCTAAAGGCGCACGGGCTGGCTGACAAGGGCAACCGCTACAGTGCCGCGCCAGCGCATCCAAGGGGGCATGTTCATGGAGGCCCAGCGCGGACACTGCAGAGGCATGCCCGATATACAAGACACGGACAGGGCGGAGCCGCCGCAACATGCGTTAAGTGCCAAGCACGAATTGCAGCGACCCATTGCCACTTCTACGCGCGTGGCCGCTGATCTCGATATCCATCGACACGCCATATGAGAACGGCCCCCGCGCGCAGGGGCAGACAGGCGCGAGGGCCGCTTGGTCGGCAGAGCCGGGCAGGGGGTTAGGGGACACCACCCGGCCCCTTGATGCTGCGTCGAGAGGCCGGCATCACAAGGGCGGGACAGGCGAAAAGCCGCAACGCGGTAAATGGACGGTTAGCGTGGGCTCTGGATGCATGAGAGCGGCAACTAGTGAAAATCACGCCGGAAGGCGCCGAGCTGTCCTGAAGAGGAACTCGCATTTGCTTCTGAGCCGAGGCGGCCTTTACAGCTTATGCACTTCGCCAGGCTTGAGGTGTAGGTTTTTCAGCGCTTTCAATTGCAGGCGCGTCAGGTGTCCAGTCGCAAACTCCGCCGTCCAACCTTCTGGGATCGCTGTCAGAACCAGGGTAAGGGCTTGGCTCGGTTTAGCTGCAGCGACCCAAAGTTGCTTGCTTGGGCGGGTCATCGCGTCGTCCGCCGTTACTTCAACAATTGTAAATTCGGTGCCGAATGACTCAGCCATAAACCCCTCAATGCCATGGCCGGTCATTTGGTTCAAAAAGCCAAATTAGGACGAGAAGCTAAACACAGCAGCCGGCCGGGGTAGGACTCACCAAGAACTATGACTACGTCCAATTCCCAAGCTTGCTGCCGTGATCACTAGCGCGGTGGCTGCTTCGCCGCAGGGCCGCTCTTGTTTCCGGGTTGGCCCGCTATTCCGGCGCCTGAGCTTTGGGCGCTCGGCGCAGCCGAAACATCAGGCTTTTGATTTTGCGCAAGTGCCGTTGATCCCGACAGCGCCAGCGCGAGGGCGAATGCGATCGATCGTAAGCGTCGTTCCGCTCCCACCTTCTCGCGGCACACGAGATAGGCGAGTTTCACGATCTCTTTGAAGGGATCGAC
>NZ_JBVBEF010000257.1:0-2273 GCF_055456055.1 Bradyrhizobium sp. LeoB3
TCCATCCAGGCAACCCTCGTCGCAACATTGAGGGTGAGTCGCCTCATTTTGTGGAGGGGACATACAGTCTAGCGGAGGTTGCGGTGAACAGATTTACTAGGCTGGGCGTACCGGACCGCTTTGCGAAGCTTCATCAGATCGGAGACTCTACCATCGCCTCTCAGGCAACGGTCGCGCGGTGTTGCCACCCGAACTTCCGATTATACGATCGTGCAGCGTTATACACGGGCGCGAATCTCATATTGGCTTTGCAGGCACGCCGCCCTAGAATTGCAGCGATCGCAGGACGGGCGAAATGCAGTATGTTTGCGACGCGCCGAAGGGTAAGACCTGGTTCCGTATCGAGACGGAAGGTGAAGCGGCGCATGAGTCGCGCCTGATGAGCCACACAGTCGAGAAATATTTCCGCAGCGAGCGCGAGAAGGCAGTCCAGTCCTGGCGTCCGGAGCGGCCCAACGCGATCGAGCGCGACATCGGCCTCGAGGCCCATGTACAGCGCGAGATGCCGATTTTCCTCACATTGCGCGACAGGGAGGGCAATGCACTGGCTACAGCGATGCTGCCACCGGGTGGCAAGGATCGCGGCGGGTTCCGGATCATCATCGTTGCCGCATCCAATGCCGATCCTTATCCTGAGCAGGACGCGGCCATCGCTGCGCTGGGAGCGCATTTCGGTCTCAGACTCGATCGCCACCGCTGCTTCCCCTACGGCCGCTAAGGAGCCTGACAAGTATCGCTGCTTGATTGGAGCGATGTCGGCTCATGGCCCATTTGAGACCAGGACGAAACGACCATTCCGGTTCGAACGGACCGCTCAAGCCGCGGCTCCAGCTCGCGTGAAATCAGCGGCATGCAGCTTGACGAAGTCGTACACGCTGATCGGCTTCTGGCCTGTGAGGTTGAAAAGGTCGTCGGTCATACGATCGTACCGGCCCTGCTTGTTCAGCTCCGTCATCACGGAGAGGTGCTTGACAATGTGCGCCGGCACGCCCGCCTCCCGAAGCTTTTCGCTCCAGGCGGAGAGTGGCACGTCGCGATAGCGGATCGGCCGACCCAGCGCCTCGGAGAACACGCGCGCGTAGTGCTCCAGATCCGCCGATTCAAAACCGGTCAGATTGTAGATTTGGCCGATGTGCGGCGTGGGGTCCTCGAGGACGACCGATACGGCGCGCGCCACGTCCACAGCCGAGATCGGAGAGGTTTTCCCCCGACCCATTGGCAGCGCCAGTTCGTCGGCGTCCCGCACGCCCGGGGCAGCGAAAAGCCGGAAGAACCCATCGAGGAAGACCGTGGGCCGCATGGTGACGACCGGGAGGCCCGACCAGGACAAAGCCTGTTCCGCCAGCCAGTGCAGTTTGTGCTGCGGGCTGTCGGTGCTCTCGGTGATGCTCATCTGCGTGACGGTCATCTGCGACATGTTCACGAAAGCTTCGACGCCGTGGTGACGCGCCACGGCAGCGGTATTGACCGTGGCCGTCAAGTAATCGGCCGAAACCGACATGCCGAAATAGATCCTCGTGCAACCTTCGATCGCGCGGTGCATCGCGATGAGGTCGGTCAGGTCGCCTTGCATGACCTCGGCGCCGAGCTGGCGCAGGGCCTCGGCGCGTTCATCCTCCCGGCGCACCAAAGCTCGCACGTTGTGCCCCTTGGCGAGCAACATCTCCGTGACATTGCGCCCGATGGAACCGACAGCGCCAGCTGCGCCGGTCACCAGGATCGGGCTAGGGTGTGACGATTGAGTAGTCATTTCATTGCCTCTGGATGATCGATTGCGGACGATCGCATACCCGAGGGCGTAGACGCTGAGCGCAGCAGGCGTTCTCACCATCGCATCGGACGTTGGGAAGAAAAGTCCGAAGACGAGTGCGGCGGCGTGGGCGCAGGATATTTGCAGGAACTGACCGAGTCCAGACCTTGCGCGATGTGCTTCATACCCTGGGTTGGGAGCATCTTGCCTAGGATTTCTGGTCCTGGGGCCCATAGCGGGCGGTTTCGCAATGACTGCAATCCTTCAGCTCTCGGGAGCTTAGGCGGACATGCCTGTGCACATTCCCGAAAATTTCCTCCAACCTGCGGCCGCTAAAATTGGAGCGCCGCCGCGCTCGAAAATTCTTTGGGATCTACTTTTCCGACCCTCCCCCCGCCCCTAGGTTAGTAGCTTCGGTGGGGCGTCGAGGTCGAAAGAAGGAGGCCTTCGCCATGGGATTTCGGAAAATAGCGTTCTTGATCATTGTGACCCTCGCTGGCGGCTCTGCCGCACTCGCCGGGGG
>NZ_JBVBEF010000258.1:0-2172 GCF_055456055.1 Bradyrhizobium sp. LeoB3
AGCCGCATGGGTGGTGCTGGTCAGGGTGAAGTGCTGGGAGCGCTATGGCCTCAAATCTTGGATCGAAGCCGCCAAGAAGCGATTGCACCACAACGTGCTGGCGATTGCGCTCGCCAACAAGCTCGCCCGGATCGCCTGGGCGGTCCTCAACAGGGCCGCGTCTTCTAGCGCAGGGCTCGCCAACCAAGACCTAGCCGGAAGCGAACTACGCTGGAAATGCCGATGCCTTCGCAAGCGCTGAGCGTTAACTCAAACGCCGGGGCATTGCTAGCCTCAAATGTCAGCCAACGAGCACAGTCCTGTCCTCGAAGAACGGACCGGACGTCCAGATTCGGTGTCCGCAAATCCGCGCGCCGGATTTCAGCTTTGACGGGCAACTCGCCTATGCCCCAATGGTGGAGAGAGGTCCGTGACAGGACTTGCGCAACACAGATTCGAACCTTGGGAACGTGGCGACACACCTTTCGCGCAAGATCAAGGTCGGCCGCCAAGTCTTCCGAACCGGTCGTGAAAAATTGTGATTGAAGGAAAGCGGCATGGAACAGTCCCCCCAGATCGGTGACAGGATCACTGACAAGTCAGCATCGCCCGATGATAGCACTGTCCGCGACTGGATCGGATCGGGCGCGTTCAAGCATTGGGCCTCTCTGCAGAACTGGATCGAGGACTTCTACCCCGGTGTCTTCGCGCCGGAATGGCTTTATGGCGGCAAGAAGCGCGGCTGGTCCCTACGCTACAAGAAAACAAAGGCGTTTTGCACCTTAGTGCCGGAATACAGGAGGTTTTCGGCCGTGGTGGTCTTGGGGAGAGCAGAACGAGACAAGTTTGAGGAGCGCCGTTATGTCTGGCGCTCGCCGTTGGTCAAGCTTTACGATGAAGCCCAAATATACCCGGACGGGAAATTCCTGACCGTTGCGATCTCATCCGCAGATGATCGGCATGATGTGACGGAGCTTTTGACCATGAAGCGCCCTCCACCGTCGCGCGCTTGAATGTCGCCCGAAAGTTTCGCGGCAAGTCGCGACGCTGGTTATTCAGCAAAAACTCTGTCGGATGGTGCCAAGCGGCCATCCGGCCGTCAAATCTCGCAACGTCGTTGCACGATGCGTTATCGTTTGAAGAGTTCGCTTCCCACCAACTACCGATCAACATGCTCTGGCAGGAGTGTCGTCAATTTCCTTCTTAGCTATCCGGCTTGCGAGCATTCCCCGTAGCTATGGAAACTATACATGTCGGCTATTGGAAAGCTTCGCCGCGTGTTGCGAACAATGCGTAGAGCTTTCGCGGATTTCATGAGTGACGTCGATTGGCTCATGGCTCACTCCCTGCGCGCTCAAGAGGCATTCATGGCTTTCACGTTAAATATCAACGGCACCCCTCGTGAGGTCGATGTCGACGGCGACATCCCGTTGCTGTGGGTGCTGCGCGATGTGCTCGGCATGACCGGGACCAAGTTCGGGTGCGGCCAAGCACTGTGCGGCGCCTGCACCGTTCATATCGACGGCCAACCTGTCCGCTCCTGCCAGACGTCGGTCGATAGCATCGGCGACGGCGCGGTCACCACGATCGAGGCGATCGGCCGCACGCCGCAAGGCGCGGCCTTGCGGATGGCGTGGTTGGATCTGGAAGTAGTGCAGTGCGGCTACTGCCAATCCGGCCAGATCATGTCGGCGGCGGCTTTGCTGAAAGATACTCCGAAGCCGAGCGATGCGGATATCGACTCAGCGATGTCGGGAAATGTCTGCCGTTGCGGTACCTACCAGCGTATCCGGGCCGCGATCAAGCGAGCAGCGGGAGTTTGAGCATGGATAGGCTGATTCTAACGAACCGGATCGAAGATGAAACGGCGATGTCGCGGCGCACCTTCCTTCAGGGCACAGGCTTGCTGCTCGGTTTTGCTCTGACCGGTGCACGCACGGAGCCCGTGTTCGCGGCGCCTGCTTCGCAGGTGGTCGAAAACGAGGTCACGGGTACTTTCGCGCCGAATGGATTTATACGGATCAATCCGACCGGCGCCGTAACCCTGGTCATTCCGATGATCGAGATGGGACAGGGCGTTTACACCTCGCTCTCGATGCTTCTCGCTGAAGAACTTGAAGTGAAGCTTGACCAGATTCAGGTTCAGCATGCGCCGCCAAATCATGCGCTCTACGTCAACTCGATCATAGGTAT
>NZ_JBVBEF010000259.1:0-2121 GCF_055456055.1 Bradyrhizobium sp. LeoB3
GAGGCGGTGCTGCTTGACCTCGGAGAGATCGCCATCGAGCTGAGCCAGCGGTGCGCCGAGCGCGGCGAGATCCCGGACCAACTGGCAGCGCTCATCGGCCGCTATGGTGAGCCGCCCGCGATCCAATTGGTGCTGCCGATGCGACTATAGCAAGTCGGGTCGTCATGACGCTTGCGAGTGTGGTGGTTGCGTTTGTGATGTCTTGATCCGCCACAGCGCGGAATTGCCATTGCCGTCACGCGCGACCATGCCGGCTTTTTCCAGCCGCCACAGACTTATCAGAAGCGCAGAGACTTTGCCGGGCAGCGTTTCGTGAACGGAGACGTCATGGCCGAGTTTCAGCATTTCCCGAACCATGGCTTCTGCTGTCATCGGCCCGTGCTCGGCAAGGATCTTGCGTGCCACTATCAGCCGCGTGCTGCTCAATTCCATCCTCGCGGGGGGTTGACCGCCCCGGCGCCGGTCACCGGAACCTGCGCCGGGGCGTCGCTTCCTCCCGGCTCACCTATGGAGGCCCCGGTGATCGGCCGAGAGATCGCCGACCGAGACAGGCACGCTCGATGCCGCGCGTCAGTGCACTATGTAACCGAAGGGCGCAGAAATTTGAGTTGGTTGCGGCACAAAGTGCACTGACCTCCGCGCTGAAGTTGTGCTTTTCTATCGCGCGACCTCTCGCTACCCCAGCCCCCTTTACCCCGGTCGGTTGAGAGGGAGCGCGCCCCGGCGTCGACCCCACGATCGCGCCGGGGCGGCCACGTTGTCGCGCGGGGGAGTGGCTAGCGCCATGCAGGACCGCCTGTTTACCACGCTCGTCATCATGGCGGGCCTCGTCTCGGCGATCATGGCGGCGATTGCGGTTCTCTCAGTTGACTGAGGAGGTGATCTCGACCGAATGGCTGCATCGGTGGCCGCGGCAATAGACCAGCACGTCACCGGCCGGGAATTCATCCGCACTTTTGACGGAACGCTGGCAGGCGCAGCACGGGCTTGTCCTTCAGCGGGCTTGCGGCTGGAGGCGTCGCGGTCGGAGGCGTCGGGACCGCCTGATGCCTTGCGATCCGTTCCGCTCGCTTGGCCGCCTTGGCCGCGGCTTGCTTGGCCCGACGCGACGCCAGGATCTCCGCCAAACCCTCCGCGGCGTGCTCCGCATCCCTGGCGCTCACTTCGCCGCACGCATTGCCGTCGAGATCTAGCCGGGCCGCGCCCGCGACCATACCCTTCCGATACATCACGCGCCGGACGTAGGTGCCCAGCACCATACCGAGCTTGCTCCGGTCGAGCTCCGGGCCACGAGATCGTCGGCGATCCCGACCTTCAACGGCCGATGCGGCTGGTGTCGCTCCAGCACGAAAGTTTGCGGGAAGCGTTCGGCGAGATACGCCAGCGCGGCTTGCAGGTCTTCCTTCGTGATCGTCATCCAGCCCTCCAGAGGTGATGCGAGATTTATCACGACTTTTTTTAATTTGTATGTGCAGAGAGCCGCAGGTCATCCGCCCAGGCGGTCGCCGCTGATCTCCGACGTGATGGCTGCATCGGTGGTCGCGGCAATAGATCAGCACGTCGCGAACGCCTTCCGCGCGTAGTTCGGCGAAGGTGAGTTTCTGCGGGTAGGTCGTCATGCGGTGATCGTAGCAGAGCGAGGATCGATTGGCCCTCCCGCCGTGCGTTATTCCGGAGTCGCCGCTACCAGACACCGGGCGAGGTAAAGGCGCATCAGCGGCGGAAAATGCGGGGATAACCACACCCATCGGTTTGCCGAGCCCCTGCCACAAGCCACCAGATGCGCAGCAGGATCATAGCGGAGAGCGAGATGTCGAAATTCCTTCAGATTGCGGCAGGTATCTTGGGACTGGTGGCTGCTGTGCTTTGGTTTTTAGCAAGCCGTGTCCAGCCCGCGCCGGGGGTCAGCAGCGGCTATGGCGTAGTTCCTAGCCCTGATATGCCCTTTTATCGAAAATGGCGCGCAGCCTCGAACCTCAATCAATGGGCGGCTGGAGTCACCGGACTTTCAGTCCTGCTGACGTCGATCAGTCAGTTTTTCCCGTGCTAAAGCGTGATGGCATTAGGTTCGATAACCTGAATTTTCGAGATAGTTCGCGCATTCTTCAGAGGTGAATGCTG
>NZ_JBVBEF010000260.1:0-2115 GCF_055456055.1 Bradyrhizobium sp. LeoB3
CCTAGCCTCCCGGACGCGCCAGCCCAACGAGGCCTCCGCAACAAAAAAAACGCTTCATTCCTCACGTTTTTCAGCAGGCTGCTAGATCATTGAAATGACTTGAATCTCACCCGACGTCAGGTTGTAGGCTTGAAAACAGAGGACCATGACAAAACCTACACCACGAAGGCGTCGATGGCGCATTGGCGAGCTTGCAGAGGCTACCGGCGTGACGGTTCGCACTCTGCATCACTACGAACACACGGGTTTATTGAGCGCCTCGGAACGCACCGGCGGCGGTCACCGAATGTACGACCGCGAGAGCGTACAACGAGTATATCAAATCCTAGCGCTACGTGAGCTTGGCTTCTCGCTTGAAGAGATTCGCAGAGCGATTGGGGGCAGCACCTCGCTCACTGACTTGTTGCGCATGCATTTGGAGAGAATTGAGCTTCAAGTCGCGCGTACAACCCTGCTGCGAGATCGCTTGCGCAACATGACAACGGATGGAGAAATACACGTCAGCGTAGATGAGCTACCTGCCACTCTGGACGCCATGTCACGGGTTGAGGAGCGCACTCAGGAGCTCCGATGCACATGCGTCCTGGACGCAGTTCGCGAGGAGCGGTGGCGGAAGATCCGCGACGACCTGCGCGATTGCGTGGAACGGGGTGAGCATCCCTGCAGCGAACGGGCGAATGCTGTGGCGCTTCAAGCGCGTTCACTAATCACTGAAATCGCCGGAATTGAATCGACCGTTTCAACAATACTGAAAGTTCTTGCGCGACTCAGTGCGCCTCGCAACATGACTGGCTGGGATCCCCACCTAATGCAGTATCTCGACCTCGCCCTTGCCGCCCTGAAGGATGAACCGCACTGACTTGTCGCGCACTTTGCGTGCACGACCGCCGCGTTCTCCATTTAGATGAGAATGAGATGAGTTTTTGACCTAAGCACGCGGCTCGCGTCGCGTGGTTGAGGACCTCGTTGTGCTCGTCTCGAGGTTTTGCCCCGTCTCTCCGTCCTCGAGATGCGGCTTTTTGATACATTCACCAGACGAAGCCTCTCCAATGGGCTTGAATCGTACGTAGCGTCAAATTGTACGATCTAAGTAGCTGGCCGCGGCCCCTGACAACACGGGACAACTCTGGCTAGCGGGAGGATCGTATGGAACTGCAACAGCATCAGAATGAAACGATTGCCGTTCTTGAGGACAGGCGCACCGCCGCCGATGGCTTTGCCGCTCTACGCCTAAGCCACTATCCAGGCGTGAGCGGACGCGCTCGAGGGCCGGCCGCTTCGAGCATGGGCGATTACCGGCTGCGCATCGTTCACAGCCACCCCAAACAGTAATCGAGACGGTCCGGTCCGACACCAAAGAGACAAGGCGGCCCCTCCCATGCCGCTGGCATGACAATTGTCGAACCGTCCGGGTAAACTGATCGTCGCGACGGCACATGCACCTAGATGTTCAGCGAAGTAATGGAAATGATGAAACGTCCTGCCGACCACGATACGCGACTGGCGTGGTTGCTCACGCTCGCGGTACTCGCCTCATATCTGGCGCTCGCGACACTGTTCGTGGAGCAGTTCTATGATGTCGATGGGCCTAAGGAACATTCTGTGCCCAAGGACACAGCTGAGCCTTCGTCGCTGCGTTACCTCTGCTTAGTCCTTTGCCGAGCTTCCACGGCGCAGTTTGAGAACGGACCGTCACCTGGACAACCGCAGAGCGATACCGCCGCCAAATTAGAATTGACAGCAATGCCGACGGGCTGCGAGGCGCTTGATTGCGCGCACGAGAATTGATGCGCTCGACGATTATGCTCGCAGCTGCTTCCGCGTCGGCGTGGAGCAAACCTTGGTGCCCAGTTTCGAAGCAGGTGAGCATTTCGACCTGCCCTTGGGGACACGAAATGGCCGACGTTCTCGCTGTCTCAACAAAAGCTCAACCTCGCCTGTGCGACCATCTACCCGCCTGTCGGACTGGCTTGCTGATAACTGAAATGGACCCGCGGAGCGGGACCGCTTGAACCGGTTTGTTAGTTGGAAACTGACCGCTCCTGATCCCTTTCTATCACGCAGCCAGAGACGCTGTCTGCTGCAGTTGCTGTGGGCATGTGGTCAACGCGGCAG
>NZ_JBVBEF010000261.1:0-2112 GCF_055456055.1 Bradyrhizobium sp. LeoB3
ATTGCTTCCGGCTGGAGCGTTTGCCGGGTGGGACTTGCACCCACTGGAAAGCGCCGCCTTGTCACGGCGCACACCCATAGCGGGCCTTCAGAACCCTATGGACTCGCCGCGATTTTACCTCGTAGTCTTGTTTTTTATAAAGCGGAGCCTACACATGGCGGAGGCGCGGGTCGGACGCAGGTTGGCGGCCATAGTCGCGGCTGACGTTGCAGGCTACTCGCGGCTCATGAGCTTCGACGAGGTCGGCACCGCCCACACGCTCCGCGAGCACCGAGCGGTGATTGACGCACTTGTGGCCAAACGCGGCGGCCGCATCGTCAAGACTACCGGAGACGGTGTGCTGCTTGAGTTTCCCTCGGTAGTTGATGCAGTCGAGTGCGCGGCCGCTATGCAAGTGGTGATGGTCCAGCGGAACAATGGGATCCCCGAGGCGCGGCGCATGCTGTTTCGGATCGGGATCAACCTCGGCGACATTCTGATCGAGGGGGATGACATTCTTGGCGATGGCGTCAATGTCGCGGCCCGACTTGAGGGCATCGCCGAACCGGGCGGCATCTGTATCTCAGCTTCCGTGTACGATCAGGTTCGCGGCAAGGTCACGGTCGAATTCATTGATCGTGGCGAGCAAAGGCTGAAGAACATCAATCGCCTGGTGCGCGTCTACGCGACAAAGTCGATTAGTAATTTCGGGACGGTTGCGCCTGACATGCCGCCTCCGCACCCTCAGATCCATGAGTCACTTCCGCTTCCCGACAAGCCGTCGATCGCGGTGTTGCCGTTCCAAAACATGAGCGGCGATCCGGAACAGGAATATTTTGCCTGCGGCATAGTCGAGGATATCATTACAGCGCTCTCCCGTATCCGCTGGCTTTTTGTGATCGCTCACAATTCGAGCTTTACCTACAGCGGGCATGCCGTCGATGTGAAGCAGGCTGGGCGCGAGCTAGGCGTTCGCTATGTGCTCGAGGGTTCAGTGCGCAAAGGCGGCAACAGGATACGCATCACCGGACAATTGATCGATGGGCTTACAGGCGTGCATCTGTGGGCCGAGCGCTACGACCGCGATCTTGGCGACATCTTTGCGGTTCAGGATGAGATCGCCGCGAGCGTCGCCGCAGTTATCGAGCCGGCATTGGCTGCCGCCGAGCAAGAGCGCGTGCTGCGCAAACCGCCTGAGCGACTTGACGCGTGGGAAGCCTATCAGCGCGGCCTTTGGCACCTCCACAAATACCGACCGCAGGAGAACAAAGCCGCGCTCGCCTTCTTCAGCCAAGCTATCGCGCTCGATCCGAATTTCGCTCCCGGCCACTATGGATATGCGCTGGCTCTCCAATGGGACATCTGGCACTTCTCGAGTCGCCCCTTCTTGGAGGTTCAAGAAACCGCTCGCGAAGAAGCGCAAATCGCGGTATCGCTCGATGACAAGGATGCGGTGGCGCATGCTGTGCTGGCACACATGCTGATGTGGGGTAGCGAATGGGAGGCGGCGATCGCCGAAGCGCGCACCGCAATTGCCCTCAATCCAAACAGTGCCTTTGTCATCAGCATGCTTGGTTGTGTGCTCGGGTTCGGCGGTTATCGAGAGGAAGCACTCGAAAGGCTGCAGCAGGCAATGCGTGCCAGTCCACACGATCCGCTGATTTGGCTTTGGTTGATCTGGCGTGGGCTTTTGCAGTTCTTTTCACGCGATTTCATCGCTGCGCTGCAGACATTGCGCCAAGTTGCTCGCCTGCGTCCGGGTTATGCCGTCACTTCCCAGTACCTCGCGGCGTCGCTTGCTTATCTCGGGCGTTCGGACGAGGCGCGCGAAACACTTGAACGTATCCCCCCTCAATCGGCGGATCAGCTTCAGCGTTGGCAGCAAAGGCCGCCCTGGATGCGGCCCGAGGATTATGCGCTTCTCGTCGAAGGTTTTGGCCTTGCAGCAGGAGAGCGGCGTTGAGTGACGCCGCGATCTCTATCATCTCTACGACTTTCAGACGGCAAGCTCGCTGTTCTGCAGCGAGCGAGGACATCAAACTGGGCCGACTTCCGTTGTTGTGAAGGGTTTCGGATGCCGGCCGCTTGAGGGAGGGCGCGGCGTATTCGGCGGCCGGCGTCCGAAAGCCTCCA
>NZ_JBVBEF010000262.1:0-2105 GCF_055456055.1 Bradyrhizobium sp. LeoB3
GGCCCCCTGCTGGCGGAGGCGCTGGGCGACGTCGACGTTCAATATGTCTGGCGCTTCCTGCGCGAGCACAAGATTGAGAGCGCCGCCGCCGCATGGAGTTCCTCGGCTGAGGCGCACGAGAAGCTCCCGCCGTCACTTTCGAATTGTTGCCACTCGCCGATGAGACCGATGAGCTTCTCCGGCGGGGTGAAGTCGATTTTCTTATCTTGCCAGAATTGTTCATGTCGAGCGCGCATCCTAAAGCGGCATTGTTCGAGGAGCGGCTCGTGTGCGTAGGCTGCCACACGAATAAACGGCTGCCACCGCAGCTTGCATTCGACAAATACATGTCAATGGGGCATGTCGCAGTGAAGTTCGGGCGTGCGCGAAGGCCCTCCATCGCGGAATGGTTCTTACTTGAGCATGGTGTCAAGAGACGCATTGAGGTCGTCGTGCAGAGCTTTAGCATGATCCCGCCTGTACTATTGGACACGGGGCGCATAGCTACGATGCCCTCAAGGCTGGTTGAGCATTTCGCGCAGACGATGCCCCTGCAGATCGTCGCACTTCCGCGGTCACTTCCCGCATTTACCGAGGCCGTTCAATGGCCCGCTTTTCACAACAATGATCCGGCATGCATCTGGATGCGGGAGATATTGTTGGAAGAGGCGTCCCGCATGACTCCCCTGCCTGAGACCACACAAAGCTCTCGGCGCCCCTAGATCACTTAAAGCGTCTCATCGCCCTCCTCCTCGCTTCAAGCCGGTTACGCCCACATCCTTGGTGATGAGCCGGCCCTCCTTCATCGCGGGTGCAGTCTCGGAAAGTATGCTGCAAGGTCTTCGCTGGCGGCTCCGGCATGAACTCGGCTCGAATGCCTACCTCTTGCTCGAACTTCGTCTGCGCGCATTTCATGAGAGCCGCCTGACCCTGGTCCTCACACCGCTCTCTGCCCCGCAACCTCTTGACGAGCGCCTCTACAAGAGGCATGAACGCCGTCCCTCGTGAGAGTGCTTCCTGACTACAGTGCCCGCGCCGGCAGCGGTCCGCTTCGAGCAAGACGGCAAACATGTGCGATGTAAACCAAGGGCTTTCCTGATCGAGGCCAGCCATTTGCCTTGTGCGCGCAGCCCGTCGCGCGCTCCGCCGCCGCTCAGAGCACCACCTTATCGCCGATCCGCAATGAGCATCTTCATCGCTGCAGAAATTCGGAAGAACATTGCCCGCCTGAGTATCCATCATTTGGTATACCATGCGCGAGAAGGTCGAGCAGCGCCGCCGCTGGTAGATTGGTGCCCTCCCGCCATTCTCGTAACGGTGCTGCGATCCGTTGTAAACGGAATCAAAAGAGCAGCCATCGCTTTGCGATGGACATTCAGATATGCGAGCCAAGCTGAGGAAATGTTGAGGCTATCGTTTTTTGGATTAGCATCGGCGACCGCGTCGATCTCACAACGACTCCGCGCTTCCTGCGGGCATGAGTGAGCATAGCGGTGCTTCGGATGTGAGAGTTCATCTTTCTCGCCTCGTTGCTTCGGCTGCACACAGGCAACGGTGCTCGCAAATTGTTCAGAGAAGCTTGCCCGATATCGCCTACCTGGGTTCGGGACAGAGCAAAGCGCGACTGTGTTGCGCAACGGCATCACTTCAACGCATACCGCATCTTCATTGCCGTACGTCGTTGGTCTGTCTTCTTTTGGCCAAACGTCTTAGCGACGTGCGGCCGCCCTAGCGCGATAATGATACGGAGCCGAATGTTGCAGCAATACAGTGGTGTCTACGATCCGGAAGACCTTACGGTCCTGGGAAGGATTTTTGACGAAGCGGTCGCAGCGCTACCGACTTCTATGCAGACTCCTGAAAATCGAGCGGCGATCGCCACGCTTGTTCTGGCACGTGCTGCCGCCGGTAATGCGGAGTTGGCGTCATTGATGAATTTGGTCGTCGCCATTGCCTCTGCCGCTCGATCAGGCGGCCCCTCTGAGGAGAGCAACCTTGCTGGCGCCAGAAGAGCCATCTAGCTGGCGCCTTAATCGAAGCAGAGTGCAGCTAGCAGTCTGCTGAAAAAGCCCTCGTCAGGGGCTGCGATTGATGATTCTATATCGATCATGGATCGTCGGGGGTTC
>NZ_JBVBEF010000263.1:0-2025 GCF_055456055.1 Bradyrhizobium sp. LeoB3
GCCCTGGTGCCCTCCGATCGCCGCGCGACCTTGATCGCCCAGCGTGAAGGTGACAGCGGCAACGTCGTCTACAAGCTCCACGTGTGTCTGCAGGGCGCTGACGAGACGGTGTTCTTCGATGTATGACTGCCCTTTGGGTCGCTGCGACGACTGACGATGGCGGTCCGCCACTTGCTCTCATAGCGTGGCTATCGCCCGTAAAAAGATTATGCCGAGAATTCGCCAAACGACGCGTCCGCGTCAGGCATTGCGCCGCACAGCCTTACACTGACGGTCTACGCCACCTCGACGCTCGCGGACTACGCCAAACAACATCAATTCTTGGCAACGTGAGCGCTGGCAGCACGATATTCGGTAACGGCACCGCGACACCCCTCGCAGGCGCCGCCGCCTTCATCAACAACGTGGTGCGAGCCAACTCCTCGACCGGCTCAATGCGATCCACGCGAGGATAATGAAGAGCAAGGACCGGAACAGATTCTGCGTGTCATAGCTCAGCGGAGTCGTGACGTTCTTGGTAAATGAGCCCTCGAACGACAGCCGAATCGAAAGTGCCGGACAGGCAATTCGGAGCAGTGCTCAGCAATGTGAAAACGGGTCCTCGGTAGGTACATGCCCGCGGCAATGATCGCCGTTAGCGGTGGAGGAGCCCGCGAGCGCCGCAACGCCCGTGACTTTGACCTCGCTCGCCGCGGTGGGCGTGATCTGGAGCGACAGGTTTGAACCCCCGTGGAAAGCGTGCGAAATGCGCGGGTACTTACGCGCGCAGAATATGCCTTCTACGCCGCGAGAGCTTCACGCCATTCTGACAAGCCTGCCGCTGTATCCCTTCATGAATTGAAGGTGACGCCGCTCTGCCGGCATCCGTCGTCGCTGCATGAGGACGATCGCTAAACGCTTCGAACGACGAACTCCACAACGCGGGCATAAAAGCAGGGAGAGATGCCATGAATACGAGCTTCGTGAAGACCCCGGAAGTCTAGGCCTTGCTCGACAAGGCCGCCGGTCTCAATCAACCGGACGGTACGCCCGCCTCAAGGCGATCATCCGCGACATCGTCGAGGCCAGTGCCGAGATCATCGTCCGCCAGGACATCAGCGAGGACGAATTCTGGGGTGCGGTCACCTTCCTGCAGAAAGGCGCGCCGGAGTACGGTCTGCCGGTTTCGGGATGCGGCCTTGCACTTTCTGGATCTCTTCATGGAGGGGAAGGACGCGGAGGCCGGTCTCACAGGCGGCACGCCCCGCACCATCGAGGGGCCGCTCTATGTCGCGGGCGCACCGCTCGAGGAAGGCGACGTCAATCTGACCAAGGACGCCGACGATACCGGCAGCCTCTACATGAGGGGCCGCATCACCGGTCCCGACGGAGAACCGTTCAAGGATGCTGTACTACACGTCTGGCACGCGAACTCGCATAGCTGGTACTCGCATTTCGGCCCAACGCGCGAGCAGACACCATTCAACAACGCCGCGCGCATCAAGCTCGGTGCGGACGGAAAGTACTCGTTCCATTCCAAGATGCCGAATGAATACTCCGTGCCCCAGGGCGGCGCCACGGACACGCTGATGAAGTCCATCGGGCGTCATGGCCACCGCCCGGCACACGTCCATTTCTTCATTGAGGCGCCCGGCTACCGCAAGCTGACGACGCAGATCAACGTCGGCGTGCCGCATCCGAGTGGTGCCGTCGCCTGGAAGATGACGATGGCAGCCATCGGCGTGGTGGCGAGGCTGAAGGCGAAAGCATGTGCGTCCTTGAGGGACATTGATGCGGCTCCTGTTCTGAGCGGAGGACCATCCCCCCGCTGACAGGCGCCCGATGTGTCGGACTGAGCGCTGCAATCACCGCGCAGGCGCAGCCGGAGCGGCGGCATGTTCGCACAGCCGACCCTTTATGGGTTGATGGCGTTAAGCGATCAGTCGGACCAAGGATCCGCGCCAAGAAACGGGTTTGGTTCGTCGCGGCAGGAGCTTGCGAAAGAGCCTGGGCAGGCGGCATGACTTCAGCGCGTCAAGGCCGATG
>NZ_JBVBEF010000264.1:0-1999 GCF_055456055.1 Bradyrhizobium sp. LeoB3
GATTGAAAATATACTTGAAGCGCACGATCGCGCGGACCCCGCACTTTTCTGTCAGCCCAAAGGACCCGAGAAACCGATGGGGTGCACACAAAACGAAAGGCCGCCTGCGTTGCCACAAGCGGCCCAAGTCTAGGGAGGAAACGCCCAAGGAGGGCAGCGATAGCGGGTCGGGGGACGGGGGTCTCGCTACCGCATAACCAATAGCTAAGACGATCGCGATCAACGGCTCAATTGAACGTGGGTGACCGTCAGGCATCTGAAGGGGCCACGGAACCGATACGAAGGTTTATGGCGCTCGTCCTTAAACGCGGAGATGTCAGCTTCTGACGGCGAAGCGGAAATCTTAGCGGTCCCAACGCAGTAGGAGAGGCCGCCGCCGGCCGACGCACACGCGCCCTTCAACGGCGGGCCACTCGGGAGAAGCCTTGACAGCAGGCGTTGGCGGGCCCCCATTCAGAACGTCCAGATTGGGATGATAGAACGCTAACGCGCCCGGACGCGCGATGGCCCCGTCGCATAGGCTTCGAGCCATGCGCAGATCCAAGGGGCGGGCTGTTGATGTGAAGCAGGTTGGACGAGAATTGGGCGTCTGCTATGTGTATTGGAGGGAGCGTACGGAAAAGTGCTGATCGAGTTCGGATAACTGGCCAGTTGATTGAGGCCGCGACAAATAATCATTTATGGGCGGAGAAGTTCAACGGTGAGGTTGAAGATGTTTTCGACCTTCAGGATAAGATTACGCGAACGGTCGTCGCTTCTGTTGCGCCTAGGCTTGAGCAGGCTGAGATTGCCCGTGCGAAGCAGAAGCCGAGGTGCTGGATAGCTACCCTATCTGAGAGGCATGGCGAGCTACTATAAGGGCGCCATGGTCGAAGCACGCGGCGCACAAATCAGGTTCTGCGCCGGCATCTTCTCGTCCCCTCACGTGGTGTATTCTCGCGAGCCTGTCGCGATTGTCGCGCCAGTCTCGAGAAGTCGCATTCTGTGCTATCGGCGAAATCTATATTCGTCCAACCGACTACGAAGCTATAGCTCTAATTCCTTGACTCAAGCGCGGGCGTCCCGAGGTAAAAAGCCCACTACATCGCTGTTTCTCAATGCACCCCTCGCATTCCTCAACGTAACCATTTTTCCAATCGGAAATAGATTGAACTGCGTAGGGCCATACGGAGCGTTCGAGCACGCACCGTGGCAAGTTGTAGACAGAAACATTGAGCCCGGCCCCAACTAGCTGGTCGACGCTCTCTGCAAGACCATGCCGATAATCCATCGGATCAATCCAAAGCTGAGTATCGTTCGCGATAGCGAAGCCGGTGTTTTCGAGGCCCATCAATGCCACGTGATCCACAAACGGCAGATTCCGAGCTATCCAACGGCAGGTGTCTAGGATAATCGGGGCTGTTAAGGCGTGGAGCACTACCCTGATTTCAACACGCTGTCCCCTATCTTTCAATTTCAAGATTCCAAGAATTGTTTCGTCAAAGGCGCCTTTGGCTTGCACGACGTGATCATGGACATGGTCGACCGCCGAATAGACGGGGATCGCTGCGATGAGGTTCGGATGCCTGACGCTGCTCCACTCGTCCACTATTTCGGAATGGGAAAAAGCTCGGCCGTTTGTTAGGACTTGAAGGGCCGTCCGGGGAAGCAAGTCGCGACAGTTCGCTAGTACGGTACGGAAGTCGGACTTTCGACATGTCGGACGACAGCCCAAGGCGGGCAGCGATAGCGAGGTGTGCTGGGGGTGATGGTTCGCTACCGCATACCCCTAGCTAAGACGATCGCGATCGGCGGCTCAATTGAACGTAGGGCAACGTCGGGCATCTAAAGGGGGCACGGGACCGATACGAAGGATTATGGCGCTTGCCATCCCACCCGCGCTCTTGCATCCTCCCCTTCGCCTCCGGTTGGAGGCTCCCCTGGGGCGAGGGCGCAAATAGTCCCCAAGGAGGTTCTGATGCGCATTCTGGCCTTGGCGATTTTGACGATCACGACGGTT
>NZ_JBVBEF010000265.1:0-1835 GCF_055456055.1 Bradyrhizobium sp. LeoB3
GAAGTGAAGCTTGACCAGATTCAGGTTCAGCATGCGCCGCCAAATCATGCGCTCTACGTCAACTCGATCATAGGTATTCAAAATACAGGTGGTTCCGCCTCTGTCCGCGCCTTCTGGACGCCGCTCCGTCGGGCAGGGGCAGTGGGTCGTAATCTGCTGATTGCGGCAGCCGCAAAGCGCTGGAATGTCGATCCGGCGACTTGCCGCGCCAGCGATGGCGTCGTGTTCGATGCATCAGGCTCGAAGCCTCTGAGCTACGGCGAACTTGCGACCGCCGCGGCGAAATCGCCTGTGCCGCCTGCGGCAAACGTCAGATTGAAGGATCCGAAGGATTTCACCCTGATCGGAACGCGCGCCAAGCGCGTGGATTCATCGATAAAAGTCGATGGGCGCGCGCTCTACGGTATCGATACGCGAATACCGGGTATGAAGGTTGCAACGGTTGCTATTTCGCCCGTGCTCGGTGGCAAAGCGAAAACCGTGAACGAGAACGCCGCGCTGGCAGTGAAGGGCGTGCGGCAGGTGGTCAATATCGATGAAGCTGTTGCCGTGATCGCGGATCACATGGGTGCGGCGAAGAAGGGGCTCGAGGCAGCCGCCATCACGTGGGATGACGGGCCGAACGGCAAGGTCAACAACGCCGATATCGTCAAGCAATTGGAGGAGGAATCCAAAACGCCGGGCGTTGTTGCCCGCAACGAAGGCGATGCGGGGAAGGCCCTTGCGGAGGCAGCGCAACGGGTTGACGCCATTTATCAGGTGCCTTTCCTGGCCCATGCGGCGATGGAGCCGATGAACTGTACCGTTCATCTGCAGAAGGATCGTTGCGACATTTGGGTCGGTACACAGGCGCCTACGATCACGCAGTCTCGGGTGGTCGAACTCACCGGCCTGCCAAAGGATGCGATCAAAATTCATAATCATCTGATTGGCGGCGGCTTCGGCCGAAGGCTGGAGGCCGATGGCACGGTGCTGGCCGTCAAGATCGCCAAGCACGTCGATGCCCCGGTGAAGGTGATCTGGAGCCGCGAGGAAGACATCCAGCACGACATGTATCGGCCGTATTATCTCGATCGGCTGTCGGCCGGACTTGACGCGGCCGGCAAGCCGGTTGCCTGGACGCATCGGATAGCCGGCTCCTCAGTCATGGCTCGCTATTATCCTCCTTACGTCAAGGACGGATTGGACCCCGACGCCGTAGAAGCGGCGGCCGAGCCGCCCTATGCGCTGCCCAATATCCACGTCGACTTTGTCCGAGTCGAGGCCCCCGGTGTCCGGACGTCTTGGTGGCGCGGCGTCGGGCCGACTCACAATGTTTTTGTGGTCGAAAGCTTCATGGATGAGCTCGCTCATGCCGCGAAGCAGGATCCCCTCGCTTACCGCAAGGGATTGCTTGGCCACAATCCGCGAGCGCTCGCTGTTCTGTCGCTCGCGGCGGAAAAAGCAGGGTGGGGATCCCCCCTTCCCGCGCGGCATGGCCGCGGAATTTCGGTACAATTCGCATACGGAAGTTACACGTCGCAGGTCGCCGAGGTCGAAGTGGCGGCCGATGGCTCTGTCAAAGTCAAGCGGATCGTCTGTGCGATTGACTGCGGCATGTACGTCAATCCAGATACGATCGACGCACAGGTTCAAGGTGGAACGCTTTTCGGCCTGACCGCCGCGCTCCATGGGTCAATCACCTTCAAGGATGGACGAGTCGAGCAGAGCAATTTCGACAGCTATCTGCCAATGCGTATCGACCAGGTACCGGTGGTGGAGACACACTTGATCAAGAACGCTGAGGCTCCGGGTGGCGTTGGTGAAGCTCCGACAGCCATTGTCAGTGCTGCAGT
>NZ_JBVBEF010000266.1:0-1830 GCF_055456055.1 Bradyrhizobium sp. LeoB3
CGACGGAAGATCAGGCCCACTTATCTTCTTCGCGGCGGGCTTCGTCCTCATTGAGGCGCTCGGCCACGTCATCAGCGGTAGGTGAATCTTCCGTCGTCGCGATCGGCGTGCCGTCCTGCTTCTTGATCGTTTTACCTTCGGCACTCACGGGAAAATCATCGGGCTTCAGCGGCTTCTTTGGCGTCGACATCGCGTCTCCCTCCTGTGTGCCGACACAATAGCACGCGCTCTAAGAAACGGGGGCCAGAACTCTCGCTTAGCTAGGTGCGTCCACTTCGGAATACGCGCTCACTCGTTTTCATCCTCGCTAAGTTCCCGCTCTGCCTGTAACCAGAACTCTAGATCCCGTCCCGTAGGCCGCCCGTGCTGTTCCCAGAGTTCGTGGGCACGAGCCCTGATTGCTTGCTTGGACCGCCGCGCCGCTAGGCGCCGTTGCAGGCTCTCTCCCAGATCCTTGACGAACGCCTTGAGCCGCTGATAGGTCGTTTGGTCGGTTATCTCGGAAGCCAGCCGCTTCGCTTGCTCGAGCGGGCGCTCTAACTCTTGGCGATCGGTGCTCTGGCTCATGGTCACCTCCGCCGGAAATAAATCGGCAAAATTGTTCATCTTTGGCTTGTTCGAGAAGCCGGGCCATGAGGTGCGCCCCGTATGCGAAAATCACGTCTGCTGGCAACGAGTTGTTCGCGTACGTCACGACATAACGTCTCCCGACTAGGATCATTCCGATCTCCGGTCATCGTCATCGGTCCAATGGCGGTGAAGTTCGCGCTCAACGAAACAAGCCGCCACTGCGATCTATACGAGCAAAGCTCTTTTGGCGTGTCAGCAATCTGGCATTCCCGCCGGACGTGCCGACGCATTTCCGGTGGAGTCGGTTGAGCCCGAAGCGCCAGAACCGGTGGGGCCGGGCATGGTTGAGCCCACAGTGGTTTCAGGTGCCTTTTCCGACGATGATGTACCAGAGGAGCTTGGGTTCTTTTCGCGAATGATGTTGCTGCTGACATCCCAGCATTGCTTAGGCGTGACGCCCTGATCGCGGTTTGCACTAACGCCGGTTCCTTGTGCGTTTGCGAAGCTAGTGACTGCCAAAAGAGTGGCGCCACAAACCGAAGCGAAATAGATCGTTTTCATGGTTCTTTCCTTCTCATCTTCCTGCGGGCGCTCAGTGAACCGTTGGATGCCTGAGAGCGGGGCCGATCGCCTCACTGCCGTCGGCAGCCAACTCGTCCGCGAATGAGGGTCGCTGTGCGAGCCTCAGCCATTCTTCGGAAAGCCGCAGCAGTTGCTGCTTGTCTATCGAAGAGACCGTCTTCGCGGCTTGTTGCCGGCAGTGCTCGGCTCGCGTGCGGCAAATATCTCCGTGCTCAACCATGACCGGTACACTGGTCGCGCTCGCTCCCGGCGCCGATTGGCCCCGCATCAACTTCAATTCATCCATCCGGTTTAACGTTCCTAGCCCAGCCGTTTAGGAACGGTCTGCGGAAGGTCGCGTTTGCGGACGGAAAGTCGTGGTTTGCAGTCAATGCCCCGTTACTTCTTTCACATCATCGGAAAGTTCCCATTTCGGGACGAAGTCGGAACGGAGCTTCGAGACGATCGCGCTGCCTGGAAGGAAGCTCTGTTGCTGACCCGGGACATTGAAACATCGCTCCAGCCGGGGGAGAGTTGGAGCCTCGATGTCATGGCGCGCGACCGCGTGCTTTACCGAATCGGCATCACCAGCGAAGAAGGATGAACAGCGCGCCCGCTACGAAGCCACGATAAACGAACACACTAGCTAGCCCGTTGACGACACCGAGTGCTGTCCGAGTTAGGACACCTGCCCCAAAA
>NZ_JBVBEF010000267.1:0-1816 GCF_055456055.1 Bradyrhizobium sp. LeoB3
ATGGCTGAACAGCCGCTCGGCTTTGCGGTCGGGTGCATAGACATAGGCGATGCCGGGCGGATCGAGACCACCCCAGGGCCTGTCGTCGGCGGCATAGGCCCACAGCTGGCCGGTCTTGGTGCGCCCTCGACCGGGATCGAGCACCGGCACCGTCGTCTCGTCGGCGAACAGCTTGGACCTCGCGCGAAGCACCGTGAGAAGGCGCTCATGCAGCGGGCGCAGATGGAAGGCGGCATGCCCAACCCAGTCCGCCAGTGTCGATCGATCGAGAGCGATGCCCTGGCGGGCATAGATCTGGACCTGCCGATAGAGCGGCAGATGATCGGCATATTTGGACACCAGAACCTGGGCGACCGTTGCCTCCGTCGGCAGTCCGCCCTCGATCAAGCGGGCCGGAGCCTCGGCCTGCAGGACGCCATCTTCGCAGGCTCGGCAGGCGTATTTGGGACGTCGAGTGACGACAACGCGGAACTGCGCCGGCACCATGTCCAGCCGCTCGCTTTTGTCTTCGCCGATCTGGTGCAGTTCGCCCTGGCAGCAGGCGCAGGTCTTGTCGTCGATGTCGACGACGACCTCGATCCGCGGCAGATGCGCCGGCAGTGCTCCGCGATTGTTGCGGCGCTTGCGCGCTCGTTCGGCTCCGCCTTCCGGGGCTGTTGCGTCCTGACCGGCCTCGGCGGAGGCCGCGACCTGCTCGACATCCTCGAGGCCCAGCAGCATCTGCTCCTCAGGAAGCGACTCCGCTTTCCGACCAAAGCGATGGCGCTGCAATTCCTTGATGATCTGGCGCAGCCGCTCGCTCTCGTGCCGCTCGGCAAGCAGCATTGCCTTCAGCGTCTCGGGATCATCAGGAAGGTTATCGCTCACAAGCAAATCAGAGCATATTCGCGCCCGCCTGACGACGTGCTCGATGCCCCTGATTCACTTCGCCGCAGCGCGGCCCACAATTATCCGGCTTGCGTCGGGACGACCGTCTCCCGTGCCGCGTGGACACGCCGCCAATCAAGCCCTTCGAGCAGCGCCGACAATTCCGCCGCCGACAAACGCATCACGCCATCCTCGATCTTCGGCCAGCGGAAGACGCCTTCCTCGAGCCGCTTGGCGAACAGGCACAAACCCGTGCCATCCCAGAAGATCAGCTTGATCCGGTCCGCCCGCTTGGCACGGAACACATAAACAGCACCCGAGAACGGATCGGCCTTCATGTGCTCGCGTACCAACAAAGCAAGCCCCTCCATTCCCTTGCGGAAGTCGACCGGCTTGGTGGCCACCATTACCCGGACAGTTCCGGACGGGCCGATCACCGGCTTGCCTTCAGCGCATGGACAATGGCCGCAATCATCGCCACGTCCGCGCCTCGGCCGACCCGGATAGTGACGCCTTCGGCCTCGATCTCGATGCCCCCGACATCCGGCTTGACCTTGCGTCGCGTTGTCTTGCGCTCATGGCCAACCGCCACGGCCGGTACCCTGGCGTCTACCACCGCCGGTACAAACGGCGGATCGTCAGCCATCGGCGTCGGCAACCGGCGTGCTTGCCGGCGCCAGGTGAACACTTGTTGCGGTGTCAGCCCGTGTCGCCGGGCAATCTCGGAAACGACCGCCCCTGGTAGCAGCGTTTCCTCGACGATCCGGGCCTTGTCGTCCTTGGAGAACCAACGACGGCGTCCCGTCTCCGTGATCACTTCCAGCCGGCGCGCCGTCACGTTCGACTTAAGCGTATGGTCAAGCATAGACACGAGTCGATCCCTTCAAAGAGATCGTGAAACTCGCCTATCTCGTGTGCCGCGAGAAGGTGGGAGCGGAACGACGCTTAC
>NZ_JBVBEF010000268.1:0-1786 GCF_055456055.1 Bradyrhizobium sp. LeoB3
TTAAGGGAGGCGTCCGTGTCGGAGGTTAGCATAATCGGTCTGGATATCGCCAAGCATGTTTTCCACGCTCATGGAGCAGACGGGAAAGGGCGAGCTATATTCAGCAAACGGATCAGCCGAGGAAAGCTGCTGGATTTCTTCGCAGCCCAGCCGAGTTGCACGGTAGCCCTGGAGGCATGTGGCGGAGCCCATCACTGGGCCCGTCAGCTCGCTCAGCTTGGCCATGAAGTTCGGCTGATCCCTCCCGCCTATGTAAAGCCGTTTGTGAAGCGGCAAAAGAACGACGCGATCGATGCCGAGGCGATCTGCGAAGCGGGTCAGCCGTTTTGCCGTTTCGGCTGAATAGGAACGAAACTGGTTGGCGATGGTCGACTCTGCGCCTCCGGTTCGCGACGACCCCAAAAACCTCCGACCGGAGGAAAACCTGCTCACCAGGTTGGGGGCCCCAGCGGGCACAGGCTGGGGCCGTTTTGCTATCCCTCGTAAAGCGGCTTCGCTTTCGGCTTGTGCCGCATGGCTTCCGCCATCTCCGCTGCAATCTCGTGATCGTGCGCCAAGAATCCCCGATGGCGCAGCCAGCCGATTGCTTGGGTCGTGGTGTCGTGAATGTCGTCATTCTTTCCTTTCGGAAAGACTTCCGATTGAGCGATAACCTTCTCCGCCCATTCGGTATCTGGCGCGTAGATCATCCGAGCGGCGAACGTCGGCTCAACCCCATGGGTACGCGCGACCTTGTCGGTTTTCGGCGTAATCATTTCGATATTCCAATCCTCCTCTTTGTAGAGGCGGCGGATTTCCTGCGCGACCGTGATTCCAGTTGCCTTTGCTTCGATCAGGAGCTTGTCGACACGGAAGCGACGGCAACTATATGCGACCCATTCCACAAGGCCCCAGGAAGGCATAGAGCGGATATCGTGCGCGCGCTTGGTTTCGCCCGGCAACTGCTCAACAGCCACCCCGTGAAGCTCGCAATGCTTTGACCAGCCCCACATGAGCATGGCCCGCGGCCGGTCCCGTTTGTCGCGCCAAATACCCCAGATCGTGAGGGCCGACGGATCGTTTTCTTCCTTCGCGCTTGGACGGTTTGCCGCGGTCATTCATCCTTACGTCCGCCGCGAGCAATCGTGGCCGCCTCCAACGTAACGCCATGAACCAGCGGGTCCGCGTGGCGATGGACTAACTGCCATTCAGAACCGTCCTTGCGATAGGTTTCCGTAACTCGGAGCGACCAGTCTTGTTTTGGTAAGCTCCCGACTTCGGCATATTGCCGCTCGACCATGACGAGAACGACCAGCTTACCCGCGCGCTCGCCGCAATGCGGCCTCTAGGCGAGCCTTCTCCTTCTTCCAACGCGATTCCTCGGCCTGCGCCTTTTCCTCGAAGGTCGGCAGCGTTCTCTTCGTGCTCCCGGCGTGCAGCGTCCAAAGTCGATTGCGCCTTGACGACGGCCTCTTGCCGTCGCTCGCGTTCCTTCTGCCGGGCAGCCTCTTCCTTTGCGCGTTTACGCTCGCGGCGCTTCTGCTCCCTCTCGAAAGCGATTGCCGCCTTCCGCTCGGCTGCCTCGTCTTCGGTTGGCTTCGGACGTCTCTGCGGCTTTCGGCTCGCCGACTTGCGGTTTGCCTTCGTCGAACTGCCGCCGGCGAGATTGCTTGGCAGCTCCGCGTGCTCCTTGAACGCTCCTCTGGAGCCGACGGGGCGCTTCAGAACGACGCCCGGCGCCGCCATGGTTGCGGCGACGACGTTCGGATCCTCGCTCTCCTTGGCCGCCCCCTGATGAAAGAGATTG
>NZ_JBVBEF010000269.1:0-1766 GCF_055456055.1 Bradyrhizobium sp. LeoB3
ATGCCTCAAGCAACCTTCAGCGTTTCGCCGCCGATCTCGCGGTTGCAGGGGCAGAGCTCGTCGGTCTGCAGAGCATCCAACACGCGCAGCGTGTCCTTCGGGTTTCGGCCGACATTGAGGTTGGTCGCGTAGACATGCTGGATCGTGTTGTCTGGGTCCGCGATGAATGTGTAGCGATAGGCGACGCCGTCCGGCGAACGCACTTCAAGACCATCGACCAGCCCGCCCTTGGTGTCGGCAAACTGCCAGATCGGCAGATGGTTCAGGTCCTTGTGTGAGCGTCGCCAAGCCAGCTTGCAGAACTCGTTGTCAGTCGAGCCGCCCAGCACAACCGCATCGCGGTCGGCGAAATCCTTCGACAGCCGGGCAAACTCGGCGATCTCGGTTGGGCAGACGAAGGTGAAATCCTTTGGGTAGAAGAAAATGATCTTCCATTTCCCAGGGAAGCTGTTTTCCGTCAGCGTCTCGAGCGCGCTCTGCCCGCTCTCTTCGTGCAGATGAAAACCGGGCTTCACGCCTGTGATTTCGAACGGCGGCAACTTACTTCCAATTCCAAGCATATCGTCCTCACAAGTTTGCTTCGCGCGGGAAGCGATGATCCCGGCCCCAAGTCAAGCAAGCGATGTGCCAGGAGATCTCGCGGTTCAACTGGCGGAAATGCGACAATCGGATGCTCGCCGCGGCGATATCTCGGTCCGTAATTGGGCAGAATGGGCCATTATCTTACATCGATAACGGAGCATGATGCCGTGCGCATGCGGCAGCTTGCGTGCGCGCGAAAGCCATGCGCGCAACTTAAGAGGCCGTACAATCTTGGGCCTTGATAAAATGAACCTACCGCGGCAAATCCTGCTAGGCCGCATGATCACCCTTAACGAGGCGCACGAGGACCACTCACGTGACGTGGAGCGGAAGCCGGCAGTGACGGCTTTTTTCCATCGATCGTGGTGGATAATCTCGGGGCAAGATCGGCGATGCTCTCTCGGCCGTGATGAAGCTGCCGGATGGAATCATCACTAAATCGTCGTGACCGGATGGATTGCGCGGATGCGCGGCGGCGGGCGATGTCGCGCCATCATCCCTCTACGACCTGGCGCTCGCACCACAGCGTTATGCCGACATCCCGGTGAAAGTCCGCGAGTCAGCAAGGCATTTTTCCGGACGGTGGTGAGGAATGGCACGCTAGCGATGACCGCATCGACAAATTCGTCCCCCGGCCGGGGCTCCTGCTCGGAGAATTGTTAATCACGAGGAGATCGACGCGCCGCTTGGTCGCGCGGGCCACTACAACTGCGGCGTCGGCAAACCCACTAGCATCAAGCTTGCAGGATATGGCGCCGCTGCCGAGTGGCTGGCAGATCGAAATCTCGTGCCCTGTCGCAATGTCGAGCGCGACCATGGTTTTTATGCCGTCGCGCCCTTCAGTTTTTTCTGAACAAAACCGATGACGTGCGCGCCTTGTCGCATGAGACTCCTGGGCTAAGTCGGCGAGCAGCTTATAAGCATCCTGTTCCGACCGGTGGAGGATTGCCGCAACGCGCTTCGGATCGATGTCCGCGAGGGTGGTGATCATGGGCGTGATCCTCTAATTGCTCGTTTCGCGCTTTGTCGGCGCGGGACGCGCGATACCTACTCTGGCGCTTCAGGGCCGTGAACCAGCGAGACGCCCTTTGGCCTGGACGAATATACCGATTCCAAATCGAGCCTTAGGCATAGCGAGCGGCGCGTTATGCCGCCGTGCTGGAGATCGCTGCCCACACCTCTAG
>NZ_JBVBEF010000270.1:0-1762 GCF_055456055.1 Bradyrhizobium sp. LeoB3
CGCATTGCCTCATCAAGAATGTTACCGGAGAACTGACCGTCAGGATTGGGGCGGCGATACCGAATCGGCTCGGTGTCGCCGATGGCAGGACGGATCAGCATGGGTGCGCGGCGCGAGCTCACGGCGGCGGTGGTAGAGCGCTATCGATCAGCAGGGCGGGCAGATAAGGGGCGCATACTCGACGAGCTTTGCGCGGTGACCGGCTGGCATCGCAAGCACGCGGTTCGGGCGCTTGCCGGCCATGTCGCAATTTCGCCGGAGGCCCGGCGCCAGCGAAGGCCGACCTATGGCGCCAAGATCAGGGATGCGCTGGTGGCGCTGTGGGAGGCCTCGGATCGGATCTGCGGCAAGCGGCTCAAGGTAATGATTCCGACGTTGCTGCCTTCGTTGGAGCGGCATGGCCGGCTCAAGCTCGACCAGGCGGATCGAGCGCTGGTGCTCGGCGTCAGCGCAGCCACGATTGATCGCCTGCTGGTCAAGACCAAAATTGACGCGACCGGCGGTAAGCGTCGGCGGGTCGGCTTTTATTCGGCGGTACGGCGTGAAGTTCCGATCCGGACGTTCAACGACTGGCACGATCCGCCGCCGGGGTTCTGCGAGGTCGACATGGTGGCTCATGGCGGCACATCTGTAGCTGGCTCGTTCATTCAGACATTGACGATGGTCGACGTCGCGACTGGTTGGACCGAATGCATGCCGCTGGTGACGCGCGAGAGCGGCCTCGTCGTGCGAGCCATGGAGCGCGCACAGAACCTGTTTCCCTGGCTCATTCGCGGCGCCGACTTCGACAACGACAGCGCGTTTATGAACGATGTCGTCGTGCCCTGGTGTCGCACGCAAAAGATCGAGGTGACACGCTCGCGCGCCTACAAGAAGAACGATCAGGCTTTCGTCGAGCAGAAGAATGGCGCGGTCGTCCGGCGACTTGTGGGATACGGTCGCTTCGATGGCGTCGGGACGACGCGCGTGCTGGAACGCTTGTATGCCGCATCGCGGCTGCACACCAACTTCTTCCAGCCGTCCTTCAAGCTGAAGGACAAGCGACGCGAGGGCGCGAAAGTGATCAAGCGCTATCATGTTCCGGCCACGCCCTATGCGCGCGCACTGGCGCATCCGAAGTTGAGCAAAGGCGTCAAACGGCGTCTTCGGGAGCTTTATCGCACGCTCGATCCCGTGGCCCTGCTGGCGGAGATGAGGGACGCCCAGACGGAGCTCGGCACGCGCGTCGGCGCCCGCGCGGGCAAGCTCGCGGCAGCTGCCAGTCCGCCGGCTCCGGCAACGAACGCGGCAGCGTTCGCGAAGGGGCTCGGCAATGAGGTGCATCTGGGGGAGCAGCGCATCATCCATCGGCGGATGCGCAAGCCATACAAAAAGCGCATGAGAATGCCATCGATGCTCGATCCGCACCTCGCCGACATCGAGCGCTGGCTCGCGGCCGAACCTCGTCTGACCGCGCTGGCCATCCTCGGTCGTCTCACCGAACACGCCCCCGAAAAGTTCGGGCCGCCGCAGCACACCATCGTGCAGCGCTTGTTGCGATCACTCAGACGCAACGCAACCGAGGTGATCATCCCGCGCATGGCCGGGGGTACGGCACCGGCCACCATTGGTGATCCCGGGAATGGGGCCGGCGCTGCGTGTGATGGGCACTCCGCGACGTCCCCAGTCCCTCCGATCCTGCGAGGAATGACGCAACCTCAGACCGGCCGACAGTCGGCGCTACGTCCGTCAAGCGAAAGTAACATCCTCAGATGAGGCAATA
>NZ_JBVBEF010000271.1:0-1733 GCF_055456055.1 Bradyrhizobium sp. LeoB3
GTCATCGAACGATGTGCGGTTTCAATCCCGGTCCGGGTCCGAGGGTAATCGCAAGTGAGTCTTGGTACTTCTGTCCTGTCTGCGGCAGTGCAAATTTTAGAAGGATCATGAGACTGAACAAAGTTCCTAACGCGCAGATTACCCGTGCTTGTCCGTGGCGATATTTCTAGGTTCGTGATCATCAGGCAGTGCGTAGGCGCCGTCAGCCACATGATCGCGCCCGCTTGTCGCCGATGCAGGTCCGATCCTTGCCGCCGTTGTGCTTGCAATCGCGGCATCTGAACAGGTAGTCACCTGGCGTGCGGAAGATCTGATGTGGAGCGGCATCGCTCGAATTTTCGCCGACGTTCAGCCCCGCATCGACCGCGTGATCGAATAGGCTGGCTACTTCCGGTATCGGCCTATGGCCGAAACCCGGATTGAAGATTGCCACGTCAGCTTACTCGGTAGACCGGACCGAGCTTCCTTCGATCGCCCGCCCTTGACCCATTGCGGACCTTCGCGAATGTTTGCTCTTCCGCCGCTTCCAGGGGTACACCGGACATCAACCGTCGTAACCCCCGCCGCTGGAATTTATGAGTACACGGCCTCGTCAATCGTTCAGTGGCTCCTCCGTTACGAATGACTATGCTCCGGAATTCTGTTTACTTCATCGCGCCATCGCTGTTGGAGATGTCGGCGGCTACTTTCCACTCGCCGCCGACCTTCTTCCAAACGGTAACGTATTTGCCGACGTCTTTCACCATTCCTTTATTGTCGTCGAAGCTCAGCTCATAAGTACCGACGTCATAAGCCATGTCGCCATCGTTCGAGACAATGAGCTGAGTGGAGGCGAAGGTCAGGTTGACATTCCTCATGCTGAGCAGTCTCTGCCAGGCGGCGGTGATGGCCACAGTGCCCCGCGCGAGTGGCGCATTGGCGTTGAGCATCGCACCGTCGGACGCATAGAATCCCGCGCAGGCGACCGCGTCTTTAGCCCGCACCGCCGCCTCCCATTTCTGGCCCAACTCGCGAATCTTTTGCTCGTCAGCGGACAGGTCAGCACGCACCGGGAGCGCCGCTGCCTTGTCGGCGCAGACCGCGATGCCGATCAGGAGCAGCAGCGTCAAAATCGACAGCGTTCTCCAGGATAGCATCTTCACCTCCATCATCAATATGGGGGCGGGACGACTGAAGCCTGACCGCTTCGTCGCTCCGGCATTCATCGAGATATCCACCACCCGACAAGAATGAGCTTGCAACGCCGGCGAGGGAAATCACCTCTCGCCATAGAGTCGATAGACGATCGTTATTGCCGCCGCGTGATGCCGTAGCGACGAATGCCACCAGCCGCGTCTACAGAGACTTCTAAACCCGTTGCCGCCGTTGGACCAATCGAGGTTGCGCGTCCCGACGCGAGCCGCCGTCCTTGACCATGACCCCGGCATTACGGTGGATTTGTCGTGCGCCACGTCGCCGACGGGATGCCGGACCGAGGTAAGAGAGGGAAAGACATCGCCATTTGCAGATGGGGGCAGGATGCCTGCAAGAGAAATTTCGGAAATCCGGAGTTGCGTTCAGGTGTGGTGGTGGCAGGAAGCCAGGTCTGCCGACTCGCCATTCGATCCGAGCTGAACCCGAACGCGCGAGGTCGCCTCTTGGCCCCAAGCAGCAGTTGGGGATGTCTGCTATTCCGCCGCTGTCAGGGGATAAGCAGACATCCGGCGAATGGGTCAAAAATGACGCGACTGGAC
>NZ_JBVBEF010000272.1:0-1703 GCF_055456055.1 Bradyrhizobium sp. LeoB3
TCAAATTCCTCGCTCTGGAGCATCCAAAGGGCTTCCGCGCCATTCCGAGCGCAACGAACCTGATAGCCCGAGCTGGTCAGCATCGCCGACGTGAGATCCAGAAGATCGTCGTTGTCCTCGACAACCAGGACCCGCTCCGAACCGGTCGGAAACGCTTGGGGTTGGGCGTCTTCCATTTCGACGTCAGGCGTTTGCGTGGCTTTGGGCAAATAGAGCGCGACAGTGGTCCCCTTTCCCAAGGCGCTCTCGATGGCAATGTGCCCCCCGGACTGACGGACAAAGCCGTAGACCATGCTAAGGCCAAGCCCGGTGCCCTTGCCGACCTCCTTCGTTGTGAAGAAGGGCTCAAACACCCGGTTCCGCACCTCGGGAGGCATTCCAGAACCGGTGTCCCGGACGGACAGCCTGACATAGGATCCGGGCAAGCCCTCCGCCACGGCTCCTTCGCCCACGACGACGTTCTTCATCTCGATGTCGAGCACGCCGCCATTGGGCATGGCGTCACGCGCGTTCAGGGCCAGATTGAGGAGAGCGGTCTCCAGCCGCGCCGGATCGACATGGCACAGCCACAATCCTTCACTGGTCCACACCTTGACCCGGCATGCCTCCCCAACGGCCTTGCGAATGATTCCCTGGAACTCGGAAACAAGCTGGTTTGCGTTGACCGGTCTTGGATTCAATATCTGCCGGCGCGAGAAGGCAAGAAGCTGCGCGGTCAGCTTTGCCCCTCGATCGACAGCACGCCGCGCGGCCGCGGCGGAGTGCCGGATCTTGCCGATATCATCGCCGGCCTCGATGAGTTCGAGGTTCGCGGAGACCACCGTGAGCAGATTGTTGAAGTCGTGCGCGACGCCGCCGGTGAGCTGGCCGACGCTCTCCATCTTCTGGCTCTGATGAAACTGCTCCCTCGCTTCGGACAATTCGTGCTCACGGTGCTTCAGCGCATCGGCCATGGCGTTGAATGCCCTGGCGACCCGTGCGATTTCCGAATTGCCCGGGATGTCCACGCGCCGGCCGAATTCGCCGAGCCGCCATCGGTTCGCGGCGTCAACCAATTGTGCAAACGGGCGTTGGATGAACCGTTGGGCGCCCCACGCCGTCAGGATCAAGACGATCAGGGCGCTCATGAGGATGAACAACAGGTCGCGCTGCGTGCGATGTTCGATCTTGGTGAAAGTCTGGGCCTTGCCGAGGCCGTAGCTGACAAGAAGGTCTTCCCCCACAGCGGCGAATCCGACAGTTCTTCGCACGCCGTCAACGTTCACCATATCAGCTACAGTCCCGTTGGAGAGCGTCGGATCTTTGCCGGCAGGCAGCTTCTTGCCGACGAAGAGGGCATTGTCAGGATAGCGAGCGAGACAGATGCCGTTGCGGTCGGTGATGGCGAGCGCGGCTCCCTTCGGAACGCCCTTTTTCGCGATATAGTCGGCGAGCCAGTCGAGGCTGAGGGCCGCTATAACGACGCCGCCCATGCGATCTTCGTCGTCGTAGAATGGCAGCGCGAACTGAACGACATTGCGACCGGTCGTTCGGCCGACTGCGAACTCTCCGACTGTGAATTTTCCGGTTTTCACGACGCTGGCAAAGTAGGCACGTCCAGCTGCGGTAGCCGGCTTATGCTCTCTGGCTGAGTCGCAGAAGGCGTCGCCATTCATGTCGACCACGATAAAGACGATGAACTCCGGATATTGTCGCTTGATCCG
>NZ_JBVBEF010000273.1:0-1683 GCF_055456055.1 Bradyrhizobium sp. LeoB3
GCAGGGCCTTGGCCTCATCCCAAGGGGCGCGCAGCCAGACATCGCGCTCCTCATCTGTCGTCAGGATCACCGGCATCGCTTTGGGATGGATCGGCGCGACGACAGTGTTCGCCTCGGTGGTCAGGAAGCCATAGACCAGGTGAGGCCCGGGATCGGCTTCGACTTGGTGCCGCGGTCGCCCTTGAACTCGGTCCAGATCCCGGCAAAGGCCGTGAGCGGCCGGTCATCACCGAGCGCGAACCAGACCACGTCCTTTTTCTTCGTGGCTGGGTTCGGCTCTGGTGCGTATTCGGCGAAGCTGTTGAAGGGGACCAGGCAACGGTTTTGCGGATTAAGCCAGGCGCGCCAGTATTTCGAAGGGTATTGCGGATGTTCGTTACTGGTCCTCCGGGTTTTTGCGGTGGCAGCGGCATGCCCCAGCGCATCAGCACAAGCTCGCGGCCGTCGCCGGCGTTGCGCACCACGGGGGCCAGATAATCGGGAAACACGCCGGGCATCGGCGGCAGGTTGCCGACGTAGCGGTTGATCACGCGAAAAAGCGCGCGGATCGCTTCCTGATTGGTGGTGATGCTGGAGAGGTTGCACATTACGAACTTGCTCGGGTGGTTATGGTGATATGCGGTAAGACCATAAATTCCATATCCGAAAGCCGGTGTTGTGGCAGCATGGCACACCTTTCCTTTTCGTTCACGGAAGATGGAGCGCGCTTGGTCGCGATGAAGCGGGGTTCATGAATAAATTGAAGGACCACGGTGGAGAGTGTCGGAACAAGCCTTGCTCGATCGTCTTGAATCCAACCGCCTTGGAAAACCGGAGTTCCGCGTAACATGGCCCCGCGCGCCAACTGGAAAGGCTTCCTGCGTCTATCCCTCGTAACCTGTCCGGTCGCGCTGTACCCAGCCACATCGGAGAGCGAGAAGATCTCGTTCAATCAGCTCAATCGAAAGACCGGGCACCGCATCAGGTACCTGAAAGTCGACGCCGACACCGGCGAGGAGGTTGCCAACGAGGACATCGTCAAGGGTTACATGCTCGACAAGGAAACCTTCATCGAGATGTCGAAGGAAGAGCTCGAGGCGGTGGCGCTCGAATCCACCCGGACCATCGACATCGACGAGTTCGTCGATCGTGAAGAAATCGACCCGCGCTACTTGATCCGCCCTTACTATCTCCGGCCGGATGGCAAAGTCGGCCATGACGCCTTTGCGGTGATCCGCGAGATCATCCGGGAAATGAACAAGGTCGCGATCGGGCGGGTGGTGCTGACGAACCGCGAGCACATCATCGCGCTCGAGCCGCTGGACAAGGGCCTGGTCGGGACGCTGCTGCGCTATCCGTACGAAGTCCGCTCGGAGGATGAGTATTTTGACGAGATCCAGGATGTCAAAGTCACGAAGGACATGCTCGATCTCGCCAAGCACATCGTGAACCAAAAGTCCGGTCGGTTCGAGCCGGACAAGTTCGAGGACCAGTACGAGACGGCGTTGATCAACCTCATCAACCAGAAGCGCGCCGGCAAGCGGATCACGCCGAATGAGCGGCCGCGCGGAGAGAACGTTGTCGATCTGATGGAGGCGCTGCGGCGGAGCGTCGGCAAAGAAGCGGAGCCGGCGAAGGCTGCCAAACCCGCCAAGAAGCCGCGTAAGGCGGCGGCCGGCCAAAAAGAGATGCTGATGCCGATCC
>NZ_JBVBEF010000274.1:0-1671 GCF_055456055.1 Bradyrhizobium sp. LeoB3
CAAGGGAGATGCTATGGGGCGGCGGCGAGGATATTGCATCCATCGTTGCTGATATGAACCGATGGAGCGCCCCTTGCAAAAGTTGAACGATTTGAGCCGATCCGCGAGCCCCCTCGATCCTGACGGGACGCTGATCGCAGTGATCGAGATGAGCCTGTCGAGTTGGCTCGTTGCAGGCATCGTGCCTGGCGTCGAGCGCCAGCCGCTAAAGAAGCTCGCGGTCGACGAGAGCGCATTGCTGAAGTTGCTGTATCGATGGCGAGAGGAAGCGACGAAGGCAGGGTATCGGATCAAACGCATCGTGGTCGCTTTCGAAGCCGGCCGTGACGGTTTCTGGCTGGCACGCTGGCTCAGGGCGCGCGATATCGAGGCCCATGTCATTCACGCATCGAGCGTCGCGGTATCGCGCGAGCACCGGCGCGCCAAGACCGATCGTCTCGACACCGAGCTGCTCAAACGCTCTCTTCTCGGCTGGTTGCGCGGCGAGCGTGATCACTGCAAGATGGTCGCAATCCCGACAATCAAGGACGAAGATGCCAAGCGCCCTCACCGCGAGCGCGAGAGCCTCGTTGGAGAGCAAAGTCGGATCGTCAATCGAATGAAAGCGGCGTTGATCCGGTTGGGCATCCGCGGCTTCAATCCCAAGCTGAAGAAGGCCGCCGAACGCCTTGACGGCTTGCGCACCCCTGAGGGCGAGCCGATCCCGCCCAACACGCTGGCTGAGCTGCGTCGCGACATGGCGCGCCGGCGGCTTGTCAGCGATCAGATACGGCAGATCGAGCGCGCTCGCCTGGAGTGCCTCAAGCAAGCGCCCAGTGATGGACCCCACGCAATGGTGCGCCTGTTGGCGCGCGTGATCGGGGTCGGTGTCGAGACGGCCGACATGTTGGTGCAGGAGGTACTGTCGCGAAGCATGCGCGACCGACGGGCTGTAGCGCGTTATGCCGGCCTCACGGGCGCGCCCGACGAGAGCGGCAGAAAACGCCGCGAGAAAGGGCTGACCCGTTCCGGCAACGCTCGGATTCGACGAGGCATGATCCAATTGGCTTGGCGATTTCTCATGTTCCAGAAGGACAGCACCTTAGCGCAGTGGTTTCGAGCCCGCACTGAGAGCGCCCGCGGCGCTCGCAAGACCATGATCGTGGCCTTGGCGCGCAAGCTACTAATCGCGCTGTGGCGTCTCGTGCGGGAGGGCGTCGTGCCGGATGGCGTCGTCCTGCGGCCGGCATAGTGAAGCGAGGTCACTAAAGGATACCCAACAGTTTCGGCCCGGTCCGTCCGCTGGTGACGGGTCGCCGATGACGGTTCGAGGTGGCGGAGTCCCGACGTGTTTCCTTGGCTTTCAATGCCGAAAGGGAGAATGGGCCCGCCGCTTCGGAGCTTCGCTGCCGATGCGTATGACTGCATCATGGTTCGGGTCCTTGGACCCACCGGATACAAGGTTGCGGCGCGACTGATCCGCGCCCGAAAGCGGGTTCCCCTCTGATCGTCATCCCGATCGCACCAAGCGTGCCGTCGTGCTCGAAGCTGTCAAGGTATGGCCTGGCAAGCTCGGAGCATGCCGCAAGGTTGGCGTAACGGCCAACCTTGACAGCTCCTGCGCGCGCCGACGTCAGCGAACGGCGGGTCGGGACGAAGAAACGGGCTTTGAGATCGAACAAAGAAACTGAT
>NZ_JBVBEF010000275.1:0-1635 GCF_055456055.1 Bradyrhizobium sp. LeoB3
TCAAATGGACCAAGTCAGCCGATCAGATTTTGGCTTCCGTCAAACGCTTCTGCCACAAAGCTCAACAGACTTTATGTTGCGAACTTTAGATTCACGTGACTAGCACTACTTTGGCAGATTTATTTGCGCCGCTGTTTTTCACGGATTCCTCGTTTGCAATATGGGCATCGCTGAGTTGGTGGTCGAAGAATGAGGTCGACGATTGCGTGGCGTATTGCCGGCAAGCTTGGCTGAGGTGGAGGTCCATTGATTCTTTTTTTTCCGCCCCGCTTGTGCGAGACGACGATGCTGGAGGAAGGCGTAAGCGATCATGGTCATGAGTGCGTGCCGGTGGAGACCTTGCCAGGATCGCCCCTCGAAGTGATCAAGCCCGAGTTCCTCTTTCAACTGCTGATGCGCCTGTTCGCAGATCCATCGCGCCTTGATCTTGGCAGCCAATGTGCGCAGATCTGTCGCGGCCGATAGATTGGCGAGATAGTATTTCTTCTCTCCTGAGGTCCTGTGTTCGCCGATCAGCCACGCCTCCTCGCCGGGAAGATGCTGCTGGCCCTTGTCCTTGATACGCTGGGGTGGTCCATCGGCGATCCGCACTCGAACGGCAGCAAAACGGGCCTTCAATCGACCCTTGGTCCCGTTTCGCCAACTCACATTTTGCCACTTGGCATCGGCGAGCATGTCTTCGGCTGCCCTCGACAGAATGTCCGGAATGTATCGCTTGCGGGGGCGGCCCCGCATTGCAACTGGCCAGATCAGCTTGACGCCGACCGGGTACACCTTGAGGTGACGGGGGACGCCAACGGCCCAGGTAAGCCCGCGTGCCGTCAGCCCTTGTCGAAACGGTGCGCTGAGGCCGTATCCCGCGTCCGCCAGCACACAACCGAAGCGCACGCCGGCTCCCATCACGTGATCAATCTCAGCCAGAGCGATCTCTGGTTTGGATCGTGACGTTCGGTATTCGACCGGTACGCCGGCGCGCTTCAAACGTGCCGTATCACTTGTCCAGTTCTCGGGGAGGAAGAGACGCAATGCAAGCATCACTGGCACTTCACCCCGCGCAAGCGTCAGTGACACCAGCGTTTGGCAATTCGCCGTTTTGCCGAGACTCGATGCATATTGCGCAGCGACACCAACCGAGCGCTCGCCCTTCTTCGGCATTGCGGTGTCGTCGATGACCAGCACCGCATCGTCGCCGCCGACGAGCCGGTCGGCCTGAACGAGCAGTTCTGACTCCAGCGGTGCCGCATCCCAGACGCCATCAGCGATGAAATGGTGCAACTGATCGTAATCGCCCGCTGCAAAGCGCTCCGCGATCGGTTGAATGCTTTTGCGCTCACCAGGACCGATCAACCCCGCAACGTAACGCGGACACATCCGCCGCCGGGCCTTATGACCCAAGCGATCCAGGAATGGCTTCAACCAACGTTCGAGTTCGTCTTCCCAATCCGATCTCGCGGTCCCCATGGTCGGCCCTCCAAAAGCCGACCCCCTATGAATCATTGAAAAATCGATTCGGGAATCCTGATAGGCTCACGGAACCGACAAATCTGCCAAAGTAGTGCTAGTCACGTGAATCTAAAGTTCGCCACATAAAGTCTGTTGAGCTTTGTGGCAGAAGCGTTTGACGGAAGCCAAAAT
>NZ_JBVBEF010000276.1:0-1620 GCF_055456055.1 Bradyrhizobium sp. LeoB3
AGCACTGCGCTCCAAGCAGAGGCCGGATACATTGATGCAAGACCGCATCTACCGGATCGTCGAAATCTTCTTGCTACTCAAAAGCGCCGTCCAAGCGGATTGCTTGCGACGTTCGGTCCGCCCTGGAGAGCAGACCACTGAGCGCTCTCCGAAGACTTCGCCATCGGGCCAGTAGGCGACGTCGCGGCGACGCGCTGAAACGGAGACTGGGATGGCCTCACTCGTCATCCCGCCGAGGGAATGGCTCTTGTGTCTTCCGGCCGAGGAACATGTCAGGCATCGGCTGCCGGAGCAGTTCACGTGACTGGTGCAACAGTTCGCGCGTCTGCTCGATTGTTTGTCGGAAATACTGTTCGAGTGGAAAACGGGACGGCGTGCGTCGATCCATGAAGCGCTCCCTCGCTGTGCAGGCGGGAGCGCGACGGTCTCTCAGCCACCGACGCCTACGGGCAGAGCCTCGGCCGGTGATGCGGACCAACGATCTCCGGGCTCTCGGGTTCCAAAGTGAACTTTGGCTGGTGATTGACTTATGTTATTCGTCGGTATGACTGATGCCTTGGATGCCGGTGAAAAGCTTTTTCGGCGGTGTTGTCGCCGCCATCACGGAGACTGAGCGGCTGACTGCTAGGAACAAGGCATGGCGGGCTGGAATTCTTTTCAGCTTAAGGTGGATGGTCACCCGAACGACTTTCCATCCGAAGAGTCAGAAGCTGTATTCTCCTCTGGATTTTCCTGAGCCTGGCCGAACATATCAGCCGCTCCCGAGTGAGAACGAGAACCACGCTCCGCGCGAATGATCCGCAGAATCCCGCGGACGCGAGCTGCGTTCATGCGAGCTTTCTTGAGGTTCTCGCGAGCCTGCTCCCGCGTTATCAGATTTTCGCGGATCGCTCGGTCAGCCCGTCGGAGTAGCGGATCGTCATGCATGTACCCGTAATGCAGATCGGCAAGCACTGTTCCCAACGACTTAGGACGCCGTCCAAATCAATTAGGACAATACGGGCGGCACCGGGGGCCGCCGCCGGTTGAGAGCGGCGACGGCTTTTGCTTTGCGCGCTCAAGCAGCCGCAACTTACCGCCGCGCGGCGTGAAGGAAACGGTCAGCGGGCGCACCGAGGCCATCAATTTGATGACGTTCCCGTTCGCGCAATTCATTGACTAGACGTTCGAGGTAGGGCGGCAAAGGCGAGGCTTCGAGAGATAAGTACTGTTGCAACCTGTTACCCACCTCGTCACAGATCGACCGGGAAGTCTTATGGTCGATGTGGTCCGATGTTCGACCGGTCGGTTTCATATCGCGACCTTTCGATTGGGCCCCACGATTTGCTTAAGTTCACGAGCGTGAAAATGTTTCCCGTACCTTGAAGGATGCCCATAGTTCCATCTAATGGAACGAAGCACTGCCCATATCAAACCCGAGTTGGTGCAGCCTTTCATAGGGCAGCATGCGGTGCGCGTCAGACTGATTGCCATCGTCAGCGCTGATGCGAGCAGCCCGCCGAGTTAGTGAAACTCTGCTTTTCAACACGTTCCGAATGTCCGTTAATGGAATGGTCCGGCCGTGCTCCGGCCCTGCCAGTGCGAGAAGCTGGCAAGGGGCGCTCAAGACAAGGAGCACAC
>NZ_JBVBEF010000277.1:0-1593 GCF_055456055.1 Bradyrhizobium sp. LeoB3
ATGCCTTCATCCGCGCCTACAATGAAAAAGCACAGCCCTTCGCCTGGACGAAGAAACGAGTCCGCCAAAAGCGGTTCGTTGGTGAAACTTTTTTGACGATCTGGCAGAGATGCTGGTCAGGTGTTTGGCCGTCCGAGACAGCGCCGCCGGCATCCAATTCGAGGCCAAGAGCCCAGGCTCCTTCTACCAATTGTAGCCGATCTGACCTCCGGCCAGGAACACAGGGCTATCGACGAGGTCACCGTAAATCGACCGACCATAGAGGATCACGAAACGATGACCGGCCGTAGCCGCCTCCCACGTGCCCGCCGATATATCCTCCGGTCCGGCTCCACAGTGCCGGTGGGACCTTTGCTGCCGGCTTAAGATCGGCCGAATTGACGGCACCGCTTGCAACGAGCGCAGCTGTTGCGGCACCCCAACGAAGTTCAGATCGCATATCACCTCACGAACACAAAGTTAGTTAGGTGTTGCCGGCGTTGCGGCTGATGGCGCGGCGGCCGGTGGGCTGACGGCGGGCGGCGGCGTTGCGGCGGATGGCGCGCTGGCCGGCTGGGCCGCGGCCTGCGGGGTGCGGCCGACGACGACCGTGAGCAGGCCCTGGCCCCAGACCCGCTGCGACACCTTCCTGGCATCGTCCAGCGTCACCGCGTCGACGATGGCGTTGCGCTTCTCGATGTAGTCGATCGGCAGTCTGTCGGTCTGATACTGCAGCATCGCCTGCGCGAGCTTCGAGGAGGTATCGAGCGCCAGCATCTGCGAACCCTTCAAGTACGACTTGGCCTCGTCGAGCTCCTTCTGGGTCGGGCCCTCCTCGGCCATGCGGCGGACTTCCTTCTCGATCGCGTCCACCGTCTCGCCGGCACGATCGGCGCGGGTGCCGGTATTGCCGATGAACAGCGAGGAGTGCTCCATCCAGACCAGCGCTCCATAGACGGAATAAGCGAGCCCACGCTTCTCGCGCACTTCGCGGTAAAGCCGCGAGGACAATCCGCCGCCGCCGAGGATGTGGTTGACGACGTAGCCCGGCATGAAGTCCGGCTCGTGGCGGCGGATGCCGGGTCCGCCGAAGGTCACGACCGTTTGCGGTACGTCGAGCGGAATGAGGGTGCGCTGCGGCGGCTTGGCCGCGACGATGTCGGCGACCGGCGTGAGCGTGGCCTTGGCCGGCAGCCCGCCAAAGGTCTTGTCGAGCAATTTGCCGAGCGCGTCGGGATCGACATCGCCGACCACGGCGACCTTGAGCGTGTCCTTGGCGAGCACGCGGCGGACATAGTCTTTGAGCTCGGCGATCTCGATCGTCGGCACGCTTTCGAGCGTGCCCTGGGCCCCCCGGCCGTAGGGATGGTCGCCGAAAGCGACTTCGAGGAATTTGCGGCCTGCAAGCGAGCTCGGGTTGGTGGATTCGCGGCGCAGGTTGGACAGCACCTGCGCACGGATGCGCTCGACATCGCGCGCCTCGAAGCGCGGCGAGGCCAGCGCCGTGCGCAAGAGGTCGAAGGCTTCGTCCTTGTTCTCCTTGAGCATGCGCAGCGAGCCGCGGAAATTGTCGCGCTGCGAGGAAAAGCTCAATTCGATGGCGCGGCGATCGAG
>NZ_JBVBEF010000278.1:0-1576 GCF_055456055.1 Bradyrhizobium sp. LeoB3
GAGCTGCTCGCGCGGCACGCGCTGGAAATAGCCGGTGTAGTCGGTGGAGGTGAAGGCGTTCTCATTGCCGCCGACCCTGAGCACGGTCTGGGAGAATTCGCCGGCCGGATGCTTGGCGGTTCCCTTGAACATCAGGTGTTCGAGGAAATGCGCCAGTCCCGATTTGCCGGGGGTCTCGTCGGCGGAACCGACCCTGTACCACATCATCTGCGTCACGACCGGGGTACGGTGATCGGGGATCACCACCACCTGCAGGCCGTTGTTCAGCGTGAAGCTCGCGGACTGTTCCGAGGTGGCTGTGATCTGGGCAAGCGCGCTCCTGTTTCCAGGAACGTGTCGCAAGCTAGGATTGCTGCTATGATCCGCTTTGTAATCGACCGCCAGGGCGGTGCGCGTCATCAAGGCCAGGGCAACACTGGCCGTGCCTAGCACCCGAGTCGTCACGGAACTCCAATTCTTCATGGCATCGCCTTTGGTCACACAGATTCACATTCTGCAGCGGACGGTCCCGCCCAAAGCAGGAGGAGCCGCACACACGTCGCAAGCAGCGGAGCAAAAGCCGGGCCAGTCACCTGATGCTACCGCGCGCGGGCAGATGGACCCAAAACGAAGCCCGGCGCGTGCTTTCTCTTCGAAAGCCAACCCGCGCTTGTTTGGTATCCGCCAACATGTTGCGAGCTCGACATTGAACACAAAAACGCACGACAACTCGTCGCCTCGCGTTGCCTAACCTACGATGCCACATACCGGATGACGCCTCGATCTCGCGCCACAGGCACTCTCCGCCGTTTCGCGGCCGCGCCGGCGCCCGCGAGGGAAGATCTAGAGCTTGTCGCGGCGCCCCGCACCAGGAGTACCCGGTCGCGCTTCGACGCTACGAGCTTTGACGATCTGGCCATTTCTTCGACCCACGAACGCGAAATGTCCTAGCGGACTAGCAACAAGAAGATCATGTGGGGTTTCAGGCCCGGCGAATTAATCTACCACTTATCCTGTTCCTCACACCGCGCCTCGAGTTCAATCAGCTCGCCCTCCAGCACAGGCCGATCCGCCATTTCAAGTGCTACTTCAGCGACCTGCGAGCTCAGGTGCTCGCATCGGGTGGAGGATTTCACGTTCGGCCTCCTCGGCATCACAAATATGTTTCATTGGCTGTCCCCGTCATGATCACGAGCGCGCAATTCATTTTTTGCTCGACCGTGCTCCACGGGCTCACGCAGCGTGTCGACCTCCATCGTCTTCTTCCGCCACAACTTACGTAGGTACTTGAGCGCCTTAGCCAAGTCGGAGGCCCTCTTGGCCGCCACTGCCGAGAGCTGCCGTCCTGAAGGAGCTCTTCTAACGAAACAAGCTTTTCGGATTGGTGCCGTTCTAGCATCCACCGAGACCGTCTTGCCCCCTCAAACTCTTCTTCGATCAGTACTAGCTTTTCTTCGGCAGAGCGCCGACGCCGCACCTGACGGAAGCATCGATGCGGTCTCCCATGGCTCATCATGACGCTGAAATGGACCCGCGGAGCGGGACCGCTTGAACCGGTTTGTTAGTTGGAAACTGACCGCTCCTGATCCCTTTCTAT
>NZ_JBVBEF010000279.1:0-1550 GCF_055456055.1 Bradyrhizobium sp. LeoB3
GATCGTGTTCGCGACCGAACCATTGTAGGGATCTGGTCCATGCAATCGGTTGCGGCCACCAAACTTGGCGCGGTTCACATCCCCGTCTCCACGATCTTCTCGCCGTCCATCGCCGCTCGCGGCATTCGGAACAGCCCGAACATCTCGATGCTGTGGCGGATGATGTCGAGCGTGCCGTCCCTACCGGCGATATCGCCCCTAATTGCGCTCATCCTAGTGCTTGTTTTACCCAACCTTCGGCACGAGCAACTTCTTAAACAACTCGCTGGTGCACGAGATCGTCCGCTTGCGCGAAGCGGTTTTGGCGGCGGCGCGTCTCGCATCACCGCGGATCGCTCTGCGAACGCCTTCACGCCCGATGGAGTCCTTGCTGGCATCCCCTATCCGTGCTGCCCAAAATGGCATGATATCGGCGATGATGGCGGGTGGAATGGTAAATTTTCGTTCGATTGAACAATTTCAAGCCGCAGCAAATGGAGAAACTCTCGAACAGAGCAGCACTGTTGATCCAACGATTTTGAGCAGATACCCGCAGGAGGCCAACGGTATTCGATTTCGCGTGGAGAAAAACGGAAATGTCGTAAGGTGGTCGGCTGATCGTGGTGAGAAAACATATTCAACTTGGCGCGAGTTCTACGACATTACCCAGATAGGATAATTAAGTCGGGCCTGCTTAGCGCCCCGCACGAACTGGCGCATGACCGAGCGCAAGGCGCACCTGAAGAACATTATCGACGGCTCCGACATCCAGTTCAGCGAGAGCTTCGTGATCGACGGGCCAAAGATGTACGCGCAGGCCTGCAAGGTCGGGCTCGAAGGCGTCATCTCGAAGGTGCGCGACAGCGCCTACACCTCGGGCCGGGGCAACAACTGGGTGAAGAAAACCTGCGTGCAGCGAGAGACGCTGATAATCGCAGGCTTCGCGCTCGACGGCAACAAATGGGACGGCATCTATGTCGGCCGCCGAAAAGGCGAGGACCTAATCTATGTAGGCAAGGTCGATCACGGCTTCGACAAGACATCCGCTGCCGATCTGCAGAAGCGCCTGACGCCGCTGATCCGAAAAACGCAACCTTACACCAAGCGCATCGCCCACAAGGGCATCTGGGTCGAACCGAAGCTGCTCGCCGAAATCGAGTACCGCGCGAAATCGGCAGAGGGCAAGGTGCGCCATCCATTCTTCAAGGGATTGCGGGAAGGGCCTGTGATGCAATTGGTGCGCCCGCTGCGACAATAGCTGGTGGGTCTGGCGAGAACCCTAACGCTTTTAGGACGACCGGAAGCCTATCAAGCTAGTTCGTGCCAGGACTGACCCGCCGCGCTATCCTCTAAGAGCGCGTTGCCCAATCCAGAGCGTCAGAGATGCGACCGCATGTCCGCTACCGAATGAAATGCGGGCGACATTCACACGAGGCGGGACCGCCGCTTTTGTGAAGGGTTTCGGATGCCGGCCGCATGAGGGACGGCGCCGCGTATTCGGCGGCTGGCGTCCGAAAGCCTCCAAGGGAGGAAACCGCGCTTGAGGGAACGTAAGGCTGTGCCGAAGGTGC
>NZ_JBVBEF010000280.1:0-1549 GCF_055456055.1 Bradyrhizobium sp. LeoB3
GGATGCTCCTGTCTTGGGTGAGGTTGTTGCAACCCCTCAATCTCAAGACAGGACGCCCCTTGGCGCTATCGGCTTGGACACCCTGTTTGCCGCAGCGGCCTACCGCGCGAGCGGTTTAGTCCAATGGCCCTTTTGAGACATGTCGTCGGAGCGTGAAGACGTCCGCTTACCGGGGAAGACCGGAACTGACTGCCGCGGTTAGAATGAAGCGAATGCCTCAAGCGTCGTTTTTGCTCATCGAACTTCGCGGGCCTGCTTGGTTGCAATCGATTCCAGTCGGAGCGACTAGCGTCAGCACGTCGATACAGAACTGCCAAACATTTTTCCGAAGGTTTATGGTAGGTTGAAGCGGGGCAGTGACCGCCGGGGCGCGACCCTACGGGCGTCCCTAATTGGAGGAAGAGACCATGCACATCAACTGGGAAGCACGCTCTTACTTCGACCCCAATTCCCCAGACTCCTTTGCAACGCACGGCATCCCACTTCCTACCTATGGGAACTACGGTGGTCCGAATTATTCAGCTGGCGAGGTGGGTGGAAAGATTACGGGGACCTCGGCCGACCCACCCCCAGTAGACCAGCTCGATGCGCTGTTTTTTCGGCACGATTTCGTGTACCAAACTTCTACAGAACCATCAGCACGAGCAGCAGCCGACGTTCAGCTTGTGGAGGGCATGCACGCACTAACGTACACAGATCCCGGCGACGCTCATTACGACCCCGAGGCCGGCTTATACGAGGGGTTCGCCACTCTGGGCATCGCCGCTAAGCTTGCGGCCGGCGGCGTGCTGCAACATCTTCCCCTTTCCGATCAACTTTCAATAGCCGAGGCCACTCGAGAGGCTGTGGTAAATCTTGAGGCGGGGCTCGCCGAAGTGCCGGCCGTAGCCAAGAGCTTGCACGGCGCATTCCATATGTTCGAGCATCAATACTTGGACTTGCTGCACATCTAAATTGACAGGCAGCTCGCACCAAACTGCGGGGCCGGGATTGTTCTCGGCCTCCAGGAGCGGCGTAACGTTGGGCCCCCAAATGAAGAAATCAGATGGGCACCCTGCTGCATGAGTCAGGCTCTGGCCCCAATGCGAAGAACGGCGCGGCTCTGAATCGTCAGCGTTCGCGGTACACCGGAAGTGTACTGGCCGGCTTCAAACCTGCGCTTATGACCCGTTGCGGAAGTGGTCGGCTTTAGGGGCGCGCTCTCTAAACCTTCGTATCATTCACTGCCCGCTTTGGATGGCCGGCGCATTAACCACGTTCAATTGAGCGGCTGACCGCGATCATCCTAGGTTGCACGCGTAGGAAAAGGCACAGGGGTCATAGTGATATTCGTACTGGCGATGTGCATTGCCGCGGCGTGCGTGGTCCTGGCGTTGTTGCTCTAGCGAAAAACAGCCCCGACTAACGCGCGGGGGCCGCCGGGGCCGGTTACTTTCGCTTTCCGAGCGCCTTGAAAATATTGACGAAGCCGGGCGCCTGTTTGCGAAGCTGCTAGAAAAACGATTTGACCGTCAGCCCTGCTGCGCGGGCATCTTGTATGAATGTATGC
>NZ_JBVBEF010000281.1:0-1548 GCF_055456055.1 Bradyrhizobium sp. LeoB3
CCGCCAAAAATTACTTTGCCGTCGTCACTATTGCCGCAACTCTGCTTTGGTTGCGGTAACTGTCCACACGACCTAGCAGTCTGCTGAAAAACGTGAGGAATGAAGCTTTTTTTTCTGTTGCGGAGGCCTCGTTGGGCTGGCGCGTCCGGGAGGCTAGGTCTGGGCTGGCTAGGCTGCAGCCAGTTTGGGGATGCGGATCAGATTATAGGCGATCAGATTGAGCAGGAAATCGGCGGCGACGCGACCGATGCCGCGATGTTTGGTCTTGCGCATGGTATTTCGACCTCTCGCCCGGATGTAGTTGCAATCATGAAGGCGCACGACTTGTGGTAGATCGAGCTGAAGGCTGTGGGCAAAGGCTATGAGAGCTGTCTGGCTCGCGTGGCTCGTGCTCGTTGTGTCGGTCTCGCAGGCCTGGTCCTGGGGCAGGAAGGCCATGCAATTGTCGCGAGATCGCACGGCGACGGCTCGATCCCGCCACGCTCGGCAAAATCGAGGGCCTGCTTGCGCAGGAAGCTCCTGCTCTTGATCACCCCAACGTAACACTTGCTTCGATCGCCAGTTGGGCTGACGAGTACCGTGCCGACCATAAGGATACGGCAGGATGGCATTTCGTGGATACCGGATGATGATCAACCTACGATCCGGATGCTGACCTCGCGCAACTCTGGTTCGATGAAGGGCGGGCAGACCAAGCGCGCACTAGATGTCGGCTTCCCTGGCGGCGACCAACGCTGCAACCCTCGTGCACCCCGTCCTGATCGGGCGCATTTTTTTCTCTTCCGCGAGCGCGTGCGTATGACTTGCTCGATTGATTCACATCAATGCCGTGCTGTGCTATTTATGATCAGAAACGCAAGGAGGCGAGATCGACCGGGTGGCTGCGCTCCTGAGGGGCGTGCGTCATTGATCCAGCACCTAACGATCGCGGGAGCTTTACCTCACAATCAGATCTAGCTGGATTTCCGCACGCCATCATCGGCGCGCCGATTCGAAACATTCAATCTCCAGCCGCTGCACGCCGGAGAACTTATGTGCTTTGCTCTCCTCTCGTCAAAGCTTAATCCAACGCAGCAGGGCGAACGCCTTTTCGCTGCGAGCCTGCATTGCCGGTCGAAAGCAGCGCCCTATCTCCTCAACGACGGCGGACGGTCGGGCAGGAAGATCGTCCGTTTGGACGAGACGAAGGCTTTGGGGAAGCCGCCATGCACATGGCATAGGATGGGTCGGGAGAAAGATGGGCTCGAGCTGATCTCCCTACTGACGGCGCATCAATCAATGAGCGAGCAAGGACATCAGGCCATGGGACGTATGAACGAGAAGGTCATTCTGGTGACCGGCGGAGCTCGCGGGCTGGGTGCAGCTCATGCGCGCCTGCTAGTCATCTGGAACGCAAGTTCGTCACATTAGTTGATAGCTCGAATCTCTACAGAGGAGAGTGCGAGTGGCGAATGCAGGTGAGCGAGGCCGGGGCCGATCGCGCCGTTAGTGCTGAGTGCGCAGGAGCGGGCGTACTTGGAGAGACAAGTTCGTCGTCATCGCGTAGCC
>NZ_JBVBEF010000282.1:0-1517 GCF_055456055.1 Bradyrhizobium sp. LeoB3
GAGCCTGAGAACCAATTCGGTTTTCGGGTAGACGGCATCCGAAGTAGCGGATGTTGAAGACCTCGACGGTGGAGCGGGGCGGGATTTGCGCGCCGCTATGGTTTGGCGCAGCTATGGGTTGGCGAGGCGATGTCCCTGCAGGATGTTGTTGGTGAGGGCGTACCAGAGCACGACGGCTCGGACCTTTTCGATGCCGCGCACCGTCAATTGCCTGAGGTCCCAGTTGCGCCAGCGGGCATGGATGCATTCGCAGATCGAGCGGGCCTGGTACTGTGCCTTGCCGGCGTCACTGGCCATGCGGGCGCGCCAAGCCAGCACCCCTGGGCCGTCGCTGCTTCGCGGTAAAAAGGGATCGATGCCGCTCTTGGATTTGGTCGGTGGGCAATAGACCTCGATGCCCTGGCCATGCGCCCACTCGATGTCCTCTGCACTGCAGAAGCCGCCATCGACGAGATGGCGGCGGGGAAAGCGCGTCAGCCGGGCGCGCGTTCGTTCCAGCATCGGCCGCATCAGGCCGCGATCTGATCCGTTGTTGTCGACATCGACCGCAACCACGATCGGTTTGCCCGCCGTGCTGGCCACCTGCACATTGTAGGCCGGACGGAAGCCGGCATCCGCCATCTTCATCACCCGCGCCTGCGGGTCCGTGGTGGAGGCCCGCGGCTCCTTCGGCTTCTTGCCATTGCCGCCCTTGTCGTTGAGCTTGTTTCGCTTGCGCTTGATCTCGGCCAGCGCCGTTTGCGCCGCTTGCACCCGCTCACTGCGTTCGCGCGCCGCGCGCTCCCTGGCGGCCCGGATCCGCCGGTTGCTGGCTTCCGGATCCGCATCGACCTCGCGCTTGAGCTCCTCCACCACGGCCTTGGCCTGCGCCATCTGCCGGTCCAGCGTCGCCTCGCGGCGGAACGAGCCGGCTCCCGCATTCGCCCGTATCCGCACCCCGTCCTGGGCCAGCTTCTCCAGATCGACCAGCCCCGCTTTGCTCAGCGCCGCTAGATGCTCGATCAGCAAGCGGTCGAGCAGGTCGGCACAGCCGACCCGGAAGTCCGATAGTGTGTGATAGTTCAAGGACACCCCGCCACAGAGCCAGCGATAGACGTCATGGCTGTCGCAGAGCCGGTCCAACGCCCGCGCGCTGCCGACGCCGTCGCTCGTGGCGTACAGCCAAAGCGCCAGCAGCAGCCGTGGCGATGGCGCCGGATGGCCGGGCCTGTTCTCCCGCGCCTTGACCCGATCCTCCAGTTCACTCAGGTCGAGCCCTTCCACATAGGCCCATATCACCCGTGCCGGATGATCTTGTCCGATCAGGCTGTCGATATCGACCGCTCGCAGTTCGACCTGGTCGCGCACCGGCTCGCGCAGCCGCGGCGCACCGCGCCGCACTGCTTCGGCCCGTGGCTCCGCTTGTTCCGGCAGCTCTCCAAACAACTCGTCACCAGCCATCATCCCCCTCCTGCAAATCAATCCGCGAAGAGAATCACAGCTGCCACGCGCCCGATATAAAAAGATTCACAGTCTCG
>NZ_JBVBEF010000283.1:0-1511 GCF_055456055.1 Bradyrhizobium sp. LeoB3
CTAGGGTACGTACAAAACGCGGTTTGGCGTGAGTGCGGCAAATCGACTCGCTGACGTCGTGAGGGATTCCCAAAGGGAGCCGTCTTGTGATTCCTGTTCGGGCACGCTCGGGTACGGGGGTGCGATATGCAGCAGGTTCTGGGTCGGTTTGGGGATCGTCGCCTCGATAAAGGGGGGCGCTGCTTCTCGACCGCATGGTCCAATTGGGGACGAGCTGCCTGCGCCGCTTGGCTCAAGGCCGGGAAGAGCTTGAGATTCGGTTCGGTCGGTTGCTGCGTAACCCGCATGTGACGACCACGGGGATCATCGCCGGATGGAGCGAGGAGACGGTACGCGCGGCGTCGGGACGGCATGTCCTGGCCATCCAAGACACCAGTGAGCTCAATTTCCGAACGAGCGAAGGCCACCGCCGCGGTCTGGGCGCCATCGGCAAGGGCGTCGGTCGCGGTATTCTTCTCCATCCGATGATTGCCGTCGACGCCGACACCAGTGAATGCCTCGGGCTGGTCGGTGGCAGCCTCTGGACGCGGGCCGAGCCGAACGGCAACACTAGCAAGAAGCAGCGGAAGAACCAGAATCGCCGGCGGCCTCTCGAGCAGAAGGAGACGCGTCACTGGATCGAGACGGCCCAGGCAGCGAAGCCCGTGCTCGCGGCCGCGGCGACAGTGACGATGATCGCTGACAGCGAAGCCGATATTTATCATCTCTGGGCGTTGGTGCCGGCCGCCAACGTGCACGTGCTCGGCCGCACCTATCATGACCGGCCGCTGGCCCAGGGCGGCACGCTGATCAGCGCAGCAAGCAGTTGGCCGGTCCTCGGTACGCGCCACCTTACCATCCGCGAGCGCGAGGATCGGCCCGAGCGCGAGGCCGTTCTCGAATTGCGCGCGGGATCCGTCATCATCCTGCGCCCGCAGGAGGCTCGCGATCGCGGCTTGCCAGATCAGGTGACGCTGAACCTGATTGAGCTGAGCGAACACAATCCGCCCGCCGGGGTCGAGCCGGTGATTTGGCGCCTGCTCACCACCCACCCCGTAGCCGATGCCGCCGCCGCTTGGCAGATCGTCGACTGGTACAGAATGCGCTGGGTGATCGAGCAATTCTTCCGCACCCTGAAGAAGCAGGGCTTGCAGATCGAGGACAGCCAGCTCGACACCGCCGACCGTCTGCTCAAGCTCGTCGCCATTGCCGCCCGTGCCGCCGTCATCATCATGCAACTCACCCAGGCGCGTGACGGCAACAGCGCACTCGATGCGGCTCTCGTGTTCTCGTCCGCGGAAATCGCCACGCTCGAAGCCGTCAACGCCTCCTACAGCGGAACCACTGCGCGCCGGAGCAATCCCCATCCCCACCGGAGCCTTCCCTGGGCTGCCTGGATCGTCGCCCGCCTCGGCGGATGGAATGGCCGCAAGACCGCGCGTCCCCCGGGCCCCATCACCTTCAAGCACGGCCTCGACACATTGCAGACCATGGCCAAGGGATGGGCGCTCCGAGATTTGTACACTCCCTAG
>NZ_JBVBEF010000284.1:0-1505 GCF_055456055.1 Bradyrhizobium sp. LeoB3
ATTGCCCCACCTGCGAATGCCTGCAACGGCGGCGGGAATTGCGAGAACGCCCCCGGTCGAGACCCGCCCGGTCACCGCGTCAGCGGAGCCCCCGGGCCAATTGCTGGCGCGGGTCTTCCGATCATCGCCATCGGCTATGGCGTCTATTGGCTGATGAAGCGCCGCCGCAAGTACGACTGAGGTTCTGAAAAGAATCAGCGAGGCGGGCGTGCGGCCGCACGTGGTGGGTGCCGTCTGTATGGAATCCCTAGGGCTTCCATAATGGACACTCGTGTGACAGTCGCCTGTCACGTCCTGAGAGGAAACGGTCCCAGCGCTCTGCCCCCGATGCTGGGGCCGTTTCTTTGTGCACGCCCGCGTGGTAATTGAAAAAAACATCGATGCGTGCTGTTGCCGGGTATCGAGCGTCCCTGTGACGAGCCGGCTACTGTGAAAGGTGCCTACCGTCGAAGCCCCACCCCATGCTGGGGATCATCAGCACGAACTGCGCGGCCAGCTTAACGACGCAGCCAGTCAAGGGGAATTGGCTCGTCCAGGCGCTGGTGAGCATTAGCCTTAAAAATTTTAAAACACTCCTCTTCGAAGCGCGCAATAGCAGGCGACAAATCTACTGCGTCCACTGAGATAGTTCCTGTGCTGGTGTTATACGAGAACCGGGATCTCGCCGATTTCAAGATGGCCCAAAATTTCGTATTCTGATCAGCGAATTTAGGATTTAACAGCACTATTCCGGTTGCGTACGCATCGCTTGCGTAAGGCACCAAAAAGGTGAAATCCGCCGGCTCGTTTGAATCCGCCCATGCTGTAAAACTAAAATAGGGGGGAGGTTCGGCTTCAGGGCGCCCAGTAGTCGAGCGGGGATCAGAAACTCTTATAAAGGCCATGTACGTGATTGTGGCGTCGGAACACCTGACGGCAAGATTCCCCGTGTCGGAGTGAAGCGTGATCACCGTGATCACGGAGTCCTTTTTGGTGATAGTCCAATCACCAAAGCGGCCTAAAGTGTCAGAGCCTTCCGGTGCCCACGCTTGTGAATCTAACGGATTTCCAGGATTCACTGTGACGTCGCCTGTAACTTCTCTGCTGGAGCCCGGTTGTTCGGATGTTTCCTTAGGCCACTCCAGCAATGATTTCGAAAGCCCGGGCTTGCCTTCGTACCAGCATTTTCGTCCATCGATGAGACGATAGGACCACCATTGCCCGTGCGTATCTGATGGCACTGCGACACTGCATTGTTGTTTCGCCTGCGCGGTTGTCATCCCAATCGACGACAACGCTGCAATGCATGCGGCCAGAACAATGGATGGAAACGGCTTCCCAATTTTGACCGCTGAGACACTACCTCGTTGATGCAACCGACTTAAAGCGTGTTGATCAGTCATCGCGTCTTACTCACTAAACCCAATTGCCGCGGACCGCGAAGATAAGAAAATCAAGCCTCTTTTTCGAGACATCCCGATTAATTTTGTCCATATGGAACCTGAGCGCATGGAGAGCCCTCGTGC
>NZ_JBVBEF010000285.1:0-1488 GCF_055456055.1 Bradyrhizobium sp. LeoB3
CTAGGGCATGCACAGATGTGGTGCGGTGCGGCGGATTGACTCGGGGCGGGTGTGAGGGATTCCAGAATCGGGAATCTGTGTGATTTCTATTGTGGCACTTCGATTTGACGGAGGTGCCGCGATGTCGCCACGGATTGACTGGACGTTGGGCCGGTTCGGGGATCGTCGTCTCGATAAAGGGGGGCGGCGCTCGTCGAACGCATGGTTGCGGGCAAGGATGTTTGCCTGCGGCGGCTTGCCAAGGGTGACCGCGCGCTGGAGGTGCGGTTCAACCGCTTTCTCGGCCACCCCAAGGTGACAACGGAGCGTATTGTCGAAAGCTGGAGCGAAAGCACGGTTGCGGCGGTTGCGGGCCGCCATGTGCTGGCGATCCAGGACACCAGCGAAATCCACTTCAACACCACGCCGCAACGCCGACGCCGGCTGGGGGCGATCGGCAAGGGCAATCATCACGGCGTGCTGCTGCATCCGCTGCTGGCGGTGGATGCGGACAACGGCAGCTGCCTTGGACTTGTGAGCGGCGAGGTGTGGACCCGTGGGGAGCGCCGCACCGTCTCGCATGACGCGCGCGAATTGTCGGACAAGGAATCACTGCGCTGGATATCCACCGTGCTCGCGGCCAAGCCATTGCTCACCGGCGCCGCGATGGTGACCGTGCTCGGTGACCGCGAGAGCGACATCTTTGCCCTTTATGCCAGTGCGGCCGAGCAGCACTACCACGTGATCGCCCGCAGCATGCATGATCGCAAGCTGGCCTCCGGCGACGGCTTATATGCGACCAGCGATGCCATGACCGTGGTGGATCAGCGCACCATCGAGCTGCCTGCACGTCCACAGCGGCCTGCACGTCGGGCTCACCTCGAACTCCGTTTTGGCGCAACCGAGCTCGCGCGACCACAGACCAAGTTCCTGCGCCATCTGCCGAAAAGCCTGCCAGTGGCTGTCGTTGATGTACGCGAGGTCAACGCCAAAGCCGGGGTCGAGCCGCTGCATTGGCGGCTTCTCACCTCGCATCGGATCGCCAATGCACAGGACGCTTGGCGCATCGTCGAATGGTACAAACGGCGCTGGATCATCGAGCAGTTCTTCCGCGTCCTTAAGACACAAGGCTTCAAGCTCGAAGACAGTCAAATCGGCACGGCTAACCGGCTCCTCAAACTGGTCGCCATCGCCGCCAAGGCTGCCGTCATCACCATCCAGCTCCTGCAGGCGCGGAACGGCGGCCCACAGTCGGTCCACATCGCCTTCACCGCCAGCGAGGTCGCCGCGCTTACCGCCCTCAATCAGCAGCTCGAAGCCAGAACCAAACGGCTGAAAAACCCACATCCCCCCGACAGCCTCGCCTGGGCCGCCTGGATCATCGGCCGCCTCGGCGGCTGGGATGGCTATCCATCATCCAAGCCGCCAGGCCCGATCACCTTCAAAACCGGCCTTGAATACTTCCATGCCGTCGCAGTCGGATGGAGCCTCAGAGATCCGTGCATGCCC
>NZ_JBVBEF010000286.1:0-1463 GCF_055456055.1 Bradyrhizobium sp. LeoB3
GTAGATGGGGTAACGGGCCGCGGTCTGCCCTCCAAGCAAGCCGCGCTTGCTACGGCGCTATGGGTGGCGCGCTGCGCGCGGCTTGCTTGGAGGGCGGGCGGTCGTCCCTCACATTGATGGTGTGACGGAGTCGAGGATGGACCTCGCTCCAAGCATCACGGAGAGACGACCATGGAGCACTATGCCGGAATCGATGTGTCATTGGAATGCTCGAGCGTGTGTGTGGTTGACGCCAACGGCAAGATCGTGCGGGAAGCCAAGGTGGCGAGCGAGCCGGAGGCGCTGATCGCCTGGTTCCACGCGCTCGGCTACGGTCTTGAGCGGATCGGGCTGGAGGCCGGCCCGCTGTCGCAATGGCTGTTTGCAAAGATGAAGGCGGCCGGGCTCGCCGTGGAGCTGCTGGAGACGCGACACGTGCGGGATGCGTTCAAGGCCATGCCGGTGAAGTCGGATCGCAACGACGCACGGGGGATTGCACAGCTGATCCGGTTGGGCTGGTTCCGGCCGGTGCACTGCAAGTCGCTGAGCGCGCAGGAGACGCGGGCGACGCTGACCGCCCGCAAGCTGGTGCAATCGAAGCTGCTCGACGTCGAGAACAGCCTGCGCGGGATCCTGCGCGGCTTCGGTCTCAAGGTCGGCACGCCGACGAAGCGCGAGTTTGCCGGACGGATCCAGGCCCTCGTCGCCGGCCATCCGCATCTTGAGCGGATCGCCGGTGCGCTATTGGCGGTGCGCGAGATCCTGCGCAAGGAGTTCGCGGCGTTCGAGAAGCAGACCCGCAGCATGGCGCGAGCCGACATGCAGGCCCGGCTGCTGACGTCGGTCCCCGCGGTCGGCCCGATCGTGGCGCTGACCTATGCCAGCGCCATCGACGATCCGCACCGGTTCAAATCATCCAAGCAGGTGGGGGCGCATTTCGGCTTGACGCCGAAGAAGCACCAGTCCGGCGAGACCGACTACACCGGCCGGATCAGCAAGCTCGGCGACGGCGCGGTGCGCACGGTGCTCTACGAGGCCGCCCACATCATGCTGACCAAGCCGGTCAAGGGCTGTTCGCAATTGAAGAGCTGGGCGATGCGGATCGCCCGCCGCGCCGGCATGAGCAAGGCCAAGGTGGCGCTCGCCCGCCGCCTGGCGGTGATCATGCATCGCATGCTGGTCGATCAAACCCCGTTCAACGCCGCCGCGGCGGCAGCCTGACAGGAGGCGCACACCAGGTTTTCGGGCGGGTCACCACACCAGGCCTTCTCGAAGCGAAGTCCCTTCGCCGGGACGATGGATCAGGTCAGGCCGTTGCCCACCAGGTGGCTCGTAACCACGCTCCTGTAGATTGGCCGACCTATCCTCTCCAACCCCATCAGGTGGCGGTCTTGCACCGACCCCGTACAGAAGCGAGACCCCGGCGAGTGGATGACGCAAAAGGGATTGACTGAGCAAGGCCCGTTACAGAAGGGTGGGCAAAG
>NZ_JBVBEF010000287.1:0-1460 GCF_055456055.1 Bradyrhizobium sp. LeoB3
GTCGATCCCTTCAAAGAGATCGTGAAACTCGCCTATCTCGTGTGCCGCGAGAAGGTGGGAGCGGAACGACGCTTACGTGAGGATCGTCACACGCGCCGATTGAGCGAAAGCCAATCCTCTTGGTGTCGCGAACCGTGACCTCGAGAACGGTCGCGGTCTGGTCGTGGGACCATCTTTTGTTTGACGTCAGGGTGTCGGCGACAACCTGGCGGAGCTCTTCCGCGGTGAGCCATGGCGCCCTGTGCCTGTCGGAAACTCAAATCCGGTCATATTCGTGATGCAATCCGCCGAGGACTGGGCGGCAAAGAATACGCCCTGCCCTCTTTACGGTGCGCGATAGGGGCGTATCCTTCTCCAAGGCCAAGTGCGTGCGCGTCTCATTATAGTAGCGAGCATAGGATTTCAGAATTCGGCGCAGATGTGCCTCGCCCAAGACAATGATGTGATCCAAACACTCACGCCGGATCGATCCGATCAACCGTTCGGCAAAGCCGTTCTGCCAGGGTGAGGCCGGCGCAATAGGCTTGTCCCGAATGCCCATGGCGCGCAATCGGCGTGTGACGACGCGGCCAAAGATCCGATCCCGATCGCGGATGAGGTAGCGCGGAGCCTCATCCCAAGGAAATGCCTCCGTTACTTGACGCGCAACCCATTCGGCCGTGGGATTTGCTGTGACGTTGATCCAGATGAGGTCTCTACGGTCTAGCCGGATGATGACAAAGGCATAGAGCAGGTCAAAACCGATAGTTGGAACCACGAACAAGTCCATGGCGGCAATGTCCGGTGCGTGGTTACGCAAGAAGGCTCGCCATCCCTGGCTGGGTGGAGCCCGTCGTTTCACCATGTACTTGGCGACGCTCGACTGCGCGACCTGAAACCCGAGCTTGAGCAGTTCGCCGTGAATGCGTGGCGCGCCCCAAAGCGGATTTTCGACACTCATCCGCCGGACCAATCCGCGCAGCTCCGTGTCGATTTGTGGCCGCCCTCCCCGTCGACGTGATTTCCAACGCCAATAGTTCCGAAAGCCGGCCCGATGCCAACGCACGAGAGTCTCGGGTTTAATGATCGCGAGAACCTGCAGTATTGACGGAAACCAGCGATACAGCTGGATAAGGAACCAACGATCATGGTTCGTGAGCCAGACGCGATCATGCAGCCTACGCCTCAAGACCATCAACTGATGTCGAAGCGCCGCGTTCTCAGCTTCAAGCCGCAACCTCGACTTGAACGGCGAGGCCAAAACGGCCAGCACGAAGCAGAGCAGCCCGATCATTCCGCCAACTTAGGCGATTCCATCACATCATCAACCCGGACAAGGTTTTCGGTACATACAGGGGGTAACTCGTTGACAAGTACGCGCATGTTCTCGGTGTAATCGACGGACACTACGACGAGATGCACGCCGCCTTCGCTGAAAGCAGCTTCCAGCATCGTCGAGAGCTCCGAGACTTTGCTTACGC
>NZ_JBVBEF010000288.1:0-1450 GCF_055456055.1 Bradyrhizobium sp. LeoB3
CACTACTTTGGCAGATTGTGTTTTCGCCGCTGTTTTTCACGGATTTGCTTTCGGCAATATGGGCACTGCTGAGACGGCGGCCGAAGGATGAGATCGACGATGGCGTGACGTACGGCTGGCATGGTTGGCTGAGGCGGAGGCCCGTTGATTCTTTTTTTTCCGCCCCGCGTATGCGAGGCGACGATGTTGCAGGAAGGCGTAGGCAATCATTGTCATCAAGGCGTGGCGATGAAGACCTTGCCATGATCGCCCTTCGAAGTGATCAAGTCCAAGTTCCTCCTTCAACTGCTGATGCGCCTGCTCACAAATCCACCGTGCCTTGATGGTGGCGGCCAGCGTGCGCAGATCCGTCGCCGCCGGAAGGTTGGCCAGATAGTATTTCTTCTCCCCGGACGCACGTTGCTCGCCAATGAGCCAGGCTTCGTCGCCTGGGAGATGCTGCTGACCTTTATCCCATATCCGCTGCGGAGGGCCGTCGGCGGTCCGGACGCGGAGAGCAGCAAATTGGGCTTTAAGCCGACCTTTCGTCCCGCTACGCCAACTCACGGTTTTCCATTTGGCGCTGACGAGCATTTGTTCTGCGGCAATCGATAAGATATCGGGCACGTGGTGCTTTCGCGGTTTTCCGCGGACTTTGGTAATCGGCCAAATGAGCTTCACATCGACCGGATACACTTTCTGGTGCCGAGGGATGCCGACAGCCCAGGTCAGCCCGCGCTCTGTTAGCCCTTGTCGAAACGGTGCGCTGAGGCCGTATCCTGCATCCGCCAGCACACATCCAAAGCGCACGTTGGCTGCCATCGCGCGGTCAATCTCGGCTAGAGCAATCTCGGGCTTGGACCGTGCCGTTCGATGTTCGACTGGCACGCGAGCGCGCTTCATACGAGATACGTCGCTTGTCCAACTGTCAGGCAGAAAGAGACGTAACGCGACCATCACTGGCACTTCGCCGCGCGCAAGCGTTAAAGACACCAGCGTTTGGCAATTTGCCGTTTTACCGAGAGCCGACGCGTATTGAGCCGCAACACCGACCGATCGCTCACCCTTCTTCGGCAGTGAGGTGTCATCGATAACCAGCATCGCATCCCTGCCGCCGACAAGTCGGTCCGCCTGGTTGAGCAGCTCCGTCTCCAGCGGCGTCGCATCCCAGACACCGTCCGCAATGAAATGGTGCAACTGGTCGTAGTTGCTCGTGGCAAGGCGTTCCGCCATCGGCTGAACGCTCTTGCGATCGCCCGGACCGATCAATCCCGCAACATACAGAGGACACATCCGCTGCCGGGTCTTATGACCCAGCCGGTCCAAGAACGGCATCAGCCAGCGTTCGAGTTCGTCTTCCCATCCCGGCATGGTCAGCCCTCCAAGAGCCGACCACCCATGAATCATTGAAAAATTGATTCGGGAATCCTATAAAACGCGGCAAAATCAACAATCTGCCAAAGTAGTGCTA
>NZ_JBVBEF010000289.1:0-1436 GCF_055456055.1 Bradyrhizobium sp. LeoB3
CTCGTGCGCGGCAGGAAGGTCAGAACGGATTGGCTCGAACGGCGTGGCATCGTCATCCGGTGCAGCGTCAAATATGTCGGCGTGATGTGGTCGGGACGACGGACACTCGATCATCTCCCGGTGCGGGCAGTTGAGAGGATATAATTTACCGCGACATGATGAATTGTACATATCTTCATACCGGGCCATCGCACGGTCCCCGCACCAAAACCACACGCTCCAAAGGATCCTGCATGTCAGTGCTCCTGCCCCTGACGGCTGGTCCGTCGCGGTGATGCTGACACGGTCGCGTCGAGGTCGAGGGCGATGTCGCGCTCGATTCTCGACGTAACGTGAGGCAGTGACGGCCTTCCCCTAGTGCGGAAGTGGTCGGCATTAGAGGTCGAGCGCCATAAGCCTTCGTATCGGCCCGTGATGCCTTACGTTCAATTGAGCCGCTGATCGCGATCATCTTAGATAGCGTATGCGGTAGCGACCCCCAGCATTACTTCGCTATCGCTGCCCGCCTTGGGCGTCCCGAGGCGTGGGCCGCCTGTGGCAACGCAGGCGGCCTTTCTTTTGTGTGTACCCCAAGCGGTCGTCCGGGTCCTTCCAATAGGGGGTATGGCGCGGGGTCCGCGCGACCGCACCCTTTCAGCATATTTAAAATTTTCGTATTTCGATTTTCGTTTTGTACGAGACAGTACACAATTTAGGGCGACATGACGAACTGCAAATATCTTCATACCGCGCCGTCGTGCGGTCCCCGCGGCTTCGGCACCCTCCAAGGACCCTGACGGCCGATTGCGGACCTGCTAACTGAAGCGTATGGCGCGCGCCCACTTCCGCAAGGCGTAGGCCGTCACCGCCTGCGCATTACGTCGAGCACGTCTTCAGAGATGCTCTACTTGCATTGTAGGTCAGCCGCAGCATCCATTCTTCGAGGGGTCGTTGTAGCTTGGAGTGTCATGGTAGTGCATCAATGGCTGAGGCCCTGCGTAGGCCCGCGCTGGAAGGCTGATGTGCTGCGGCGCTGTGCGGACGTGGTGATGCTCCGTGGCGAAGGCCATCGGGGTTGTCGCCAACACCGACAGAAAAGTTGCCGCGACGAAAACTGAAAGACGAGACATTTGGGCACTCCTTTGTTTGCGTTGAGCAACGATTGCGGAGTGAACTTCAGTGGAACTTAAGGGCTTGAGATCAGTCCCTGAATGCCAGACAGTCTTATTTACCGTCTGGCATCCTTTTTTATTCCCGCTGTAGGAGACTGCCGATTACGCCGATCGCAGCGCGAATTTCGGGTGGAGCTTGGTCACTCGGCTTACGTCGGCTTAGCCCCCAACAGCGGCGAGAGACCGGACAATCCGGGACCGCCGCTTTGGGCCCAGGCTGTGTGAAAACGATCTGTTTGCCGTGATTCGCGCGATAAGATTCCCTGCGTTTGCAGGGGGCATCTA
>NZ_JBVBEF010000290.1:0-1378 GCF_055456055.1 Bradyrhizobium sp. LeoB3
AAGGCGGCTGCCGGCGATATCGGGAAACCTGTCAAAGGGGCGCTCGTCGTGGCGATGTGTGTGCAGAACTGAGAGCCGCATGCCTGAATAAGGAACGCCTGGGCGAGGAAGGCATGGGCAATTGCCGCAGGTACCGCGAGACCTGCCGTTGAACTCTGGGGAAGGGCTGCACCCCGAGATCAATCGCCGATCTGCTCGTACGCGAACGGAAGCGTCCGTGAGGTAGATGGCTGCTTGTTGGTATGGCGAGCTAGGCAGCCTGGTGTGGCGGCAGCTCCAACGCGGCCCGTCGCCCGACCTCGGTCAGACCGCTGAGCGTTCGATCGCCGCCTTCCGCGCATTCGATAATCCTGCTCGCAATGTGACGGCGAGCCTCATGATTATTGCTGCCTTGCGGCAGCGCCTGACAAGCCCTTTCGAGCGCGACTTGCATGTTGGCGAAGGTCCGGCTGTCAAACCTATCTGCAATCCACATAATCGGGACCTCCTGGGCCGGCTGAAAAGGTGGAATCCTCAGCCTCCATCAAAAGCTTTTCGAGCCGTCATGTCTTCATGGTTGCTGATCTCGCCCATTGGGCTTGAACACGGCGATGCGCCGGTCGAGCAACCAGAGTTCCAAGCCATTCTCATTCAGCAGGGACTTCGCGCGCTCTTTCGCTGTCCCATCGTCTGGACATTCCAGATCGAGCCGGTTCGCGACGTGGCCGGTCTCATCCAAGAGATAGGCGCGATAGGTCGCCATTGGTGCAATCCCCTCGAGCCAGGGAACTTAATACATTTTCGGCGGCAACAAAGAACCAGAGTTGCGGCAATGCACCTAGCTGGTGCGGCGCGAAAGCTGGAGACCACCGAACATTTGTCCGCTTGCCTCCACCGACTTTTTTGACTGCCCGGTTTTCCAACGGAAGTCAGATCACGCCCACAATGATGAAAAGTCCAATTTCGACCAGTAAGACCGCCCCTGTCATGGCGGAGACAAGAAACAGGTCACCCGGTGATAGGAACCGCATGTTTCACCTCACCATTTCGAAGAAACGGCCCCTACATCAAGGGGGGCAGGATGCTGGAGCCGTTTCTCCGAGATCCTTGACGCGTTCATCCGGCGTCAAGTGCTCCAATCTTAATCCAAATTTAAATGGCGTCCATATTTAATTTGTTTAATTTGCGTGTTATATATTTACCCCAGAATTTAATATGGCAAATATTCAGGCGATGGGGATTGATGGATTTCTCGTCCGTTCTCGGGTGACATCGGACACGGCTGGTGCACGTCGCTCGCCTCATTTTCACTGATTAGCAATCATAGGAAATGATCCGAAAATTTTAGCGAAACAATTCAGCCGCCTCCACGTCGGTTTGCCGGAGGGCATGGGATCAT
>NZ_JBVBEF010000291.1:0-1373 GCF_055456055.1 Bradyrhizobium sp. LeoB3
GAGAAATGCCCGACGGTGCGCAGGTAGACCGGATTGTTTGGAGCGACGCTATCGATCTCCTGCTTGGTCAGATAGCGCTTCTCGGCGAGTTGCGACGGCGGATGCCATGGGCCACCCACGATCCACTCGCCCGGCTTCTTCCTGGCCGCGAATGCCCTGATCGCCTCGAGCGCTTCCGCCACCGTCTTCGCTCGGCTCATGTTGACGACATAGTCGGCAAGACCAGCCGCCTTGAAGTGAGCGTGCGTATCGATTAATCCGGGAATTACAGTCTTGCCGGACACATCGAGCACGCGGGTCCGAGCGCTGGCAAGCGACTTAATCGATGCGCTGCTTCCGGTCGCGAGAATCTTTCCGTTACTGACGGCGACCGCCTCAGTCACGGTCGATCGTTCGTCCAGCGTCAGGACCTTTCCGTTGACGAGGACGAGGTCAGGCGCGTTGAAGTCTCCCTGCTGGGCCGCCGCAGGTGCAGCGCCAGCGAACCACATGCCCGCCCCAAAAACCGCAAGCGCCGTGAACTTGCAGATCATCGCAATCCCCCCCCCTAATTATTGTTCAATAGGCGAACATTTGTTCTCTTTTGGAAGAGTAACTCCGATCTCGAAGCGGTTCAACGCTTCTTGGACAAGGTCCGCAAGCTGACTTATTTGGACGACGCGCTATCCCAGTTCGGCTAACGGCCGGACCATACATTGAGTCAAGAGCGCCGCTTGGAAGCGCGACCAGTCACTTCCGGTCTACCCCGATAAGCAGACCATTTCAGAATCCACGCGGACTTCGCATTAGGGCCAGAAGCTGACGTCTCCGGCACTCAGCTCTTTTGCCTAGTAAGGAGCGCAAGTGGTTTTCGGTTTCGATGACTATCCGCTCGCCGCAAACAGATCCCACTTCCCGGGCAGTCCTTTGAGTTCGTAAGAACCGCGTTCGGCGAATTTCAACCCGGCTCCGGCGACGAGGTCGGTGACCACGCGCGAAACCAAAACTTCATCGGAGACGCATTGCGACATCACGCGCGCGGCCGCGTGTACGGCGATGCCAGCAATGTCATTGCCTCTAATCTCAATCTCCCCGGTGTGCAGGCCGGCGCGAACGGAGAGTCCGATCTGTTTCGCCGCCGAGAGCCAAAGGCGAGCGCGCAGCGCACCGCTCGTCCAGGACCGTCGAAGGTTGCTAGAACGCCATCGCCAGTGCTTTTCACCAGATTGCCGCGGTAATTACCGACCATCTCTCTTGCAATCTGATCGTGATTGTCGAGCAGCCGAAGCCAGCGCTCGTCGCCCATCGCAGTGGCGTTGCGCGTGGAGTCAACGATATCGGTGAATAGCACGGTCGACAGCACGCGCTCAAACTCAACCGCGCCATGATCGCGG
>NZ_JBVBEF010000292.1:0-1368 GCF_055456055.1 Bradyrhizobium sp. LeoB3
TGAGCAACCGGCGACATGGGTAACAGTTCAAACCGACGACATGGGTAACACAATTCTCGTTTCGTTCAGGTCTGTTGTTGCTGGGGCTGTGGACCCTGGGGGCAACGCGTAGCGTTGTCCCCAAGTCCACAGCGCTTGCGCCTTGGTTTTCGGAGTTCATCGCTCTGATAGGCGATGGTGCCGAGCATGATCGGGCCGTAGCTGACGGTCCAACAGCCCTCCGATTCAGTTAGGCCAATCGGCTCACCCGCCAGAGCCGCGTTGATGTAGACGAACTTGCCATCGAGTTTGATCTCTCCATTGTGGCGAACCCGGCGAACTTCCTGGTCGCCATAGTCCGGCGAGCGCAGAATGCCATCAAAACGGCGTGGTGAAGCGTGGTAGCGCTCGGCAGGCGTGGCATTGTCGAGCGCCTGGTGAGGGCGTTCTTCGTTGTAACGCTGCCGGAAGGCGCGCAGTCGCTTGAGCTGGTCGCGCATGCTGTGTGCCGGCGGGTCGGCCGCCTCCTGCAACAGAGTGAGATGCATGCGCTCATGGCGGCCGTTCTGCTGCGGCTTGCCGGGGGCAATGCGTTGCGGCGTGACGCCGGCCTTGATCAGCTTCACCGACAGCCTTGACAGTCCGCCAGCGCCTGTCGATGCAAAGGGAGAACCATTGTCCGACCGCATGTAATGCGGCAGCCCAAACTCGCGGAACGCGGCATCAAGCACCGGCCAGACATGGTCGGTGTCCGTACATGGCAACGCCTGGCAGCGCAGAAGATAGCGGCTATGCGCATCGGTGATCGTCAGCGGTTCACACCGCTCGCCGTCGCCCGTCAGGAACCAGCCCTTGAAGTCCATGCACCAGACATCGTTGGCGGCTTCACAATCGGCAAAGGGCGCACTCGATGGCGGGCTGCGCCGGCGCAGCTTGCGCTTCACCGTCAGCCCCTCGCGATCGTACAGCTCGCCAATCGTGCTGGCCGCCGGCCAATCCGTCTTGGGTGCACGCCGTTCCAGATAGGCCCGCACCTTTACCGGCCCCCAACTCGGATGCGCTCGCCGCACCTCAAGGCAGCGCTCGGCAATGTCCGGCGCAATCGCTCGCGGGTGGTGCAGCGGAGCTCGCGAACGGTCGAGCAGGCCGGCAGTCCCTTCCTCCTCAAAGCGCGCTAGCCATTTGTACCCGATCCGGCGGCTCACTCCGTACCGCCGGCAGATCGCCGCAAACGATTCCTCACCCTTCTCAACCGCCACCACAAACCGCATCCGCTCTTCCACGGTACAGGTCTCCTTCCACCCCATCGGCAAGGTCCTCCTTGCCGACCAGTTGACCTGTTACCCATGTCGTCGGTCTATTCTGTTACCCATGTAGCCGGTCAGGACC
>NZ_JBVBEF010000293.1:0-1296 GCF_055456055.1 Bradyrhizobium sp. LeoB3
TGAAATGGACCCCGATTGTGGGACCACGTGCTTAGTTGGAAGGGGCTGCTCCGTTTGATAGACGGAGCGCATGATGACGACAAAGACGAGACGCAAGATCGACGCGGCACTGAAGGCAAAGATCGCGCTGGAAGCGGTGCGGGAACAGGCGACGGTGGCCGATCTGGCCCAGCGCTATGAGGTTCACCCGAACCAGATCTATGCCTGGAAGAAGCAACTGCTGGACCAGGCGGCCCGGGCCTTTGACGCGGGTGTCGGGCGGGAGAGCGAGGACGCGCGCGAACGCGAGATCGAGAAGCTGCATGCGAAGATTGGACAACTGACAGTCGAGCGCGATTTTTTAGCGCGGAGGTCCGGAAGATGAGCACGCCGGACCGTCGAGGAATGCTCGATCACGCCGACATGGCGCTGTCGATCCGCCGGCAATGCATGTTACTTGGCATCGCGCGCTCTGGGGTCTACCGGCCGCCACGGCCGGCCAACGACAACGACCTTGCCCTGATGCGGCGGATCGACGAGTTGTTCACCGCCTGGCCGTTCCTGGGCTCGCGGCGAATGACCGCGATGCTGAAGGTTGAGGGGCTTCAGGTCAATCGCAAGCGGTTGATGCGCAAGATGGGCATTGCGGCGCTGGGACCAAGGCCGAACACTACGAGGCCGGCGCCGGGCCACAAGATCTATCCCTATCTGTTGCGCAACTTGACGATCGACCGGCCAAACCAGGTATGGGCGGCCGACATCACGTATCTGCCCATCGGCCGCGGCTTTCTTTATCTCGTCGCCATCATCGACTGGGCGAGCCGTGCGGTCCTGGCGTGGCGGTTGTCGAACACGATGGACGTCTGGTTCTGCGTGGCGGCGCTGGAAGAGGCGCTGGCGAAGTACGGCACGCCGGAGATTTTCAACACTGACCAGGGCAGCCAGTTCACCAGTGCGGCCTTCACCGGCGCGTTGGCGGGCGCAGGGATCAGGATCTCCATGGATGGCCGCGGTCGTTGGATCGACAACGTCTTCATCGAGCGGCTGTGGCGGTCGCTCAAGCATGAGGACATCTATCTCAGAGGCTATGCCGACGGCCGCGAGGCCAAGGCAGGGGTCGCAAGCTGGATCGCCTTCTACAACGATCGTCGCCTTCATCAGGCGCACGGCTATCGCACGCCGATGGCGGTCTGGCGCGAACGGATGCAGGCCGCGAAGGCTGTGGACATGGTGGACAACGCTGCCGCGTTGACCACATGCCCACAGCAACTGCAGCAGACAGCGTCTCTGGCTGCGTGATAGAAAGGGATCAGGAGC
>NZ_JBVBEF010000294.1:0-1286 GCF_055456055.1 Bradyrhizobium sp. LeoB3
CGGGTTTGGTTCGTCGCGGCAGGAGCTTGCGAAAGAGCCTGGGCAGGCGGCATGACTTCAGCGCGTCAAGGCCGATGTGCGTGCGCTGAGGGTTCCCGAGCAGTTCGTGCGCGGCAATCTAGGTTCGATCGTTCCGGGCTGCTAGGCCGATCTTGGCCGGCTCAGGCGGGCCATCTTGTCGAGTTCTCGCTGGCGAGGCAGCCACTGGCCTGCTTCACCCCGCGCAATTTGTGCCTTTTTCGTCCATCTGGGCGTCACCTGTTGACATTATGGAGCAATCGATCCAAAACCGGAAACACTTTGTAGCAAACGGATCCATAACGGCGAGGCTTGGAGATTGCATGGCACGACCGCGCGAGTTCGATGAAGCAGAGGTTCTCGACGCCGCCAGCGACATCTTCTGGGCTAAGGGCTACGAAGCAACGTCGACGCGTGACCTAACGGCGCGAACTGGCCTGACGCCGTCGAGCTTGTATGCCGCGTTCGGTGACAAACGCGGGCTGTTTCGGCGCGCCTTAGAACACTACCTGGGCCGATTGCGCGAGAAGATGGCGCGTCTCGAGGCGACTTGCGCGCCGGGGCAGGCAATCACAGGGTTTTTCGAAGATACGATCGCACGCACACTCGACGACGCGCTGCAGCGCGGTTGCATGTTGGTGAACTCAGCGATGGAAGCTTCGCCGGAAGACCCCGAATTTCGCGATGCCATCGCCCACGATCTAATGCTCATTGAGCGCTTCTTCCAACAGCGCTTCCTCGAAGGACAAGCGCGCGGTGAAATTTCGCGCACCTATTCGGCTGACGATGCGGCGCGGCACTTGCTGACCGTGTTGTTAGGTCTGCGCGTCCTCGCAAGGGTTCGACCAGAGAGGCCGCTGCTAGTCGGCGCTGCGGGACAGACACTCGCACTGCTCGGTTTGCCGCCACTCACCGATGTCGCCGGTACAGGGGGGGAAATCATCGTGTCGAGGATCGTAGCGGCGCGCCCCTTTCCATCGTTCGACAATTGAGGACCTAAGATGACAGGACGAACATTTCTTATTACAGGCGCGAGCAAGGGTATCGGGCGCGCTTTGTCGCAGAGGCTGACAGATTCCGGACATCACGTCGTGGGCGTCGCTCGCGGTCAGGATCCAGACTTTCCCGGAACGCTCGTTTCGATCGACCTCAACGACAGCAAGGCGTCTGCAGAAGCATTTGCCGATCTCGCGCAACGCTATTCGTTCGACGGGGTGGTCAACAATGTCGGACTAGTCCGGCTGCATCGGGTCGGCGAGATCGAACTC
>NZ_JBVBEF010000295.1:0-1255 GCF_055456055.1 Bradyrhizobium sp. LeoB3
GCGGCCTCGCACTACACCTTCGAAGAAGCGCGGAAGGGGACGATCGAGCCCGGAAAACTTGCCGACCTCGTGGTGCTTTCCGCCAACTACATGGCCGTACCGGAAGCACAGATCAAGGACATCAAGGCCGACATGACGCTTATCGGGGGCAAGGTCGTCTTTGAGCGCTGAGCCGGTAACGGCAAGACATCGAGCGGATGCGGGCACACTCCCGGTCGATCAAGCGACGGCGTTCGCGTTGACCATCAATCTCAAGACCGTCAATGCGCTCGGGCTGACCATTGACATCGTCTTGCTTGCTCGCACGAGGTCTGCTTTGTGGCCCTAATGCGACGTCCGCGTGGGTTCTGAAATGGTCTGCTTATCGGGGTAGACCGGAAGTGACTGGTCGCGCTTCCAAGCGGCGCTTTTGACCCGGAAGCGAAGTGGTGCTTGAAGGGGTAGCATTGGAGAAGATTTAGGCAGGGCGCATCTCAATCGAAAAGCCCGAACATCGAAAAAAAGAGGTGAGGGAGCGACTTATGTCTGACAAATATGCCGTGGTCGGCAATCCGATCGACCACACCAAATCGCCGCTGATCCATTTCAGCTTCGCCAAAGAGACCGGGCAGAATATCGATTACGTCGCGATTGAGGCTCCTATCGGCGACTTCAACGAAGTGGTGGACAAGTTTCGGCGCGAAGGCGGCTTAGGCCTCAACATCACCGCGCCGTTCAAGCTGGATGCGTTCGCGTATTGCACCGATCTTAAGGAGCGCGCCCGGCTCGCTGGTGCGGTAAACGCGATGAAGTTCGAGGTGGATCGGGTGACTGGAGAAAACTTCGACGGCGTCGGCCTTACCAACGATATCACACGTAATCTCGGCCGCTCGATGAAGGGGCGCCGGGTGGCGCTGCTCGGCGCGGGTGGCGCTCAACACCGGTTTCAATGGTCGGCTTCGGCACCGGCGCGAATAAGGGCGAGTTGGTTGCCCGGCCATTGCAGGGCGTCGCCCTCGCGGGCCGCGGCGACGCGCTCCGGCTCATAGACGCCGGAAGAACATCGAGGGCGCGCCAGCCCGCATCTCGGCAGCCAATTTAGCCGCGGTCTTCTCTTAGACCGAACGTTAACAGCGGGCATCGCGCTTCGTAACCCGCTGCCCCCTATGCCGCCACGGCAAAAAACCGGAAACCAGATCCCGCGAGGTTGTCGGGAGATACCTGAACCGGCTCGCTAACCGTCTCTGACTCTGCCAACAGAAGGCAGGTCGGACAG
>NZ_JBVBEF010000296.1:0-1216 GCF_055456055.1 Bradyrhizobium sp. LeoB3
GAACATTCCGATCAGGATGAAGACGCCGACCTCGAGCAGAAACGTCGTCGACATGATGGCGACGGTCAGGAACACATCGCCCGCTGAGAGAGGGTTCATGCTGCCTCGCATCTCGCGAAGCCCCGTCATGAAATGCACATGGGTTAGAAAGGTTTCGGTTCCAAACACGGGAGATGCGAGCGGCGCTGGCCTATCGCATTTCGAGTTCTTTGATGGCCAGAGCCGAAATTTTCGAGGGGTCTTCGACACCTGATTGCGCGATCTTGATGATCTTTTTCGCGATCATTTCCGTCAGAGGGTCGTCGCGATCCTTGACGCAGAGAGTACGCAACGCGCGCTCATAAGCCGCTGTGATGCGGCTGATCTCCTCCGGCTTCACCCCCGAGTTTTGCAACAGTCGATAAATGGCCAATTCTCACCGCCCAAGCCATGCCGGTGAGCAAGGAAATCATAGTACAGGAACCTTGTACACGGCCGGAGAACTACGGGCAGTTGGCGGTCCGGCCCTAACCGTGACGTTTCCGACCCGGCCGCTATGGCTACTGCTTCTGTTCGCGCGCAGCGCCGCTCTCGTCCTTGCTGAAAAGAGCCAAGTCCTCGACCCGCTCGTTGAGGTCGGCGGCCTTCTCGACCAATGCGGCCGCCAAGTTGGGGTCGGAAGTCGATTTTGCAAAGCGGAGCAGCGTCGCTGCCGCTTCACGCGTATACTTGCCTCTCACGATCCAATATCCGCGCTTCTCCCCAGCACGCTCATGACGCGTGACAAGGCCATTCGTTCCACAGCAACTCCTGACTTGGAACGATCGAGCCGGGCGGCCGTTCGCCCTCTGCGTCTGTTGGGACGCCTGTAGGAGAAAGCGGCCCTTGCCTCTCTCTCCGAGGCAGGGGCCGCTTTCCATTGGAGTGCCTGGATGTAGAGCCCCGTTACCGCCCCTCCGTCAGAGCGCGCTCTGCCACGGCGCAGCCGTGAAGGCCGAATACCGTCCTGGACGGCTGTTCTGACAGGCCCGCCCGATAGCGACGCACTAGGCAGCCTCTATGATCGGCACGCAGGCCGTGAGCCGGATTTTTCCGGCATCGGTAAACCGGAAATGCGTCCGCACGCGCTTGCCATCATATCCGCGATAGTCGAGCGAGAGGCCGTCCCCCTCCGGCATCAATGCGTCGATCCCGAAAGCATCGGCTGCGGATGCCGCGAGCCTTTGACCCCAGTACC
>NZ_JBVBEF010000297.1:0-1215 GCF_055456055.1 Bradyrhizobium sp. LeoB3
GTCGAGGTGCCATGAGCTCGCGGTTGATTGCCCAAATGAAGGCGGATAGCTCTCGGGCAATCGCCGTGACGATTACGGTTCGCCGCTTGCCCTTCCGCTCGAGTGAGCGGAAGCGTCCGCACAATCTGGTTTGCGCTTTCCATGCGATCTCTCGCGCGCGTCTCGGTGCGGCCTCCACCTTTGGCTGCTTGTCTCGGCTCACGCGCGGCGGATATCGATAGCTCCAGGCCGCCTCCACAAGAATACGTCGCGCCCGCCCATTACCGGCTTTGGTGATGCCGCCTCGCTTAACCTTGTCGCCAGTCGAGTTTTCCGTGGGCACCAGACCCAGATAGCCCATCAGCTCGCGCGGATTTTGAAAGCGGGAGAGATCACCGATCTCGGCCAGCACCCCCACAGCCGCAATGAGATCAATTCCCCGCATCGCCTGCAGAGCCGCGACAACCTCGGCAAGCGACCACTCCGGTACTACCTCGCGGATGGCATCTTCCAAACGCTCCATCCGCTCACTTTCCTGGCGTATCCCCTCAAGTAACTCCTCGAATGCGATGCGCTGCTCGCGATGCTCGAGCTTCTGCGACATCAGCCATCTCATGTGGGCTGGTCCCCACGTTGTCTTGCCCGGATAGATGCGTCCCAGTCGCAGCATCAATGACGAGATCTGTTGACGCTTGCCCTGGAGGTCCTTCTTCACTGCCTGACGGGCGCGCGAGAGATCGCGCATAGCCTCATGGCGCTCGTCCGGCACCCATACCGCGGTGAGCTCGCCCGCGCGCAACAGCTTGGCGAGGCTTACTGCATCGCGCCGGTTCGTCTTCACTCGATCGCCGGCCTTCTTCGGAACGAGCGAGGGGGCCACCACCAGGCAGTCATGGCCGAGGCTCTTGAGCAGTCTGTAGAGGCCATATCCTGTCGGCCCTGCTTCGTAGCAAAACGTCAGATGACAGCATTTCGCTGCAAGCTTTGCCACCAGCTTTCGGATCGCTGCCTCCGTGGCAGAAAACTCCCCGAGATATCGTACCTCGCCGCCACGGCCGCCATCGGCAATGGCTATTGCATTGCGCGATTTTGACGTATCGATTCCGACAAAGACCTCGGTATGATGACCCACGACTCGCCCTCCTTGTTTGAGGCTCTGCCCGGTCCATCCAGGCAACCCTCGTCGCAACATTGAGGGTGAGTCGCCTCATTTTGTGGAGGGGACATACAGTCTAG
>NZ_JBVBEF010000298.1:0-1205 GCF_055456055.1 Bradyrhizobium sp. LeoB3
GGTACTGGGGTCAAAGGCTCGCGGCATCCGCAGCCGATGCTTTCGGGATCGACGCATTGATGCCGGAGGGGGACGGCGTCTCGCTCGACTATCGCGGATATGACGGCAAGCGCGTGCGGACGCGCTTCTGGTTTACCGATGCGGGAAAAATCCGGCTCACGGCCTGCGTGCCGATCAGAGAGGCTGTCTAGTGCGTTGCTATCGGGCCGACCTGTTAGAATGGCCGTCCAGGACGGTATTCGGCTTTCACGGCTGCGCCATGGCAGAGGGCGCTCTGACGGAGGCGCACGGGCTCTAACGGGGCTCTACATCCAGGCACTCCAAATGGAAAGCGGCCCCTGCCTCGGAGAGAGGAGCAAGGGCCGCTTTCTCCTACAGGCGTCCCAACAGACGCAGAGGGCGAACGGCCGCCCGGCCCGATCGTTCCAAGTTAGGAGTTGCTGTGGAGCGAATGGCCTTGTCACGCGCCATGAGCGTGCTGGGAAAAGCGCGGACATTTGGATCGTGAGAGGCAAGTATACTCGCAAAGCGGCAGCGACTCTGCTCCGCTTTGCAAAATCGACTTCCGCCCCCACCTGGGGGCCGCATTGGTGGAGAAGGCCGCTGACCTCAACGAGCGGGTCGAGGACTTGGCTCTTTCCAGCAAGGACGAGAGCGGCGCTGCTGCGCGCGAGCAGAAGCAGTAGCCGTGGCGGCTGGACGGGAAGCCAAGCGCCCGTAGTTCTCCGACCGTGTACAAGGTTCCTATACTGTGGTTTCCTTGCTCGCCGGCATGGACTTGGGCGGTGAGAATTGGCCATTTATCGACTGTTGCTAAACTCCGGGGTGAAGCCGGAGGAGATCAGCCGCATCACAGCGGCTTACGAGCGCGCATTGCACACCCTGTGCGTCAAGGATCGCGACGACCCTCTAACGGAAATGATCGCAAAGAAGGTCATCAAGATCGCGCAATCCGGCATCAAGGACCCCGCCCAAATTTCGGCTCTGGCAATCAAAGAACTCGAAATGCGATAGGCCGGCGCCGCTCGCATCTGCCGTGTTTGGAACCGAAACCTTTCTAACCCATGTGCATTTCATGACGGGGGCTTCGCGAGATGCGAGGCAGCATGAACCCTCTCTCAGCGGGCAATGTGTTCCTGACCGTCGCCATCATGTCGACGACGTTTCTGCTCGAGGTCGGCGTCTTCATCCTGATCGGAATGTTC
>NZ_JBVBEF010000299.1:0-1154 GCF_055456055.1 Bradyrhizobium sp. LeoB3
CGCTATCTGACCAAGCAGGAGATCGATAGCGTCGCTCCAAACAATCCGGTCTACCTGCGCACCGTCGGGCATTTCTCGATGGCGAACACCATGGCGCTGCAAAAGGTAGGGGTCGACAAGACCACCGCGGATCCGAGCGGCGGATCCTTCGAACGCGACGCTGCCGGTGAATTGACTGGCGTCCTAGTAGAGACGGCGATCGATCGGGTCGAGAAAGCCGTGCCGCCGTGGACGGAAGACGATGAAATGCGGCAGTTCACAATTGCCGAAGGCGTGCTGAACAGCTTCGGAATCACGAGCGCGGTAGAAGGCGCAACGGAAGCCCGCGATATCCGCACGCTGCAGAAGATCGCCGCGTCCGGACAAGCGACCTTGCGCATTGGCGTGATGTTCCGGCCAGAGCCGCCGGCCGATCTGACCGCGTGGGAAGCGATCATATCAGGTAACGGGGCTTCTTCAGGCTTTGGCGACGATTGGCTTAAATTCGCCGGGATCAAGATCTTCTACGATGGTGGTATGACGCTGAAGACAGCGCTAATGCGCGACGTCTATCCCGATTCACATGACAACTACCACGGCATCGCGCAGCAGACACCTGAACGGCTGAAGCAACTCGTCTCGATCTGCAATCGCTACGGCTGGCGTGTCGGTGTGCACGTCGTCGGCGATCTCGGTATCGACCAGGTGCTCGACGCGCTTGAGTCAGCCGACAAGGAAAAATCCATTCGGGATCGTCGTTTCGTCCTCATCCATGCCAGTCTGATCAGGCCGGAGCAGATGGAACGTGCACACAGGCTGGGGGTCCGCATCGATTTCCAGAATGTGTTCATGTGGGACAAGGCCGCGACCGTCGAGCGGTTTCTGGGGCGCGCGACCGCTGACCGCGCCGTCCCAACTAGGACGTTGATTGCGAAAATGGGCCTCGACAGTCTCGGCGCCGGAACGGACTTCCCCGTCAATCCGATCAACCCTTTCCTCAACATGTACATCATGGTGACCAGGAAGGATCCGAATGGAAGCGTCTACGGCGCTTCGGAAGCCATTAGTCGCGAACAGGCCCTGCGCCTCTACACCAGTGCGGCCTCGCACTACACCTTCGAAGAAGCGCGGAAGGGGACGATCGAGCCCGGAAAACTTGCCGACCTCGTGGTGCT
>NZ_JBVBEF010000300.1:0-1150 GCF_055456055.1 Bradyrhizobium sp. LeoB3
TTTGGGAATGCGGATCAGGTTGTAGGCGATCAGATTGAGCAGGAAGTCGGCGGCGACGCGAGCGATGCCGCGATGTTTGGTTTTGCGCATGGTGCCATGCTGCTTGCCCCATCCGAAAATGCACTCGACCATCGCCCGGCGGGATTGCGACATGCCGTACCCCGGATGCCGCGTGGTTCGTTCGTCGATGGCGCTGTTGCGGGTCTTGCCGGTTTTGGTGACGGCCTGGTTCTGTGTCACATGCGGCGTCACGCCGATGGCGCGAAGATTGGCGACATGATCGGTCGTATCGTACGCCTTGTCCTCGCCGGCTGTGATGCGGCGGCCTGCGGCTTTGCGTCTCGCCTTCAGCATGGTCTCCGAAGCCCGGCGTTCGGCGATGCCATTGGCCTGCGTGACCATGCCGGCCACCGCCAGCCCATGCCGGTTCTCCATGGTGGCGTGGCCCATATAGCAAAGCTTGGCCTCGCGTCCGGCCGCCTTGCGATAAAGCCTGCTGTCCGGATCGCTGGTACTCGCATGGGTGTCGTTCTTGCGCGTCTGGCCGTGGAAGTTGGCGCCATCATCATCGTCGCCGCTGCGGTCCTTGGGGCGAAAACTCTTCTGCGAAGCCCAGGCTTCGATCAGCGTCCCGTCCACCGAAAAATGCTCGTCCGACAACAGCGATTTGACCTGAGAATGGTTCAGAAGCCTGGTCATGAACTTCGTGAACACATCGCCGTTCTGCAGCCGCTCCCGGTTCTTGGTGAAGGTGGTCGGGTCCCAGACTGGATCATCCGGCGACAGTCCCACGAACCAGCGATACAGAAGATTATAGTCCAGTTGCTCCATCAACTGGCGTTCCGAGCGGATGCCGTAGAACACCTGCAGCAGCAAGGCGCTCAGCAATTGCTCCGGAGGGATCGAAGGACGTCCCTCGCTGGCATAGAGCTTCCCAAGGCTGCGGTTCAAATCACTCAATACATCCCGGACAAGTTCCCGCACCTTCCGCAGCGGATGGTTCGCTGGCACACGCTTATCCGGCGCGATGTACGAAAACAGGCCGCCTTGATCCGTAAACCTGCCGCGCATGAGCATCTCCGCCGATTCGAGATGACAAGTGAATCATCAAGCCCCCTCGGTGGCGAGGGGGTTCTTCAGCAGACTGCTA
>NZ_JBVBEF010000301.1:0-1100 GCF_055456055.1 Bradyrhizobium sp. LeoB3
GAAGCACGGCCCAAGATTGGTCCACGAGCGACCTGATCAATTCGCTGCGACGATGCCGGCACACGGCAGCTGGGGCGAATAGTTGCTCGTGCACTACCCTAAGCGCCGCAGCCAATCGGCCCGGCTTGTCCTCATAGACCGCGCCGAACTTCTGCTCGAGGAATGCCCAGTCGATCGTCCGCGCCAGCTGCACCAGCGCATGGTTCATGTCGATGATCGCGTCCAGCCGCGAGCGCAGAAGGTCGGCCTGTCCGCTGTCCCGTCGTTCCTTGGGTCGCATCGTCCCCTCCGTTGCGACCACGGAATCACGACACGCGATTCGACGGAATCCCAGAAATCAAATTGCAAGCTTTCGGGCCTTCAAATCCAAAAAGCTTGCAATCCCGACCCTCGCTCCGATCCAAAATTCGACTCCCGCTCAATGACTTGGGAGCTTCTTCACGGACGACTCGTTGGCTCCGCTGTTTAGCAGGGATACTGACGCCGTTAGAAAAAAGATTGCGATCGCAACGTGACTGCGCCAGGTCGATAGAGGGACGATATTGATTGTAAGCCCGCCTCAGCGCGACAAGTTACCTCTCAAACCGCAGTCCATTACTGCCTCTTTGCATTGAAGCTATCGAACATTTTCCATCCGTCAATGAGCGATTTCGACCACGACCGCTGCGCGAAGTCCCATTGGCACTTGAGCGCTTCGGAAGAGCTTGTGCAGCCGGCAAGACTCGTCAGGTAGTCGGCTTGGTCCTGTAGGCGGGAAGCTGCAAATCCCAATACTTCCTTTGCTGCCACTGCGGACATCTTCCTTTGCATTTCATTAAATGATCTTAGCAATTCGGGAGGCGTAAACGGGCCATCGGATCCAGCTGTATTTTCCTTTGTCATAGGTGCTCCTAATGATCGGGATCGGTTTTCCGGGTTTATTGCAGATCAAAGTGAACTCGCGATTGAGGTTGAGTGAACGATGCTAGTTTATCTAAAAAGTTCGATCACTTCCTTGATCAGAATCAAACCGCTGGCGCTTTTAGGTAGTGTGCGGAAGGTTCTGCAAAAGCCTGAGAGGCTGGAGCGGTCATGGTAAGTCCGGTGATTGCGAAGATCAC
>NZ_JBVBEF010000302.1:0-1098 GCF_055456055.1 Bradyrhizobium sp. LeoB3
GGTGACGCCGTTGCTTGACTGCACGAAGCGTGTAACGCCGCCGCGTGGCGCGACCGGTAAGCCGGGAACCAAATCCCGCGAATGAACTTGGGGTATCGAGGTCGTGTTCAGCCGCACCGCCATGTACGATCGGCAAACCTGGCCGCCTGAGCGCTCCCCACTAGCCAAGAGCAGGGAGTTAGCGGTGCCATGGACGAGATCGAAGCAAGGACCATCCGCAAGCTGATGTGGCGGTTGCTGCCCTTCCTGTTCGTCTGCTACTTCGTCGCGTACCTCGACCGGGTGAACGTCGGTTTCGCCAAACTCCAGATGAACTCGGCGCTCGGCCTGTCGGAGGCGGCTTACGGCTTTGGCGCGGGCCTGTTCTTCATCTCCTACTTTCTGTTCGAAGTACCATCCAACCTCGCGCTGGACAGGTTCGGCGCACGGCTCTGGATCGCTCGCATCATGTTAAGCTGGGGGATCATCTCTGCTCTGTTCGCCTTCATCGCCCCGATCTCAGCGGCCACCGGGATCTCGACCGAATGGGTGTTCTACATCCTCCGTTTCCTGCTCGGTCTCGCCGAGGCGGGTTTCTTTCCCGGGATCATTTTCTACCTGACACTATGGTTCCCGTCGGTCTACCGGGCCCGGGTTGTCTCGCTGTTCATGCTGGCCATCCCGTTCTCGTCGATTGCGGGCGGACCGATCTCCGGGGCTCTGCTGAACATTTCCGGCGCCGGACTCGATGGCTGGCAATGGCTCTTCATCCTCGAAGCCTTGCCCTCGATCCTGATGGCTTTCGGGGTCATCTTTTACCTGACCGACCGGCCGGCGCTCGCGGCGTGGCTCGCCAACGACGAGAGGGGCTGGCTCGAACGACGGCTGGAGGCTGAAAGGCAGCACAAGGTGGCGGTCGAGCATGTGGGCATCGTTAAGGCGCTCACCGACCTCCGCGTCCTTGCCTGCGCGTTCGTCTACTTCTGTCTGAACGCGGCGAGCTATGGTGTGGCGTTTTTCTTGCCGACGATCATCAAGAACTTCGGCGTGAGCAACTTCCAGACCGGCCTGCTGTCTGCGGTGCCTTTCTTGTTTGGCGCCGTCGGGATGGTGCTGCTG
>NZ_JBVBEF010000303.1:0-1073 GCF_055456055.1 Bradyrhizobium sp. LeoB3
AGATTATAGGCGATCAGATTGAGCAGGAAATCGGCGGCGACGCGACCGATGCCGCGATGTTTGGTCTTGCGCATGGTCCCGTGTTGCTTGCCCCAACCGAAGATGCACTCGATCATCGCCCGGCGCGATTGTGACATGCCGTATCCCGGATGCCGCGTGGTTCGTCCGTCGATGGCGCTGTTGCGGTTCTTGCCGGTTTTGGTGACGGCCTGGTTCTGCGTCACATGCGGTGTCACGTTGATGGCACGAAGATTGGCCACGTGATCGGCGGTATCGTACGCCTTGTCCTCGCCGGCCGTGATGCGGTGGCCGGCGGCTTTGCCTTGGGCCTTCAGCATGATCTCCGAGGCGCGGCGTTCGGTCGCCAGCCCATGCCGGTTCTCCATTGTGGCATGGCCCATATAGCAGAGCTTCGCCTCCCGCCCGGCCGCCTTGCGGTAAAGCCTGCTGTTTGGATCGCTGGTACTCGCATGGGTGTCGTTCTTGCGCTTCTGGCCATGGAAGTTTGCGCCGCCATCATCGTCACCGCTACCGTCCTTGGGACGAAAGCTCTTCTGTGACGCCCAGGCTTCGATCAGCGTTCCATCCACCGAGAAATGCTCGTCCGACAGCAGCGGCTTGACCTGCGGATGGTTCAGAAGCCGGGTCATGAATTTCTTAAACACCCCGCCGTTCTGCAGCCGGTCTCGGTTCTTGGTGAAGGTGGTCGGGTCCCAGACCGGGTCGTCGGGCGAAAGCCCCACAAACCAGCGGTACAAAAGATTGTAGTCCAGTTGCTCCATCAACTGGCGTTCCGAGCGAATACCGTAGAACACCTGCAGCAGTAACGCGCTCAGCAATTGCTCCGGAGGCGTCGAGGGACGTCCTTCGCTCGCGTAGAGCTTCCCCAAGTCGCGATTCATCTCCGTCAGCACATCGCGGACGAACTGCCGGATCTTCCTGAGCGGATGGTCCGCAGGAACTCGTGCCTCCGGCGTAATGTACGAAAATAATCCGCCCTGATCCGAAAAAGCGCCCCGCATGCGAACCCCCGACGATCCATGATCGATATAGAATCATCAATCGCAGCCCCT
>NZ_JBVBEF010000304.1:0-1072 GCF_055456055.1 Bradyrhizobium sp. LeoB3
TAAGGAGACGACTATGGGAAGCCGAGAAGAACTGATTCAGCGCAGCATTCCGTTCCTCCGGGAAGTCAAGGATATGACGCCTGGCGCCGAGATGGAGCGTTGGCTCAACGAGAAATATGGAGAGGAGAGCGCGCTCTATCAGGACTTGGCTCGCTTGATCAAGATCGGGGTCGAAGAAGGCTGGGCAGCGAACCAGGAGGTGGACGGTCCGAACTACCGGCGGAGCCGCATCCTCGAACCAATGCCCGAAACGTTTCAGTTCAGCATCACGGCCGTCTACATGAACAGCGCCGATCCGCGCCGTTTCAAGGACGAGGACGAGCATGACGTGTTGCGCGGGCAGTATCACGGCCATCCCTATGGCGAGCTCAATCTTGTGGTGCCCTTAAATAAGGGCGCCGAGCTGAAGGGATTACAGGGCTGGCAGGGTCCCGGCTGGACGGCGCCAGATCCCGGAAGCCGCCACTATCCCGAGGTCAGGGGCGGGGCGGTCATCGCGTTGTTTTATCTCCCCGCTGGTCGCATTTCCTACGACTTCAAAGCGCCAGCCTGATTGCTGACCGGGCCATGCGAGGTGATGCCGCTTCAATGGCGTCACCACTATCAGAGGAAACATAATGACGTTGATCTATCCGGCCGGTTCGAAGCGCATCCATCCCGCGCTGTCCTCTCCCGCCTACAGGAGTTCGATCAAGCGCGCACCGCAGAAGCCGCTGATCCCGATGCGACATACCCTCTCGGAATTAACCGGACCGGTGTACGGCCATGAGAGCGTGCGTGCCGGGGACAATGATCTCACCACTCAGCACAAGGGCGAGCCGCTTGGCGAGCGCATCATCGTGCATGGCCATGTGCTCGACGAAGATGGCCGCGGAGTGCCGAACACGCTGATCGAGATCTGGCAGGCCAATGCCTGCGGCCGCTATATCCATGTCCGCGACCAGCATCCGGCGCCACTTGATCCCAATTTTACCGGCGCCGGCCGCACGCAGTCGGACGCGTCCGGCTACTACAAATTCGTCACCATCAAACCCGGCGCTTACCCTTGGGGCAATCACTACAACGCCTGGCG
>NZ_JBVBEF010000305.1:0-1053 GCF_055456055.1 Bradyrhizobium sp. LeoB3
CCGTCTCCGGATGTCAGGATCCTGGAGGAAATCGAACGGTTTTATGAGCTGCACGACGTCTGAGAACGCCCGCTGGACCACCGGATCCGATTTGATAGCTCGGAAGAGGGCAGCCTCGAACTGCCGGTTTTCCTCGTAGTGTTCCGGGCGTTCCCCCCGCGTACCCGGATAGGCGAAATCGGCGTTCACACCCATGTTCCAGGGCGCTTGAAGCAGCGCGCTCACTTTGGACATGAACTGCTTTTGAATCGCTCCGATCGGATCGGCCTCATCCGAGACGCGATCCAGCACCTCGCGCAGCAGCTTTGCCTGCAGTGCCGCGACAGACATGCCCTGACCGTAAACCGGATTGAACCGGCAGAGCGAGTCTGCCACCGGTAGGATTCCGCGCGGCAGCCTCTGCAGTTGCTCGAAATGTCGCCAGCGGCTCTCATCAAACACAAAATGCCTTAAGCCGTCGGGCGGCGGAAATTCGCAAATTGTGTTGTAGATCGTCGGTGTATTCAGTTGACGCGAGAGAGCAAGAAAGTCCTCCCACGTCTCCGGCCGCTCCGTCGCGCCGTGCTGAGAAAGCGAGATGAAACAGCCTCCGTCTTCCATGGGCATTATCAAGCCGGCCAGCACCGACGTGCGCGGATCGGGCAATGTGACCAGGATTTGCCCGTCCGGCGCAGGCCGAACAACAACGGTCGTGTAGCTGATGTCGACACCGACGACGGTTTCGAGCGGCCGTTCCCAACCGAGCGCGTCGAACAAGCCGAGCGTCGGCGCACTGCGGCCGGATGCGTCCACCACCAGATCCGCCTCGACTGCGGCAAGCTCTTTTGCACCGCTCTCATACCTGACCGACGGCAGGTTCGCGTCCGGCACAATGTCCATCACGCGACATTGCGATCGCAACGTGACGTTGGCGATTGCGGCCACCTTACGCCGCAGCACGTCTTCGATCAGCGGCCGCGAGGCGCAGAGAATCGACGCGCCACAATCATGCTGCGGCAGAGCGCCGACGTCCGGTCGCTCGTACCGGACGTCTCCAAACAGGTTGATTGAAAC
>NZ_JBVBEF010000306.1:0-1045 GCF_055456055.1 Bradyrhizobium sp. LeoB3
TAAAGCGTGATGGCATTAGGTTCGATAACCTGAATTTTCGAGATAGTTCGCGCATTCTTCAGAGGTGAATGCTGGCAAGGCTTCACCGATGGCGGTGCAGACGGTGTCGACAGTTCGGGCGGCCGCCTTTCGGAGCAGATGTTTGAGCTTGGCAAAGACCTGTTCGATCGGGTTCAGGTCGGGCGAGTATTTCGGCAGGAAGAACAGTTTGGCGCCGGCAGAGCGAATGAGCTGGCGCACGACCTTGCCCTTGTGGCTGCCGAGATTGTCCATGACCACGATATCGCCGGGGCGAAGGGTGGGCAGGAGAACTTTCTCGACATAGGTCCGAAAGCTCGCGCCATCGATCGGTCCTTCGATGAACCATGGCGCATCGATCCGGTCATGGCGCAAGGCCGCCAGGAAGGTCATGGTCTTCCAGCGGCCATGTGGAACCTTGGCGGGGAGTCTGCGCCCGCGCGGCGCCCATCCCCGCAGGGGAGCCATGTCGGTCCTGGTCCAGGTCTCGTCGATGAAGACCAGCCGTTCAGCTTCGACGCGATCTTGATACTTTGTCCACTGGGCTCGCCGCCGTGCCACGTCGGGACGATCGCGTTCGCCAGCCACCACGCTTTTTTTTGAAGCTGAGCTTCTCGGCGTGCACGAAGTCCCACACCGAGTGGTAGTCGACCTTCAGGCCGCGCCCGGCAAGCTCGGCAACGAGCCCACGTATGGTGAAATCGCCGTCCTTGATCCGTTGCGACAGCCAGACCGCGTGGTCTCCCGAAACCGCTTTCGGCTTGTGACCGCCCATCTGGCCCGGAGCAACGCTGCCGGTCTCATCGACCCGCTGCATCCAACCGATTGCCGTGCTGATCGCAACCCCAAACTGCTTGGCCGCCTGATTGCGGGACATCCCGCCCTCGATCGCGGCCACCACGCGCTTGCGAAGATCCAGAGAGTAAGGCTTGCCCATCCATGCTGGCCTCCTGCCCAGCCAGCATGGTGAATCAGAAACTCACTGATTTGGGAATCCCAAATCGATTCAACTTAACCCCATCCCGCT
>NZ_JBVBEF010000307.1:0-1032 GCF_055456055.1 Bradyrhizobium sp. LeoB3
CCAAGCACGCCGTTGAGGAAGCCAACCGCAGCGTCGGCCGCGCTCCCTCCGGTGGAGATCGGTTTTAGGCTGGGTCGAAGAAGTGCGTCGAGACTGTACGCAGCGAGGAACGCACCAACCGCGATGCGGACGGTTCGAGGATCGGACCAGGTCAAGAGAGACACTCCGGTCGGAACCCCGAGAGCGGCGCCGACGATGAACGGCAGCAATTTGCTCCCATCGAGCGCGCGGCGCAGTCTCCAGACTGAGTAGCCTTGCACCAGAAGACCGAAGCCGACGATCAATGTCGCGCTCTGCAGCGGCGTGAGGATGTAAAGCCATAGCGAAGCCGCCACAAGTCCAAAGGCAAAGCCCGAGAGCCCAGCAACAAGTGCACCCGCAAAGGTCGCAAGCAGAAACAGCGGCAGTTCAAAAGTGGACCCGTCCATGCGCTCGCTCCATAGAAAAGCGAGCAGCGCTTGCATGGGGTCACCATTTTACGGGGAGGCTGCGACGTCCCCGATCAGTAAACTAGCGCAGGAAGCGAACGGCCGCAACGAGCGACGGTTTTCCGCCGCCTTTCCTATTCGCAACGGCGATCAGGAAGGATTACTGACCGTTGCTTGATCTTCAATCGTCTGCGTGAGGGCGGATCAGTCCCCGCTCTCTTTGAGCGGGCTCAAGGACCAGCCCAGCTGCTTGAGCTGCCGCAGATCCCTGGAAGCCTCTGCCAAGAGCCAGTCGCGGAACGTGACGATCTTCGGCTGGGCTGTCGTCGCCTTCGGACAGATGATCCAGTAGGTCTTCGATAGTCGCAACGCTTCCGGAAATGGCCGCACCAGCCGCCCGTTGATCAGGTCCCATGCCGCCAATGTCGTACGGGCAAGCGCGATACCCTGCCCGTTGATCGCCGCGTCGATCACCATGCTGGCCCGATTGAGCACGGGGCCGTGAATGATATGCGTGTCATTGACGCCCGCCGCCTGCAGCCACCTGGACCAATCGGTTCGGCTGTCCATATGGATCAGCGGATAGTTGAGGATATCGGCCGGC
>NZ_JBVBEF010000308.1:0-1012 GCF_055456055.1 Bradyrhizobium sp. LeoB3
GTTCCGGCGAGTGTTCCAGGAGAAGCTCGTCGCGGCCCACCAGGCCGGCCGCCTGAGCTTCTTCGGCGATCACGCCCCTCTCGCCGAGGCGCCATCCTTCGCGGCTTATCTCGCACCGCTGCGCAAGGCCGAATGGGTTGTCTACGCCAAGCGGCCGTTCGGTGGGCCTGAGGCCGTGCTGGCTTATCTGTCGCGCTATACCCACCGCGTCGCCATCGCCAACAGCCGCTTGATCGCCTTCGACAAGCAGGGTGTTACCTTCAGGTGGAAGGACTACCGCGTCGCGGGCCGCGATCGATACAAGCAGATGACGCTTGCCACAGACGAGTTCATCCGCCGCTTCCTCATCCACCTGCTGCCCAAGGGCCTGCACCGCATCCGCCACTACGGCCTGTTCGCCAAGAGCGCCTGCGCCGACAACATCGCCCGCGCGCGTGAACTGCTCGCCGTTCCAAAAGCCAAGAGCGAACCCAACGGTCCCGTTGTCGATGACAGCAAACCGGCTTGTCCTTGCTGCGGCGGTCGCATGATCATCATCGAGGTCTTCGCGCGCGGTGCAACTCCGCGGAATCCGCCGACAGCTCCGACGACCATCATCAGGGTCGACACCTCATGACCGCGTCACAATCCTGCAAGTCTGCTCATCGCGCTCGCTGGCTCTCGACCGGCCACGGCAGAGTGTGCCCAGATATCCGCCAGCCGTCGCAAATCGTCGGACAACTTGTGGAGTTCAAGGCCATCCGCCGCGCATTCGTCAGCGGCTTCACCGCCGCACAACTCGTTGGACCGGTTCGATCCCAATCAACGAGCTCACCCGCGGCACTCAAATCCCCATAGCGCCTGCCGCACCGTCTTACGTTCCCTCAAGCGCGGTTTCCTTGTATGGGCCATTTTTTGTCAAGGAGTTTGCCAGAGCGGCAGCTCGTTTGTCTTTCATCAGTTTCTTTGTTCGATCTCAAAGCCCGTTTCTTCGTCCCGACCCGCCGTTCGCTGACGTCGGCGCGCGCAGGAG
>NZ_JBVBEF010000309.1:0-990 GCF_055456055.1 Bradyrhizobium sp. LeoB3
CTCCTCGGGTGAGAAGAGATCGAGGAGTTCTCCGACCTTTCGCCAGGTTGCCTCGACATCGCGGGGCTCCGCGGCGCGCGTCAGGTGTTTGAGTTTGGCGAAGACCTGTTCGATCGGATTGAGGTCGGGGCTGTAGGGCGGCAGGAAGAGCATATGCGCGCCCCTAGCGCGGATGGCGTTGCGGGCGAGCTTGCCTTTGTGACTGCCGAGATTGTCGAGAATGACGACCTCGCCCTTTGCCAGGGTGGGCGCCAATATCTTCTCGACATAGAGGGTGAAGAGTTGGCCATTGATAGGGCCGTCGATGATGCAGGGTGCGTTGATCCGATCGTGGCGCAGCGCGGCGATGAAGGTCATGGTCTTCCAATGGCCGAAAGGCGCTGATGCCTGGAGCCGTTGTCCGCGCGGGCCCCAGCCGCGTAGCGGCGCCATGTTGGTTTTGATCCAGGTCTCATCGATGAAGACCAGGCGCGAGGCGTCAATCTTGCCTTGATGGGCCTTCCAGCGCGCCCGTTTACCAGCGATATCGGGGCGATCCTGTTCGGCCGGATGGATCGTTTTTTTTGAAGCTCAGCCCCTCAGCATGAACAAAAGCCCACACCGCCCGCACGTCTGTCTTGATGCCACGCTCAGCCAGTTCCCGCGTCAGCTTCCGCAAGGTGAACGGTCCCGAGCGAAGGCGCTTGCGCAGCCAGTCGGCGTTGGCGCCGGACAGGACCGGCTTCTTGTGACCACCGATCTTGCCGGGCGAAAGGCCTCCGGTCTCTCGCCTCAGGTTCTTCCACTTCGTCACACAGGATGGACTGATCTGAAGCGCCGCTGCAATCGAGCGAACGGTCTCGCCTGCATCAGCGCGCTTAAGCGCCAGTTCGCGGATGTCTTCCGAATAGGGTCGCGTCATCCATGCTGGCCCCCGGCCCCAGCATGGAGTTTGAATCAGAAATTCCTCCAATTGGGAATCCCGATTCCGCTAAAAAACAACACGCTCTA
>NZ_JBVBEF010000310.1:0-964 GCF_055456055.1 Bradyrhizobium sp. LeoB3
CGCAACGCTATTCGTTCGACGGGGTGGTCAACAATGTCGGACTAGTCCGGCTGCATCGGGTCGGCGAGATCGAACTCGATGATGTCGAAGATATGATTCGCGTCAACGTGCATCCGACCATCCAGACCGTGCAGGCGGTTCTGCCGACGTTGAAGGCGAAGGGTTGGGGGCGGATCGTGAATATCACCAGCCTGGTGACGGTCGGGGTCGCACAGCGAAGCGGCTATGCAGCTGCAAAGGCAGCGGTCGCCAGCCTGACGCGAACCTGGGCGATTGAGCTGGCGGAGGCAGGTATTACCGTCAATGCGGTAGCGCCTGGACCAGTGGAGACGGAGCTATTTCGTCAAAACACGCCGGTGGGAAGTGAGGCCGAGGGTCGTTTCCTGTCGATGATTCCTATGCGGCGTCTCGGGAAGCCGGAGGAGATCTCGGCTGCCATCGCGTTCCTGCTCTCAGAGGAAGCTGGCTTCATCACTGGACAAACGCTGTTCGTCGATGGGGGTGGCTCGATCGGTAGGACTGTCATTTGACCGGTGCCATTGCGGTCTACGGATATTGCGAGTGAGGGCGGCGCTCACGCGCCGCCGAACTTCCAGACCGGAATGCCCAGCTTCTTGGCCTTGTCGGTGAGGTTGTCGTTGATGCCGGTGCCAGGGAAGTGCATGACGCCGTTGGGCACGATCTCCAGCATCTGGTCGTTACGTGAGCGCCGCGCCGCCGACGCGAGCATGACACGAGCGGCCCTGAAGTTGGCCGGGAAGGCAACTGGGACGTCGCCGGCAACAACGGTCCGCCAGCGGTCGGCGGTAATTATGAAAGCTAAGCGCAAGCAACATGAGATGACCCCCAGCAGCATCGTCCCGCGGGCTGATCAAGAGCGAACTCGTTCAACAATGATGGCCTGGCGCGTGCACGAGTTTGGGCCGCCAGAGATTATGAAGTTCGAGCGCGTCTCGCGGCCCGA
>NZ_JBVBEF010000311.1:0-950 GCF_055456055.1 Bradyrhizobium sp. LeoB3
CGCGTGTTCGAGACTGTCTTGCGCCGCTGCATGCGGGAGCGCCTGGTTGGCGGCGAAGGGTTCGCAGTTGATGCGAGCCTGATCAAGGCGGATGCCAATCGGCAGAAGGGGATCGAAGGCGATAAGGGGCTTCCACCGGAGGCCGCGGGCCGGGCAATCGACGAGTATCTTGCTGTTCTTGATGATGCCGCGTTCGGTGCTGCGACCGAGGTCACGCCCAAGTTTGTATCGCCCTCCGATCCGGCCGCGCGCTGGACCGGGGCACACGGCGGCCAAGCTTTCTTTGCCTACTCCACGAACTATCTGATCGATGTCGAGAACGCCATCATCGTCGATGTGGAGGCGACCGCGGCAATCCGGCAGGCGGAGGTATTGGCCGCCAAGCGCATGATTGAGCGCTCACTCGAACAGTTCGACCTCTATCCGGGCAAGCTCATGGGTGACAGCGCCTACGGCTCGGCCGAGATGCTCGGCTGGCTCGTCTATAAGCACGGCATCGAGCCGCACGTGACGGTATTCGACAAGTCGGCTCGCAAAGACGGTACCTTCTCGCGCGAGGATTTCACCTACGATCAAGCCGGCGACATCTATACCTGTCCCGGCGGCAAGATGCTGACCACGACCGGAACACTGGTGAACGATGGCGCGACGATGCTCTACCGGGCGAGCAAGCACGATTGCGCAAGTTGCGCCTTAAAGGCTCGCTGCTGCCCAAAGGACTCGGTCCGTAAGGTGCCGCGCTCTATTCACGAAGGTGCCCGCGACATGGCGCGCGACATAGCACGATCCTGGGAGGGCCGCACTTCGCGTCGGCTCCGCAAGAAAGTCGAGATGCTGTTTGCACACCTTAAACGCATTCTCAAGCTCGACCGCCTACGCTTACGAGGCCCAAACGGCGCGCATGACGAGTTCATCCTCGCAGCCACCGCCCAGAACCTTCGCAAGATGGC
>NZ_JBVBEF010000312.1:0-950 GCF_055456055.1 Bradyrhizobium sp. LeoB3
AGGTCATGAAAGCCATACGCTACGTCCTTGTGCGTCAGAATCAACCGCACGATGTTGACGTAGGTGCTTCGCGGGAAGCCATAGACGATTGGCTCTGCCATCTGTTCCTCCTCTATCTTGTTGGTAACGGGCGCTTGTTATCGCCAGAATGGCTTAGCGGCCTCGTCCAGCGCCTCTTCGCGCGTGAGGCCGATGTCGGCGAGCAGATGCTTGTCGTCGGCCAGATCGCGGAGTGCCTGACGCAGCCTGCGCCGCGCGGACCAAGCTCGAAGCCCGCGTCCCGGAGCGCCGAGCCTTTCCACCGAATTTTCCTGATGAAGTTGTGGGAGCGGACCGGCCGGCCGGATCAGCCGAAACGTCGAGGCGTTGCGGGCAACGGTTGACATCGACAAGCTCCAAATCTCATGAAATGCTGCATTGAAGCTTTCCCATAAGGTCAGCGGGCCGTGATCCGCAAAGCATCGTTTCTCTGGCCGGCCCTAGTTTTTCTCATGAAGTCTTTGTGCGATGCGTTCACGCTTGCCGCCCCTGAATGCGCTGAAGGCTTTCGAAGCCGCGGCGCGGCATGAAAGCTTTACCCGCGCAGCCGAGGAGCTTTGCGTCACGCAGGGCGCCGTGAGCCATCAGGTCAAGGCGCTGGAGGCTGAGCTTGCGATCAAGCTGTTCAATCGCGAGCGCCAGCGCCTGATCATCACCGAGGCCGGCAAGGACTATCTGACTATCGTTCGCGATGCCCTGGACCGCATCGCGGTTGGCACCGAGCGGCTTCTGCAACGGCAGAACGCCGGCGTCCTTACCGTCAGCACCTCGCCGGACTTCGCGGCCAAATGGCTCGTTCACCGGCTCGGCCATTTTGCCGAAGCTCATTCTGGGATCGACCTTCGCGTTTCCGCAACGCTTCATCACGTCGACTTCGCGCGAGAGGAAGTCGACCTTGCGGTGCGCCATGG
>NZ_JBVBEF010000313.1:0-942 GCF_055456055.1 Bradyrhizobium sp. LeoB3
CGCCCCAGCTGCCGTGTGCCGGCATCGTCGCAGCGAATTGATCAGGTCGCTCGTGGACCAATCTTGGGCCGTGCTTCTTGGCGATGACACGCGGCCTGCCGTTCAGCCCTCATCCAAACTTGAATAACACCCCATATCCGCCACGCGGATAGCTCCATTCGATGTCGCCAGTGGGTTCGCCGATGACACGGCAGGTGCCGCATTCGATGCAGCCGTCGACGGTGACCTCGACCTGCCCCTTGTGGTTGAGTTCATAGCAGCGCGCCGGGCAGACCTTCAAGAGTGCAAGCAGCTGTGGGGACGGCTTCGTATGTGCGCGTACTTTGATGTGAGGATGACCGACGTCGACAAGATAGCGGTTGTAGAACAGCTTGTCCTCGACGCGCACTGATGTCTCGACATTCATATTTCAGCTTCCTTAGCCTTGATTCTGATGGGTTATCGCCAAGCGCGCGCGAGGCGGAATGCATCGCCAAATAAACCGGTCCATGACCGCGCATTGACAAAGGATTTCAACGTCAGCTTCTCCTTCTCGGCCTTCGGCGTGCCGTCGACCCGTACATAGTTCTGCATCGCCCTGGCGACGAGCTGCGGATAGGTGAGAAAGAAGTTTTGCGAGTTGGTATGCATCAGCATCGGCATATCCTTGTGGTTCTTGAGATCCTTGATCACGAAGGATTCGTCCAGCATCTTCTTGTAGAGCGACAGATTTGCCGCAGTCATGGGATAACGCCGTGATCTCACCTGGACGATAGCTTCCGCCGCAATGCGGCCCGAGGTCATCGCGAGGTTAGAGCCCTCGCGATGAATGGCGTTGTTGAGCTGCGCCGCATCGCCGACCACGACCCAGCCTTCGCCATACAGCTGCGGGATTGCCTTGTAGCCACCTTCAGGGATGAGGTGCGCAGAATATTCCTTGACCTCCGAGCCCTCGATCAGGGG
>NZ_JBVBEF010000314.1:0-936 GCF_055456055.1 Bradyrhizobium sp. LeoB3
CATAGGAAATGATCCGAAAATTTTAGCGAAACAATTCAGCCGCCTCCACGTCGGTTTGCCGGAGGGCATGGGATCATGACAGAGCGCCAGTTGAGAGACCGAGAAGTCGAGATCGTGCGCTATCGCCTGTTGGAGCGGGAAGTCACAGATCCGCTTGCCACGTGTCTGCTTCACGCCATTATCGAAGAACTCGAAGCTGATCTGCAAAGGGATCGGGCCATCGGTCAGAGACCTTGTGAGTGTCGGCTGCGCTGATAGAGGTCAACCGACAAGCTGCCGGCAACCCCATCACAATGTTGATCTCGCGCTCCAGTATCTTGGATACGATGATCGAAATGTGCGGCCCGAAGCGATCTATCCGCCGCATCACGATCTTGAGCACGTCGTCCGGCAACGGCCGCTTGCAATGTCTTCGCCTCATCCCACGGCGCCCACATCCAGACTGTCAGGCATGGCTCTTTAGGGTGTATCGGCTCGACGACCTACGGAGCGGTCGAAGCAAACAGCAGCCTAGGCCTCAAGTGCAAGCACCAAGCCACCCCCGCTAGTTTTACTTGAGACCGTTCAGTTTCCGCATGTAGTAGCCTTGCCTCTGAACGGCCCGCCAAATCTCTTCGCTGACACTGGCGACGCGTTTCCTACGCCTGCGCCACCTGCCTGATGCACCGCCAGGAGGGATTGGAAATCCCCTGCGAACGACGAGCAAATCGCGCCTGCCGTTTAGATAGACATCGAACATCGCGGTTCTCCCCAGCCAACGCCAGCATATCGCCGCAGATCAGAAAGGAGCGTTGCGCGAATACAACAGCAATGCAGTTTTTTCCACTGCTACCACTTGCCGGGTCGCCGCCCCCAGGAGGATGGATTGCGAATGCGGTAGGCTAGCACCAATTGACTTGGCGACCACAGGTGAGTGACTGCAAATGTCCCTGCTTT
>NZ_JBVBEF010000315.1:0-924 GCF_055456055.1 Bradyrhizobium sp. LeoB3
GTGTCGCCAAATGTCTTCGAGGGTGCGCTTCTGCGCGATGCGCATCCAGTGCTTGATCTTGGCGAAAGTCTGTTCGATCGGATTGAGGTCGGGTGAGTAAGGCGGCAGATACCAGAGTCTGGCGCCGGCGCCTCGGATGATGCGACGCAGAGCAGCCGACTTGTGGCTGCCGAGATTATCCATGATCACGATGTCGCCCGGCTTGAGAACTGGAACAAGCTGCTGTTCGACATAAGCTCGGAAGCATTCGCCGTTGATCGGCCCGTCGAAGACGCAGGGAGCGACGAGGCTGTCAGAGCGCAAGGCGCCGAGAAAGGTCAGCGTCCGCCAATGGCCGTGGGGTGCAAAACCTCGCACCCGTTCGCCCTTCGGCCCCCATCCGCGCAACGGGGCCATGCTGGTCTTGATCCAGGTCTCATCGATGAAGACCAGGCGCTGAGGATCGAGGCTCGCCTGCCACGACTGCCAGCGACGGCGCCGGCGCGCGACGTCCGCGCGGGCCTGCTCAAGGGCGAACAGCGTTTTTTTTGAACCGCAGGCCTTCGCGCCGCAGGAACGTCCAGACCGCGTTGTGCGAGACCTCGACCCCACGGGCAGCAAGTTCATCCTTCAGCCCGTGCAGCGTCAGATGCGGCGTTTGGCTGATCCGCTCCTTGATGAAGGCGCGATGCGGTTCCAGCACCGGCTTGCGGTATCCGCCTATCTTGCCGGGCGCCACTGAGCCAGTTGCACGATAGCGCTGTGACCACTTCACCACCGAGGACACCGCCACGCCAAATCGCGTCGCAACCGCCCGGCAGCTCTCGCCCCCACTTACAGCTGCAACGACACGTTCACGCAGATCATTGGAAAGAGGTCGGCTCATCAGATGCTGGCCCCCAGACCCAGCCAACATCTTGAATCACAAACCGGCCCGCAGGGGAA
>NZ_JBVBEF010000316.1:0-922 GCF_055456055.1 Bradyrhizobium sp. LeoB3
GGAATGGTGGCATGACAGGGAGTTCCTCTCGCCTTTCCTGTGGAGAGTGACTCCCGAGAATTCTTTCGCTATCACGCTGGGAAAGGATCCCTCCTCTCGAGCTATGAGTCAGAAACGGGGCTCCTCTGGATGTGGGCGGGACTCTCGTGCTTCCTCTCGAGTGGAGACGGGTATGTCGGGGAACTTCTTGAGTTGCAGCAAGGGTGTGAAGGACCCTTTGGAAGTTCCAGAGGTTAGGTGTGATTAGCCTCGAGACGCCTCAGCGGAAATGGGCCTCATCTCGCCTGGAGGGGAGAACCTCCTGGATTTTCTCGAGTTGCAGCACGTGCTCTCGACTTACGACGGGGACCGCAGGGGCCCGCTCTGGTGGCCTCAGGAAAGGCCAGTCCCCATGCGACTTGCTCGGGGGCCTCTCGGGATTCCTCTCCCGTCGAAGTCGGGGCCTAAGACCTTGTGTGGAGTCGGTACCGGAAACCGATCATTCCTCTCCAGTGCTGACATGGATCTTGGGGTACTTCTGGAGTCTCCCCAGGGGAGTCAGTCCTCGTCTCGAGTGGGGGCATGCACGTGCGCTTTCCTCCCGAGCTGTAGCAGCAGTGTCACGCTTCCCTTCGCGTGGATCAAGGGATCTGTGGCTTTCCCTCGAGGCTTTCCCACGAGGCTTTCCCACGAGGCTTTCCCACAGGGCTGTCCCACGTGCCACCGTGGTGTGAGTCGATCCTCGGCTTGAAAGTCGAGGCAGTGCAGGGAAAACAGGTTTCCCTGGAATGGACTGAGACATCTGGGGGACTCTGGGAATGGTGGCACGACCCTGGAGTTCCTCTCGCCTTTCCTGTGGAGAGCGCCTCCTCTTGAGATGCCACGGAAACGCCGGGAATTCTTTCCCGACCACGCAGGGAAAGGATCCCTCCTCTCGAGCTAG
>NZ_JBVBEF010000317.1:0-915 GCF_055456055.1 Bradyrhizobium sp. LeoB3
GAACTTATTGCTGTCCATAAGGGCTGTTACACAGCACTCGTCTTAACCCGACAAGGCGGCCCTCACCGGAGGGAGACAGTAAGGACGACGGCGATGCCGATCAGTTCGGATTGTGCCTCACCGAACTCACTCAAAATTTTTGACGCACGAAGCTTGGCCGATGACACTGCTCGCCCCTGTTCGCCGAGCCGTCTGTGCTGCCCCATCGCAGCTTACCGGCGCGGCTTGTCCCAATGCTCGGCCGCTGGGATGATCGATGGTGACTGCTCTTCCAATGCGCGGAGCCGGTTGATTTGCGTTGTAACGTTCGCCGGTAAATCCGGCTCTGGTTTCAGCAACGCACGCAATCTTTCGCCGATCTTTCGAAAAATGGCGCGGCTGTGTTTGTGGTCTATGTCAATGCGGTTGGACATCACGAAGCCTCGTGCGGGGTGAGAATGCCGCCCCCGGAGACCCACAGACCCACGCCCACGCCACCCGTGCTCCTCCCAACTTGCCGAGCAATGGAGCCGGAGACCGCCGCTTTTCGCTATCTGCGCGAGCGCTTGTTCCGACAACAGCGGGTCTTGCGACCTTTGGCTATCCGCGACATGCGCCGTGTAGTTTTAACGGCGAGCGGCGGTCTCATGGCTTCTGAAATCGTGGCGGGAGCTTTCGTTCCGAATCTCTTGCCAGTATGGCGGGGAAAATTTCTCGGAGCGCAGGAGCCGCTGTCGCTTCGGTGCAGCGTCGCGGCCCGCGACCGATTCACCCCCCGCGATCGTCCAGGGTCTTGCCTAGTGGGCGGCGGAACAAAACCACAAGAGTTTCCTTGTCTTGCATACAGTTTCGGAGGTTAAAAATGAGAACCTCTGCATTGGTTGTTTTCGCTTTGATGGTCATTTCCCTGTCGCCCGGTACAGCTATGTCTCAGGG
>NZ_JBVBEF010000318.1:0-903 GCF_055456055.1 Bradyrhizobium sp. LeoB3
GCATACATTCATACAAGATGCCCGCGCAGCAGGGCTGACGGTCAAATCGTTTTTCTAGCAGCTTCGCAAACAGGCGCTCGGCTTCGTCAATATTTTGAGGGCGCTCGGAAAGCGAAAGTAACCGGCCCCGGCGGCCCCCGCGTTAGTCGGGGCTATTTTTCGCTAGAGCAACAACGCCAGGACCACGCACGCCGCGGCAATGCACATCGCCAGGACGAATATCACTATGACCATATCGCCTCGGTCGGGTTGGCAGCCGAACCGTGCAATGTTACCGCAGTGGGAGCTGCTGATCGCCCTGCGCTCGCGATCAGCCCATGCTCCCCGGCATGAAGCATCTGACGCCAACGGAAGCGCCGTTCAGATAGTAGGGCTCGACCAGCGCGGTTCGGTCCATCCACGACAGCGTCGTTCGGAACATCAACCCACTCGCCATCAATGCGCACGCGATAGTGACCATCCTTAGTTTCCCAATCGGCGTCATCAACGCGCTTCGCATCACTGCCATCGCAGCAGGGCCCTTTGCCGCTGTGCAAGCTCCCATACCAACTGCTCAACTCAGGGTTTGATAATCGTGGGCGCGGGCGTGACCGATTGTAGAAATCGGCGGCATAACGGCGAATACAATAAGCGTTGCATGCCAAATGTGATTGTTCATCTCACACCCAATCCCGGAATCTCTCTGTGCAGTCAGGAAATTCATCCATCCGCATCAACATGCGAGGGTTTCTCAGCTCGCCGCTGGTAGTCGTCAGCGAGGGCCTTAAGCTGAGCCGCGATCGCTGAGTCGGTCATGGTTTTGGCGGCGCGGAGCAAAGTCTGTGCTATCTCTAAATATTCCTTGCCTCGTCGTGAGTTCTGGGCCGTCATAAAGCCCTCGTGCGGTTCTCGGGCAGCTGGTCG
>NZ_JBVBEF010000319.1:0-890 GCF_055456055.1 Bradyrhizobium sp. LeoB3
CGAGCGACGGCGGCTCCGAGGGGATGGCTTGGCCGGACCCCATGATCAATTTTGCTGAACTTGACGCACAGAACTCGCTTTTACGCCATGCCTTCCTAGAGGGGGCATTCTCGCCAGTGTTTTCCGACTGGAGTGTTAGCTACAGAGACGGGATATAGTTGGTGATTGAATGAAGCGATCCTAATGGAACCTTTGGACCGGGTCGCGATCCGCAACTGCATCTATCGGTACTGCCGCTGCATGGCCCGGGCCAGCAAGGCCATGCTGCGCCGCTCCTATTGACCCCACCCAATAGATCGGCATGGCATCTATTCCGGGCCTGCGGAGGGCTCCCGCCTCCCGGCGCGAGAAGTGCTCAAAAGCCGCGCCCGCAATATCCACCAGTTCGGCCAATTATTGATAGAACTCGTCGGCCCGACGCGGAGCGCTGTGCGACGTGCTTCCTTGTCATGCAGCGCGGCGGCAAGGATGGGCGCGTGCGGCAGTTCCGATCGGTCGACGCTGTTGCGGCCTGTTCGACAAGCGCGGCGGGGAGTGGCGCATTGAGCATTGTGGTGTTCGACTGGGCCGAGGAGCAGTCGTTGCAGCCTCAAACCGAGGCCGCGCGCTGTGGCCGGCGCCTGCTGACTGGAGCGCAGCCGTCCGACGATCCGATTTGCGAAACTCCGGCCGCCGCCCTCGATCGCCGTATGTAGGATCCGCGTGCTCGCTCGTGTCAGGTCCGCGCACATCATCGCGCAAAGTTGAGTCTGACGTCCTTGAAATCGGGGATTGGTTCTTCAATTGCTCAATCGACATGATGCCTCCAGCAACATGCCTCAAGCAACCTTCAGCGTTTCGCCGCCGATCTCGCGGTTGCAGGGGCAGAGCTCGTCGGTCTGCAGAGCATC
>NZ_JBVBEF010000320.1:0-885 GCF_055456055.1 Bradyrhizobium sp. LeoB3
AGTGAACGCCGAGCAAGCCTCGAAAAGGACGATGCGCAGGCCGACCCGATGACCCTTTCGGGGAAGGCTGATACGGCTGGGGCGAAGTGAGCGAAGCAATACCTCCAGTCGCTGTGCCGGGGTAGTGGCGACGGCATGTACACAAGGAAAGCGTACGCAACACGGGAGGCCCCACGACGTGGTCAGGGATGATCAACCGGACGCCCGCGAGGGACAGGCCGGGCGCCGTGGGGATGCGGAGGGGTTCGTAGTACCGCTGAAGCCGGGTAACGCCGGCGGAGGGAAGGGACCTCAGTTCAAGACGAACGCAAGACGTAGTGAGGGACCTGGGGATTGGGCAACCTATCAACTCCGAAGAGTGTTCAGAAGCTGCAGACGGCGTTGCACGCGAAAGCGAAGGCAGAAGCCGGCTACCGCTTCTACGCCCTGCACGACAAGATCAGCCGGGAAGACATCTTGGCCCATGCCTATGCTCAATGCCGCTCCAACAAGGGCGCACCGGGCGTGGACGGGCAGGACTTCGCGGACATCGAAGTGTATGGGGTGCAGCGGTGGCTTGGCGAACTGGCGCTTGCGCTCAGGCAGGAGACGTATCGACCGGATCCTATCAGAAGAGTGTACATACCGAAGGCCAATGGCAAACTCAGGCCATTGGGCATCTCGACCTTGCGGGATCGGGTCTGCATGACGGCAGCGATGCTGGTGCTGGAGCCGATCTTTGAGGCCGATCTTCCACCGGAGCAGTATGCCTACCGTCCGGGGCGCAATGCCCAGCAGGCGGTGGTTGAGGTGGAAGCGCTGCTGTTCCGTGGTCACCCGGAAGTCGTCGACGCCGACCTCGCGGACTACTTCGGGAGCATTCCGCATGCCGAACTTCTGAAGTCG
>NZ_JBVBEF010000321.1:0-883 GCF_055456055.1 Bradyrhizobium sp. LeoB3
TCGATGCGGTAGTCCTTCCACCTGAAGGTAACGCCGCGCTCGTCGCAGGCGATCAGGCGGCTGTTGGCGATGGCGACACGATGGGTGTAGCGCGACAGATAGGCCAGTACCGCCTCCGGTCCGCCGAACGGCCGCTTGGCGTAGACGACCCATTCGGTCTTGCGCAGCGGTGTGAGGAAGGCCGCAAAGGATGGGGCCTCGGCGAGAGGAGCGTGATTGCCGAAGAAGCTCAGGCGGCCGGCTTGGTGCGCGGCGACGAGCTTCTCCAGGAACAGCCGCCGGAACAGGCGGGAGAGCACGCGCACCGGGAGGAAGAACCCTGGCCGGCAGGACACCCAGCGCTCGCCGTCGGGCGAGAGGCCGCCGCCCGGCACGATCATGTGCACATGCGGGTGATGGGTCATCGCCGAGCCCCAGGTGTGCAAGACGGAGGTGATGCCGATCCTGGCCCCCAAATGCTTCGGATCGGCGGCGATCGTCAGCACGGTCTCGGCCGAGACCTTGAACAGGAGATCGTAGACCACCGCCTTGTTGTGGTAGGCGAGGTCGGCGATGGCCGCCGGCAGCGTGAACACGACGTGATAATACGGCACCGGCAGCAGCTCGGCTTCGCGGTCGGCAAGCCAGTCCTTGGCGGCGGCGCCCTGGCACTTCGGGCAGTGCCGGTTGCGGCAGGAGTTGTAGGCGATGGTCGTATAGGCGCAGTCCGCGCAGCGCGCGACATGGCCGCCGAGGGCCGCGGTGCGGCAGCGCTCGATCGCCGACATCACCTTCATCTGGTCGAGGCTGACATGGCCGGCATGGGCTTGACGCCATGCCGGGCCATGGTTGCGGAAGATGTCCGCAACCTCCAAGGCTGGGCGCGACACGCGTGCGTCAGCCG
>NZ_JBVBEF010000322.1:0-883 GCF_055456055.1 Bradyrhizobium sp. LeoB3
CTATCTGCGGCACGCGCTGCTTGAGATTTCTGGTTATTGGGAACAAATCCTTGCCCCCGAGCTGACCGTTCCTGAGCTCATTTCTCGCATTGCCGAGCGCGGCGAGGTTCATATTCTGGTCGGTCAAACGGCGGTGAGGGCCTTTTACAGGCGGGTTGCGGAGACAAGGACAAATGTCATTGCGGCTCGTACACTGAACATGTGCATTAGCGACTTCGGCGTTGTGACCGAGGCAGTCTGGAGCCACATGAGCCCTGCGTCCATGATACAGCCGGAGGCTATCTCTGATCCGGAGGCCTACTACCTCATTTCCCACAACATCATACAGAGCGTCGCCTATACGCAAGACGCAAAGCTCATCGGCGAACGCGTCTACGACGACCCGGCCAGTTATCAGTATGAGGAACTTGAGCCCGGCGACGTGGTGACGCCAGAAATGGCCTGCGCGCAACTTGCCCCGTTCCTGGCGCGAGCGACGCTCGACTGAGCAGCCTCCCAAGGCCCATCAATCTCATGAACCGAATCTTCGGGTCGCCATCCGCGCCCCGGCCAGATTCTGAAACACGCAAGCACAGGAGCATTGTAATGCCGAAGGTCCTCGTTCTCTACTACTCAACCTATGGCCACATCGAAGCGATGGCCTACGCGGTCGCCGAGGGTGCCAAGGCGGCCGGCGCAATCGTCGACGTGAAACGCATCCCGGAAACCGTTCCCGAGGTTATGGCGCGCGCCAATCATTTCAAGCTGGATCAGGCCGCGCCGGTCGCCACGATCGATGAGCTGGCCGACTATGACGCGATCATCGTCGGCGGCGGAACGCGGTTTGGCCGCATCTCTTCGCAGGTCGCCAGCTTCCTCGATCAGGCTGGTGGCCTTTGGATGA
>NZ_JBVBEF010000323.1:0-853 GCF_055456055.1 Bradyrhizobium sp. LeoB3
CTAGGTGGTGTGGACAGTTATCTAAGCCATAAGATGATGGCGGCGAGAGTGACGACAGCCCGGTAATTTCGAGCGGTCTTTTCGAAGCGGGTTGCGACGCGGCGGAACTGCTTGAGTTTTGAGAAGCAGCATTCCACGAGATGGCGCTGGGCATAGAGTTGCTTGTCGAGCGGATATTTGAGCGCGCGTGACGGGTTGTTGGGGATGACGGCGAGCGCGCCTTTGGCGGCGATGGCTTGGCGCAGGTGATCGGCGTCATAGGCGGCATCGGCCATGACGACCTCGGCAGGCAGTCCCTCGATCAAGGCGGCGGCTTGCGGCGCATCGCCTTTCTGGCCTGCCGTAAGGGTAAACCGCACCGGGCATCCCAAGCCACGGACGGCCATATGTATCTTGGTGCTCAGGCCGCCGCGCGAGCGGCCGATCGCTTGATCTTCAGACCCCCCTTTTTCGCCCCGGCAGCGTGCTGGTGGGCTCGGACGATAGTGGAATCGACAATTAGATATTCAAAGTCTGGGTCATCGGACATTGCCTCGAATATCCGCCACCAGACACCTTTGACGCTCCATCGACTGAAGCGCCGGAACACGCTGTTCCAATCCCCGAACACTTCCGGAAGATCACGCCACGGAGAACCCGTACGCACGATCCACAATACGCCTTCAACAAACATCCGATTGTCGCGCCCGGTCGAGCCCTTCTGGTCGGGACGACCTATGATCAGCGGCGCCATCCGCTCCCACGCCGCGTCGCTCAAAATCAACCGGTCCATCACACCCAAGACTGCCTCCCCAAAAGCAGCCTTGAATCTGATTTGCCCCTAAAAGGGAATCCTTAGAGTCCACACCACCTA
>NZ_JBVBEF010000324.1:0-851 GCF_055456055.1 Bradyrhizobium sp. LeoB3
CTAGGTCGTGTGGACTCTTGGGATTCTCAAATCAGATGGAACGTGATTCAAGGCTTTCTTTTAGGAGGAAGCCTTGGGTGTCATGGACCGGCTCGCTCTGAGCGATGCGCAATGGGATCGTATCTCCGGCTTGATCATCGGTCGGTCGGACCAGCGCGGCTCGACAGGCCGCGACAACCGCATGTTTGTCGAGGGCGTCTTGTGGATCGTACGGACCGGGTCGCCGTGGCGTGATCTACCTGAGGCGTTTGGCGAATGGAATAGCGTATTCCGCCGCTTCAGCCGATGGAGTTCCAAAGGGGTCTGGCTACGCATGTTCGAAGCGCTGGCGGATGATCCGGACTTTGAATACCTGATCATCGACTCCACCATCGTCCGCGCCCACCAGCACGCCAGTGGCGCAAAAGGGGGGCTCAAAATCAGGCCATCGGTCGATCGCGCGGCGGCCTGACTACCAAAATCCATATGGCTGTCCGTGGCTTGGGCTGCCCAGTCCGCTTCTTCCTGACGGCAGGCCAGGCCGGGGATGCCCCACAAGCTCAACCGCTCGTCGAGGGGCTTGCGGCCGAGATTATCATGGCAGATGCAGCCTACGATTCCGATGCATTCCGAGCCACGATCGCCGCGAAGGCCGCACAGGCCGTCATTCCAAATAACCCCTCGCGGGCGCAGAAATATCCGCTCGACAAGCCCGTCTATGCCGAGCGTCATCTCGTCGAATGCTGCTTCTCTAAACTGAAGCAGTTCAGACGCGTCGCAACGCGCTACGAGAAGACCGCCAAAAATTACTTTGCCGTCGTCACTATTGCCGCAACTCTGCTTTGGTTGCGGTAACTGTCCACACGACCTAG
>NZ_JBVBEF010000325.1:0-851 GCF_055456055.1 Bradyrhizobium sp. LeoB3
TTCGCGTGAAGAAAACGCGTCAAAACAAGAATCTAGAGCTTCGGTTCTGATTCAATCAGAACCGAAAATGCTCTAGCCTTCGCCGCGCCAGGCCCTGCCACCGAAATGCTTATGCCGACCTCGACGAGATAACGCAGCCTAATCCGGCGGGGACGGGGGAGGTGCTAAATCGAAATGACCATCATACGCCGGATGCGAAGGACCACGGCGGTCGATGTCGCACTTCGGTCACTCGCGTCATTTTGGCCTATTCGCCGAATGTCTGCTTTTCCCCTGACAGCGGCGGGATAGCAGACATCCTCCAACCGCTGCATAGGGCCACAGGACTAAACCGCTCGCGCGGTAGGGAACGACGGCTGGCAGCGGAGCCCAGACGATAGCGTAACAGGGCGTCCTGCCTTGAGATTGAGGGGTTTCGACAACCTCACTCAAGGCAGGAGCATCCCCATGATCGACGAGGCAATGAGCCCGTTGCGCCGGCGCATGATCGAAGACATGACGATCCGCAAGTTCGCGCCGAAGACCCAACATGACTACGTGCAAAGGGTCAAGAACTTCGCGGCGTTTCTCGGGCGCTCGCCCGATACGGCGAGCTTCGAGGACGTGCGGCGCTACCAGCTGCATCTGGCGGCGAGCGGCGTTGGCGTGCCGACCATCAATCAGACCGTCTCGACCCTGCGGTTCTTTTTCAAGGTCACGCTGAAGCGCCACGAGATTGTCGAGCACACCCATGTCATCCACGAGCCGCGCAGGCTGCCGGTGGTGCTCAGCGTCGAGGAGGTGGCGCGGCTGCTCGCTGCCGCGCCGGGGCTGAAGTACAAGGCGGCGCTGAGCGTGGCCTATGGCGCCGG
>NZ_JBVBEF010000326.1:0-850 GCF_055456055.1 Bradyrhizobium sp. LeoB3
GGTTCCGATCGTGGAACCGTTGCAGTCGTTTGCCGATACGATCAAGCGGAACTCTCGTCGAAGCGTCGACCGCGCCGCCTTCCGCCCCAAGCTCGTCACATTGCTGTCTCACGCAAATTGGCAATGTCACACTTAATGGATGTTCTAGCCGGGCTCGATGTTTCCATCTTCCGGGCCCTGAATGATCTCTGCGGCTCAAGCCCGACACTCGACCGTGTCGCCGTTCACTTTCAAGTCCTCCAAGGATCGCTCTTCATGGGGATTGTCGGGCTGACTTGGTATTGGCCCGACAAGGAAATGACGCGACGGCGCGAAGCCATCCTCACGATCATCTTGGCAGTCGCCGTGTCACTGGTCCTCAATCGCGTCGTCTCCTTGTTGGCGCCTTTTCGCGACCGCCCGATGTACAGCATCGGCGCCAATGCGCCGACCTTCGAATGGCATGCAGACCTCGAGCACTGGAGCAGTTTCCCGAGCGACAATGCAACCTATCTCTTTGCCATTGCCGCCGGCTTCTGGCTTATCTCACGGTGGTGGGGTCTGTTCTTCGGCATATTCGCAGGCTTCGTTGCGATGGCACGCGTGTATCTTGGCATTCACTACCCGAGTGACGTGCTCGTCGGTGCCTTGATCGGGATTGCGACCAGCGCCATCATTAATCGAGAGCCCGTCAGGAAGCTCCTCGCGGCACCTATTCTGGCACTCGAGCCGCGCTATACGCCCTATTTCTACGGCTTGTTCTTTCTCGTGCTCGCCGAACTATCAAGCGGCTTCCCAAACGCGAGACGTATTGGCGTAGCGATTGTTCATCTATTCATTGGCTATGATCGGTGATTGAATAAAGGTCGCT
>NZ_JBVBEF010000327.1:0-836 GCF_055456055.1 Bradyrhizobium sp. LeoB3
AAACTCCAGGACATGGCGATGAAGGCGCGGGCGCCGATCATCGGCCTCTATGACGCCGGCGGCGCCCGCATCCAGGAGGGCGTCGCCGCGCTCGCCGGCTATTCCTACGTGTTCCGCCGCAACGTCATCGCCTCCGGCGTGATCCCGCAGATCTCCGTCATCATGGGCCCGTGCGCCGGCGGCGACGTCTACTCGCCGGCGATGACCGATTTCATCTTCATGGTGAAGAACACGAGCTACATGTTCGTGACCGGTCCTGACGTGGTGAAGACCGTGACCAACGAGGTGGTGACCGCCGAGGAGCTCGGCGGCGCCTCGGTGCATGCGACGCGCTCCTCGATCGCCGACGGCGCGTTCGAGAACGACGTCGACGCGCTGTTGCAGATGCGCCGGCTGATCGACTTCCTGCCGTCGAACAACACCGACGGCGTGCCGGAGTGGCCGAGCTTCGACGACATCGGCCGGGTCGACATGTCCCTGGACACCCTGATCCCCGACAATCCGAACAAGCCCTACGACATGAAGGAATTGATCCTGAAGGTCGTGGACGAGGGGGACTTCTTCGAGATCTCCGAGACCTTCGCCAAGAACATCGTCACCGGCTTCGGCCGCATCGCCGGCCGCACCGTGGGCTTCGTCGCCAACCAGCCGATGGTGCTCGCCGGTGTGCTCGACAGCGATGCGTCACGCAAGGCTGCGCGCTTCGTTCGTTTTTGTGATGCCTTCAACATCCCGATCGTCACCTTCGTCGACGTGCCCGGCTTCCTGCCCGGCACCGCGCAGGAATATGGCGGCCTGATCAAGCACGGCGCAAAGCTGCTGTTCGCCTATTCGCA
>NZ_JBVBEF010000328.1:0-826 GCF_055456055.1 Bradyrhizobium sp. LeoB3
CACGCCAGCTTCTTGCGCGGGCGATCGAGGCGGAGGTCGCCGACTTTCTGAGCGATCATGCCGATTTGAAGCTGCCGGATGGGCGTGACCGGCTTGTCCGGCATGGCTTTGGCCCGTCTCGTTCGATCCAGACAGGGATTGGTCCTGTCGAGGTCCGGCGAGCCAAGGTACGCGACCGGGGTTTGGAGGCCTCGGGCGAGGATCGCATCACGTTCACGTCGGCGATCCTGCCAAGATGGGCACGGCGGACGAAGAGCCTGGATGCCCTGCTGCCGGTTCTGTACCTGCGCGGCATCTCGAGCGGCGATTTCCAGGAGGCGCTTGGCGCCTTGCTCGGCAAGGATGCCCCGAACCTGTCGCCGTCGGTGGTCGGACGGCTGAAGGAGGAGTGGCAGGTCGACTATGATCGCTGGCAACGGCGCGACCTGTCGGCCCGGCGCTACGTCTACATCTGGGCCGACGGTGTCTATCTTCAGGCGCGCATGGAGGAGGATGCCGCCTGCATGCTGGTCGTCATCGGTGCGACGCCGGAAGGCAGGAAGGAACTGGTCGGCTTTCAGGTCGGCGTACGGGAGAGCGCGCAGAGCTGGCGCGAACTGCTCGTCGATCTGAAAGCGCGCGGGCTGTCCATCGCGCCGCGGATCGCTGTCGGCGACGGTGCGCTCGGCTTCTGGAAGGCCCTGGAAGAACTCTTTCCTTCCACCCGTCATCAGCGCTGCTGGCAGCACAAGGTCCTGAACGTGCTCAATAAGGTGCCGAAGTCGGTGCAGCCGAACATGAAGGCCGATCTCCGCGAGATCCGCGATGCGCCGGATCGGGCGAGCGC
>NZ_JBVBEF010000329.1:0-825 GCF_055456055.1 Bradyrhizobium sp. LeoB3
AATCCGCGAAGAGAATCACAGCTGCCACGCGCCCGATATAAAAAGATTCACAGTCTCGTAGGGTGGGCAAAGCGACTACACCCACCGCAGCTCACCACAAGTGACGATGAAAGCGTGCCCACCATCACGAGCGGAGTGCTTGATGGTGGGCACGCTGCGCTTTGCCCACCCGACGAGTCTGCAGAAAATCGATAATCGCGGTAATTAATCGCTGCTATCAGCGCAACTTGCGGTGAACGCGGGCCGCCGGACATGTGCAGCGCCACATGCGAACGGTATCTTTCACGCTATCGGAAAGAGGCGTAGCCTGATCATCATCATGGGGGATCGGCACGATGCGGTCCCGCGTACGAAAGTTCGCCCATGTTCTCGAGCGCCTTGGCCTTGCCATGGCGGGAGCCGCGAGCGGCCTGTTCGTGGCGGCCCTTGTCGGGTCAGGCATCGCTGCCTTTACGTCGCAGGGATTTCTTCTGCTCATGATGATCTGCGGCGCTGTCGGCTTCTATGTCGGCATCGACACGCCGCCACTGCCATTCCAGCCGCCGAGCGATGAATCCTCGCGCGGGAATATCGATGCGGCGGAATTCCTGAGCGCGTTCGGGACCTTTCTTGCGGCACTGGTCGCCTTTGTCTCGGTGGTCCTCATCGTGCTTCGCATCGAGCCGCACGTCGCCTGGACGGTTGCGGTCATGATCGGATGGGTGTTCGGCGTCGCCATGCAGATTGTCGCCGGCACGATCGCGCGCATGCGCTAGGTCGTGTGGACTCTTGGGATTCTCAAATCAGATGGAACGTGATTCAAGGCTTTCTTTTAGGAGGAAGCCT
>NZ_JBVBEF010000330.1:0-809 GCF_055456055.1 Bradyrhizobium sp. LeoB3
CATCTCCGCCGATTCGAGATGACAAGTGAATCATCAAGCCCCCTCGGTGGCGAGGGGGTTCTTCAGCAGACTGCTAAAAGCTCCGATGGAAAAAGCGCAGAAGAAAAGCAAAAGGGTGAATGTATACAGCAGACCGGGCGGAGCGTTTCCTCGCAAAAGGCCTCCCCAGTGACGCCGGAGCCTTCACTACGAGGGCCTCGCAAGCCGTTCGGCCCTCGCTTAGAAAGCGTCGGCGGCTCGCTTGCGCTCTGCCAATGCTTTCTCCGCTTCGGCCCGCAGCTTTTCTTGCCTCGCCTCCCTCGAACACAGCGGCGTTTGTCTGGCATTCGTTCAAGGCTGATCTGAGCTGGCGCCAGCCAAAGTCCGCTTGTGACCGATTCTGTTAAAAAAGTCTTCGCCGCTGACGGGGCCAAATTTTTAAGGGCCGCTGATGCGTTTGACGCCTTCAGACACGGTGGACCGCATCGACCTGAATAGAACCTTTCGACGACGTTCTTCTTCGCATGAAGAACCCGTCCTCAGAAAGAAATCTGCCGCCGGCAAGTTTTTGCGAGAATTTTGCCTTGGCAGCATTTTCGACTTTTTCATAATCGACCCTAATGCGACACAGCCAAAACCCTGACCAGAAGTTAATTGTTCGTAAAGGCTAGTCATCCGCCACGTGCGCAGGCACGGCGTCGAGCGGCGGCCGTAGCATTCGCCCACAAGAAGAGTCGTGTTGCCTTTGTGAAATTGATGACCGCCGCGCTACGCACTTTTCGCTGCACGGACCGTGGGTTCCCCTCCCAAACAACCGACGGTCAGTCCGA
>NZ_JBVBEF010000331.1:0-796 GCF_055456055.1 Bradyrhizobium sp. LeoB3
GATGCGCGGCTCACCGAGCAGATCATGGCGGCGCTCTATCTCAACCATCCCTATGGCCGTCCGGTGATCGGCTGGCACCAGGAAATCGAAAAGCTCGACCGCGAGGACGCGCTCGCCTTCTACAAGCGCTTCTATGCGCCCAACAACGCGATCCTGATCATCGCCGGCGACGTCGACGCGAGCGAGATCCGCCCGATGGTGGAGAAGAATTTCGCCGACATTCCTACGCAACCCTCGATCCCCGCAAAACGGCTGCGTCCGCAGGAACCGACGGCGGTCTCGCCGCGCACGGTGACGCTGGCCGATCCACGCGTCGAGCAGCCGACCATGCGCCGCTATTACCTCGTCCCGTCGGCCGCCACGGCGGCGGTGGGCGAAAGCCCCGCGCTCGACGTGCTCGCGCAACTGATGGGCGGCGGCGCCAATTCCTACCTCTACCGCTCGCTGGTGATCGACCGTCAGCTCGCGATCTCGACCGGCGCCAATTACCAGGGCACCGCGCTCGACCCCTCGCAGTTCATCATCGCCGCAACACCGAAGCCTGGCGTCGAGTTCGCGCAGATCGAGGACGCCATCGACAAGGTCATTGCCGATATCGCGCAGAACCCGCCGCGCGCCGAGGACCTCGAGCGCGTGAAGACCCAGTTGATCGCGGAATCGATCTACGCGCAGGATAACCAGGCGACGCTGGCACGCTGGTATGGCGGCGCGCTCACCACGGGTTTGAGCGTCGACGATATCAGGAGCTGGCCCGAGCGCATCCGCGCCGTCACCGCCGAACAGGTCCGCGAAGCCG
>NZ_JBVBEF010000332.1:0-757 GCF_055456055.1 Bradyrhizobium sp. LeoB3
TGCGCGTGGAGTCAACGATATCGGTGAATAGCACGGTCGACAGCACGCGCTCAAACTCAACCGCGCCATGATCGCGGCGACCGGTGACGAACTCCTCAATATCTCCGGGCACGGACTCGTTGTTGGCGGTCCAGACCGCGTGGTCGCCAATTGGATATTCAATGTATTTGACGCCCGAGATCGCGGCTGCGAGCTTTCGGCCGAGATCGACCGGCACTTGGAGATCGGCTTTGCTGTGCAACACGAGGGCCGGCACCTGCAACGTCGGCAGGATCGCGGTCACGTCGATCTGGCGGTTGAGTCGTAAGAGTGTTCGCAGTGCACCGGGACTACTCGCCAACCGCTCCCACTTAGCATATTGCGCGATCACGGCTGGATCGACCGCCTCGCTCGGAGCGATAGTTTTGGCCAGTTCGCCGGTACCCCACAGCCTCAGGATCTGCTCGAAACGTGCCTCCCATGCCTCATCCGAGAGACGGTCCGCGGATCGGCTGAAACAGCCGGCCAGAATGAGGTGCGACACGCGCTCAGGGTATGTCGCGGCGAATAGCACACTCATGCAACCACCTTCGGAGAAACCGACCAGCGCCGCGTGCTTGGAGCCGATGGTATCCATGACGGCACGGACATCGTCCATGCGCACCTCGAGCGACGGCGCACCGGACATCCGGTCCGACATCCCTTGTCCGCGCTTGTCGAAGGTCACGACCCGGGCGAAGCCCGCGAGCCGCCGCAGAAAAGCGGTGTATCCTGGGAG
>NZ_JBVBEF010000333.1:0-751 GCF_055456055.1 Bradyrhizobium sp. LeoB3
CTCGCATCAACTGCGAACCCTTCGCCGCCAACCAGGCGCTCCCGCATGCAGCGGCGCAAGACAGTCTCGAACACGCGGCGGAAAAGATCGCTCTCTCGGAATCGGCCTTGGCCGAGATGTACGTGCAGGGCGTCTCGACGCGGAAGGTCAAGCAAGTCACCGAAGAACTTGTGGGGCATGCGTTCTCGGCCTCGGCGATCAGCGCCATCAACAAACGGCTGGATGCGTCGCTGAAGGCGTTTTGCGAGCGCAAGCTCAAGGAACCATTCCCCTATCTGATCCTGGATGCGCGCTATGAGCGGGTGCGCGAGGACGGCATCATTGCGAGCCAGGCGGTGCTGATCGCGATCGGCGTCGACTGGGAAGGCCGGCGTCAGGTGCTCGCGGTCGAGCTTGCCAACCGGGAGAGCCGGTCGAGCTGGAAGGAGTTTTTGGAAGCGTTGAAGGCGCGCGGCCTGCATGGCGTTGAGTTTGTCGTCTCCGACGATCATCCCGGCTTGAAGAAGGCGATCGCCGAAGTCCTCGCCGGCGTGTTCTGGCAGCGCTGTTATGTGCACTTCCTGCGCAATGCGCTCGATTATGTGCCGCGCAAGGTCGACGACGATTGCCTGCTCGAGCTCCGCTGGATGTACGACCGACGCGATCTTGGCGAGGTGCGGCGCGATCTGGCGGCCTGGCTTGCCAAATGGGGCGGCAAATACCCCAAGCTCACCGGCTGGGTGGAGGACAACATCGAGGAGACGCTCGCCTA
>NZ_JBVBEF010000334.1:0-729 GCF_055456055.1 Bradyrhizobium sp. LeoB3
GTCTGTGCTGCCCCATCGCAGCTTACCGGCGCGGCTTGTCCCAATGCTCGGCCGCTGGGATGATCGATGGTGACTGCGCCTTCCAATGCGCGGAGCCGGTTGATTTGCGTTGTAACGTTCGCCGGTAAATCCGGCTCTGGTTTTAGCAACGCGCGCAGTCTCTCGCCGATCTCTCGAACAATGGCGCGGCTGTGTTTGTGGTCTATGTCAATGCGGTTGGACATAACGAAGCCTCGTGCGGGGTAAGAATGCCGCCCACCGGAGACCAACGCCCACGCCACCCGTACCTCCTCCTAACTTGCCGAGCACCCCTGGCAAATGGAGCCGGAGACCGCCGCTTTTGGCTATCTGCGCGAGCGCTTGTTCCGACAACAGCGGGTCTTGCGACCTTTGGCTATCCGCGACATGCGCCGTGTAGTTTTAACGGCGAGCGGCGGTCTCATCGCTTCTGAAATCGTGGCGGGAGCTTTCGTTCCCAATCTCTTGCCAGTATGGCGGGGAAAATTTCTCGGAGCGCAGGAGCCGCTGTCGCTTCGGTCCAGCGTCGCGGCCTGCGACCGATTCACCTCCGCGATCGTCCAGGGTCTTGCCTAGTGGGTGGCGGAACAAAACCACAAGATTTTCCTTGTCTTGCATACAGTTTCGGAGGTTGAAAATGAGAACCTCTGCATTGGTTGTTTTCGCTTTGATGGTCATTTCCCTGTCGCCCGGTACAGCTATGTCTCAGGG
>NZ_JBVBEF010000335.1:0-703 GCF_055456055.1 Bradyrhizobium sp. LeoB3
CTTGGAGGCTTTCGGACGCCAGCCGCCGAATATGCGGCGCCGTCCCTCATGCGGCCGGCATCCGAAACCCTTCACACTAGCCGACCTCGCGAGGGGAATCGGCTAGGTCAGCTAAGGCGAAGCACCGCCCCCCGATGGCTGTTTCTGGCGCGTGGTCGATGCTCGCTGACACCTCAGTTGCGCTACGAACGGTCATAAATTGCCGCGATCCAAAACTTGTTCAGCCGGTCGGCCCTTCCCGAGCCTGCTCGCAACTGAGTGAGGTGCTGTATCGCAGAGAAACGATGAAAGATCGCGTGACCGTTTTGCCTGGAGCTTGAAGGGTTCCGCGGCAGAGATGGCGGACAGTTGGTTTGCTATCCGAGGCAATCAGACGGCTTCAAAGTGGCGACCCGATTAACGGATATTCTCATTACTTGTAGCTGCTATCTTGCGGGCTTGTCTCACGGGTGATCCCCTCCAACGCGATCGCCAAATCGCCGATCGTCTGAAAACTGACGGCGCCGAGACGCTCTACATCCTCGCCCGTTCCGTTCAAACGGTCGGTTAAGGAAACAGCGCGCAACAACACGTAGTCGTGGAAAGCCCTTCGCCAGGCGTCGCCGAGGGATGATATCAAAGGCGCTGTCCGCTAGACTGTATGTCCCCTCCACAAAATGAGGCGACTCACCCTCAATGTTGCGACGAGGGTTGCCTGGATGGA
>NZ_JBVBEF010000336.1:0-702 GCF_055456055.1 Bradyrhizobium sp. LeoB3
GTCGCCATCGCCAACAGCCGCCTGATCGCCTGCGACGAGCGCGGCGTTACCTTCAGGTGGAAGGACTACCGCATCGAAGGCCGCGATCGCTACAAGCAGATGACGCTCGCCGCCAACGAGTTCATCCGCCGTTTCCTCATCCACGTGCTGCCAAAAGGTCTGCACCGCATCCGCCACTACGGCCTGTTCGCCAAAGGCGCTTGCGCCGACAACATTGCCCACGCTCTGGAGCTGCTCGCCGCTGCAAAGCCCGACGGCCAGCCTACCGCTGCCACCGTCGATCCCAGCAAGCCCGCTTGTCCATGCTGCGGCGGTCGCATGATCATCATCGAGGTGTTCGCGCGCGGCTCAACACCACGGCATCGGCCGACAGGTCCAGCAACCGTCATCAGGATCGACACTTCATGACCGCGTCACGATCCGGCAAATCTCATTGCGTTCGCCGGCTCTCAATCGGCCACGGTGGAGCGCGCTTCTATCTCCAGCCGGCGTCTCAAACCGTCCAACTAATCGCTCCGCTCGACACCATCCCCCGCGCAGTCGTCAGCCGCTTGACCTTCGCACAACTCGTTGCTTCGGCTCGATCCAAATCAGCCCGCTCACCCGCGGCAACCAAATCCCCATAGCACCTTCGGCACAGCCTTACGTTCCCTCAAGCGCGGTTTCCTCCCTTGGAGGCTTTCGGACGCCAGCCGCCGAATA
>NZ_JBVBEF010000337.1:0-702 GCF_055456055.1 Bradyrhizobium sp. LeoB3
AGGCCCGCGGCGATCTCGCGCGGCGTCTTGCCCTCGACAAACTCGCAGAAGATTCTCCGCACGATCTCGGCTTCGGCCTGGTCGATCTCGAGCTCGCCTGGTTTTGCCTGCGATCGCCCGATAGCCGTAGGCGCGGCCCCCGGCGTGGCGGCCGTCGCGGATCACGCTCTTGAGCCCGCGGCGGGTGTGGACAACCCGGTTCTCGAGAAACATCTCGCCCATGAGCGCGCGCAGGGCGCCATCGAGCTTGCCCACCTTGCCGCTCGCCGTGTGGATCGCAATGCCGAGGAAGTCGAGCCGCTTGCGTGCGGTATGCCAATCGCCCTGGTCGCGCGAAATGCGATCGACGTCCTCGGCGACGATGACATCGAAGCGGCGCGCTTCGGCTGCTCGCATCAAGTCCTGGAAGCCGGGACGATTGACGGTCGAGGCGCCGGAGATCTCGCGATCGCAGAAGGTCAGCACGACCGTAAAGCCTTCGCGGGCGCAGAGCTCGCGGCAGGACGCGATCTGATCGTCGACAGATCTATCGTTCTGCCGATCGGACGAGAAGCGGGCGTAAATGGCTGCGCGGATCATTTGCGGTTGCCTCCAGCTCGGCCCGGCGGACGAGCTCGGCCGCATGATCCTGCCTTGCGTGCAGTAATGCAAGGGCGTGCGCAACGGCCAAAGCGGCCGCGCCAGGCCTTTCCGCGGATAACT
>NZ_JBVBEF010000338.1:0-699 GCF_055456055.1 Bradyrhizobium sp. LeoB3
ATGACGGCTTGGACCAGCTGGCGCAGCGTTGCGACGAGCACGGGCTCGTCGAGTTCCGCAGCCTCTGCGGCGACCTCGGCCAGGCGCCCGATGTCGACGAAATAGCGCGCGATCGCCGCCGGGTGCACGGTGACGATCTCGGAAGCGGCAGTGATCTGTGCGAGCTCGGCCTTGACGCGCTTCCGTTCGGCCGCGAGCTCATTGACCTTCGGGTTGTAGGTGTCGAAATCCGCCCCCTTCGCAATGTTCGTGATCAGGCGATCGATCTCGCGGTCGAGCTCGCCGTTGCGGCGCTGCAGATGCTTCTCGCGATCGCCACTCTCCTTGGCCAAGCGCCGGCGCTCGGAGTTGTAGGTGCGGACATATTCGGCGATTGCCTCGGGATTGGCGAGCTCCTCGCGCAAGCCTTCAAACACCAGGGTCTCGATCGCTGGGCGCGAAACCTTGCGGCCGTTGCTGCAGACGCCGCTCTCGCGGAATGCCGAGCACTGCATCCGGTGAGGCTTCCCCTTCCTCTGCGCGCCGATCGCCGACATACCGGCGCCGCAGGATCCACAGCGCAGCAGGCCTGACAAGGGCCGGACAGCCTCGCGCGATTGCGAGGCGCCCTGGTGACTGCGGCCAGCCTTGATCACCTGTGCGGCCTTGAACGTCGCGTCCTCAACGATCGCCAAGTGCGGCGCGTCGACGCTACGATAT
>NZ_JBVBEF010000339.1:0-684 GCF_055456055.1 Bradyrhizobium sp. LeoB3
GTCGACCGTGAAGAACCCGGATTTCAGCTTGGGAGGAGCTGAAGTCGGCGGATGAGCTGGACGAGGATTTGGCGCAGCAAAAGCTCGAGCCAGCGGATGAGGCGACGGAAGTTGTAGCCGGCGGCGGCGAGGACGGCATTGGTGGCGTCGCCCTGGCGGTGCCAGAGATAGTTTCGGCCCATTCGGTGCTGGATTTGAGGTGGCCGATCACCGGCTCCACGGCGGAGCGCCGGCGCAGCTCGCGCTTGATCTTTGGCGTCACCCGCCGCTTCTGGCCTGAGATGAACACCCTGAACTTGTAATCGAGCGGCGCATTGTGGCCGCGATAGCCTTTGTCGAGACACATGCGCTCGATGACGTTGCCGACGAGCGCCTCCATGCCTGGGATCACGGTCTTGAGCGTATGGCCGTTATAGGGGTTGCCGGTCAGCGCTTTCACATGGGTGACGAACTGACCGCCCTTGGCGGGCGCGAGGTTGGTGGCCACCGAGACCTTGACGCCGAACTCGTAGGGCCGGTGGGCCTTGCCCTTGCCGATCACCCCACCTCCGGCGCGTGCAGCGAGTAGACCTTGGGGCCGCGCTGGTGCTGCTTCTGGTCAAGCACCCGTCGCGCCAGCGCCAGCATGCGTTCGAGGACAATCTCGCCAAGCAAGCCGGTGCGGCCTTCGATCTTGCGGGCAAT
>NZ_JBVBEF010000340.1:0-684 GCF_055456055.1 Bradyrhizobium sp. LeoB3
TCCTCCTAAAAGAAAGCCTTGAATCACGTTCCATCTGATTTGAGAATCCCAAGAGTCCACACGACCTAGGGCATGATCCGGAAAAGTGGAAACCGGTTTTCCCTCGCGACAAACGCTAAGCGTTTGCGCGGAGATCATGCTCAAACAAAGAGATGAGCCAATAAGAACACACCAACAGGAGAGAGTAGAGTAATGCGTAAGATAATTTCAGGAATGGTCGCGGCAGTCGCGGTCATGGCCGCGGCACCCGCAATGGCGTGCGGGTACGGGTACGGCTCGTGCTCACCGTGCGGCTCTTATGGCTATTATGCCAGCCCCTGCGCGCCGCCGATCTACGCCGCGCCGGTCTATTCCGCACCGGTCGTGAGCTACAACTACACTTCCGGCTGCGGCGGCTGTGGCGCTGGTTATGGCTGGGTCACCCAGCGGCTCCCGGATCCGGAGCAGCAATACTACTATGTCAACCAGGGGCCGACCTATACCGGCCCGGGTAACTGGGCGCCGGTTCCGACCTATCGCGAGAGCGGAGTCTCGTACTATCGTCCGTTGCGTCCGCGCTACTATCGTTCGCACTATCGCTACGGCCACTCGCAATATTACCAGGGTCAGCGCGTGCTGCGCCGCTACTACTGATCTGATAGGCGCTCTTTGAAATTGGCGCCCGCTCGCCTCGTGCGAGCGGGC
>NZ_JBVBEF010000341.1:0-683 GCF_055456055.1 Bradyrhizobium sp. LeoB3
CCCAAGACTGCCTCCCCAAAAGCAGCCTTGAATCTGATTTGCCCCTAAAAGGGAATCCTTAGAGTCCACACCACCTAAGGCTGCATCCGTTCCGCGATACCTTCAAAGGCCCGCTCGGGGCCGCGCGCATTTCCATGGGCGCTGACGACGACCCCCGGCGCTTAATATGCGCGCAGCTTGATCCAGGCCCACTGATTGAATGAAGTCGCTGCAGGTACAACCGCGGCCGATGGCTAAGCTGATCGTCTATCCGATCACCGAGGGCAGATCAGGGGAATCCGATCGACTAACTCGGTGATGAACGGGAAGGTGGGGAACGGCACACCACCGCCGCGCCCCGGCGCGAAACTGGTCTCGTCCCGGCAAGTTTGAGGAGGTGCTGCCGTTCGCGAAGCGCCTGCGGCCATCCTTCCTTGACGTCGAGGCGCTGATCCGGGCCACGCCGCAGTTTTTTGAGTACCCGGAGTGCGATCGCGATCCGCTTCCTTCTTTCCGTGCGTGAGCTTATGGGTCGAGGTCAAACTCTTGGGCAGCGGGAGCTTGCGCACTCGTTCCACGCGGACAAGAATTTCACCTTCTGGTGACGGAAAAGGTGCCGATCGATCAGCTAGAGCGTGTTGTTTTTTAGCGGAATCGGGATTCCCAATTGGAGGAATTTCTGATTCAAACTCCATGCTGGGGCC
>NZ_JBVBEF010000342.1:0-677 GCF_055456055.1 Bradyrhizobium sp. LeoB3
GTGCAGCTGGCGCGGACGATCGACTGGGCATTCCTCGAGCAGAAGTTCGGCGCGGTCTATGAGGACAAGCCGGGCCGGCCGCCGCTGCCGACCCGGCTGATGGCGGGGTTGGCGATCCTCAAGCACAGCTACGACCTCTCCGATGAGTTGCTGTGCGAACGCTGGGTGGAGAACCCCTATTACCAGTTCTTCTGCGGCGAGAAGTTCTTCCAGCACCGCCTGGTGTTCGACCGCTCCTCGCTGACCCGCTGGCGCCAGCGCATGGGCGAGGAGAAGCTACAGGCCTTGCTGCAGGAGAGCCTTGCGGTTGCGACCAAGACCAAGGCGCTCAAACCGTCCGATCTCAACCGGGTCTTCGTCGACACCACGGTGCGGCCCAAGAACGTGATGTTCCCGACCGACGCGCGGCTTCTCAACCGCGCCCGCGAGATCCTGGTCCGGCTGGCAAAGCGGCAGGGCCTTTCGTTGCGGCAGTCTTATGCGCGGGTGGGCAAGTTCGCCCTGATCAAGCATCAGCGCTATGCCCACGCCAAGCAGTTCAAGCGCGCCAACCGGGCCTTGAAGACGCTTAGAACCTATCTCGGTCGCGTCATCCGTGACATTGCCCGCAAGATCGAAGGCCGCACCGGCTTGCTTGGCGAGATTGTCCTCGAACGCATGCTGGCGCTGGCGCGACG
>NZ_JBVBEF010000343.1:0-660 GCF_055456055.1 Bradyrhizobium sp. LeoB3
AGCCAGACATTCAAGCTGTCGAGCGATCCGCTGTTCGTCGACAAGGTGCGCGATATCGTCGGCCTTTATCTATCCCCACCGAACCGTGCGCTCGTCCTCAGCATCGATGAGAAAAGCCAGATTCAGGCGCTCGATCGCGAGCAGCCGGTCTTGCCGATGATGCCTGGCGTGCCGGAACGGCGCACGCACAGCTATGTGCGGCACGGTACGACCTCGCTGTTTGCCGCGCTCGACGTCGCCTCGGGGTTCGTCATCGGCAAATGCTACAAGCGGCAAAGGGCAGTCGAATTCTTGAAGTTTTTAAAAGAGATCGATGCCCAGGTCCCTGAAGGCCTCGATGTCCATATCGTCATGGATAACTACGCCACCCACAAGACACCCAGGATCAAAGCGTGGCTTGCTCGCCGGCCGCACTATCATGTCCACGTCACACCAACTTCCGCGTCATGGATCAATCAGGTCGAGCGTTGGTTCGCTGAACTCACCAGAAAGAAGATCCAGCGAGGTGTTCACACCTCCGTCAGGCAGCTCGAGGCCGACATCCGTACCTTCATCGACCTGCACAACAGAAACCCGAAGCCCTTCAAATGGACCAAGTCAGCCGATCAGATTTTGGCTTCCGTCAAACGCTTCTGCCACAAAGCTCAACAGACTTTATGT
>NZ_JBVBEF010000344.1:0-656 GCF_055456055.1 Bradyrhizobium sp. LeoB3
CACCACGGGGAAGAGCCGCGTACGAGCCTGCCCCCACCTCAACGCGGGAATCGCCGACCCGCGCGATTAGCTGCCCCTCAACCACGTAGACTAGCTCGTCCTCGCGCGAGTGAGTGTGCATCGGAGGCTCCTCCCCAGATCGCACCGTCCACAGGACAGCGCCATAATCGCCTCCGGACTGGCTGCTCTCCACTTTAATCTCGATGCTCGAGCCTCCGCTCGTGGTCACCTTCTCGCCACCGTGGGGCGGCGTTAGAACCGGCTTCTGGACTGACATTTGTAGCCTCCTGATTGTGCGCCGGATGAGCCCGGTACCGCGTAAGCATGGAATTCCGCGCGGCGAATGGGAAATGACACCACGCGATGAAGTCAATAACCGCGCGTTATGATGGCCGTTCGCCTTCCGCATCGGACTCGCGTGCACTCGAGGCCCTTGTGGGGTCCGGCCGAATGTCCGGTTTGCGCAAAAACCGGAACCGCTCACAGTCCGACGGAAGTCGGACTTTCGACATGTCGGACGACGGCATTGGGCCACATCGCGCACCGCCTTTGTGTGCGAAATGGTAGCGCGATATGATGGATTGAAAATATACTTGAAGCGCACGATCGCGCGGACCCCGCACTTTTCTGTCAGCCCAAAGGACCCGAGAAACCGA
>NZ_JBVBEF010000345.1:0-654 GCF_055456055.1 Bradyrhizobium sp. LeoB3
CACCGTTGGAAATTCGCCGGCTGATCCGCGAGATGAGCATCGTCAACCCGCTGTGGGGAGCGCCGAGAATCCATGGTGAGCTTCTCAAGCTCGGCATCGAGATCGGTCAGACCAGCGTCGCCAAGTATATGGCGCGGAGGAGGGGCCCTCCCTCGCAGGGATGGAAGACGTTTCTTCGCAACCATGCGGATGGCATTGTCGCAATGGACCTCTTCGTCGTGCCGACAATCTCATTCCGACTGCTCTACGGTTTGCTGATCATGGGCCATGGCCGGCGGCAGATCCTGTGGTGCGGGGTAACCGCGCATCCAACTGCCGAATGGATCGCCAATCAACTGACGGAGGCGTGTGGCTGGGAGCAAATCCCTCGTTACCTGATCAGGGACCGCGATGGTGCCTACGCCGAGATATTCACACGCCGGGTTAGATCCATCGGTATCCGAGATCGCCCGACGTCTCCTCGTTCACCCTGGCAAAACGCTTATGCAGAACGGCTGATCGGCTCGATCCGCAGGGAATGCATGGATCATATCGTGGTGTTTGGCGAACGCCATCTGCGCCACGTGCTGCTCTCGTACATGAGCTACTACAATGGCACGCGACCCCATCTGTCATTGAACAAGGACGCGCCGATATCACGCGCCGCCGAGACAG
>NZ_JBVBEF010000346.1:0-651 GCF_055456055.1 Bradyrhizobium sp. LeoB3
CGTTACGAAATCCCTCTGCAACTAGGCCGATACCGAGACCCGTCGCAACGAAGAATCCCAAAGGTAGAAGATGGGCAGTCCACGGTGCAGCGGGCGCGGCGTACACCGCATATAACGTGGCGAGTGCCGTCCCGAAAAATGAGCTGGCGCGATCGAACAGAAGGCCACATAGAAAGATCCCGGGAAGAAGGAAGAACAGTCCGCCGAAGCCGCTTTGCGATTGCAGACCCATTTGCACAAGAATGAAGAACGCCATGATGAGGGCGCTCGTCCCAAACCGGATATAGGCAGGTTGCGGATGAGCAGGAAGGAAATAGAGTAGGCGTTCCATTGAGTAGAAACCGTCAGGCTGCGCTTTGAGTTCCCGAAGCTCACGACCGATGTCCCTATTCTGTAAGCCGCATTGCTCCGGCGGTGGCGGGCTGTAGGTGCGCTGCAACAGGGAATTTCGTCGGAGATGCGAGCCCTCTTCAGCGGCTCCTGGTCCTGCGCGACGAAATCAGCCTGTCGCCTGTATGTCGGCTCTGAGGGCCGGACCTGATACAGATCGGGCAAAACTGGCGCGATTGACCCGAATGTATGGTCCGGCCGTGCGTAGCAAGAAGATTTCGACGATCCGGTAGATGCGGTCTTGCATCAATGTATCCGGCC
>NZ_JBVBEF010000347.1:0-647 GCF_055456055.1 Bradyrhizobium sp. LeoB3
CGGCGGCGGAACGCGGTTTGGCCGCATCTCTTCGCAGGTCGCCAGCTTCCTCGATCAGGCTGGTGGCCTTTGGATGAAGGGGGCCCTGCACGGTAAGGTCGGCGGAGCCTTCACCTCGAGCGCCACTCAGCACGGCGGTCAGGAAACGACCCTGTTCTCGATCATCACCAACCTCCTGCATTTCGGGATGGTCATCGTGGGTCTCCCTTACAGCTTCCAGGGGCAGATGACCGTCGCCGAGGTCACCGGTAGTGCTCCCTATGGGGCAACGACCGTCGCCGGCGGCGACGGCTCGCGTCAGCCGTCCGAGAACGAGTTGGCCGGGGCCCGCCACCAGGGTGCACTCATTGCCCAGACTGCGAAGAAGCTATTCGGCTGATCACTCTCCATCAGATCAACCTCGGGCTCCGACGCGGGGGCCCCATCGTTTCCAAGAGTTGGAGCATGATGAACGCCCCCGATCTACTAAACGCCCATTTTCACGAGATGCAGGCCGACTTCGCAGCGTGGTGCGCGCTGTACGCCGAGGACGCTGTGATGGAGTATCCATACGGCGCCTATGCCGGCGTCAGCAGCCCGTTGAAGGGCATGGCTGCGATCGCCAAGAGCGTCAAAGGCTTCTTGGACGATGTTCGCGACTTCCAAGT
>NZ_JBVBEF010000348.1:0-646 GCF_055456055.1 Bradyrhizobium sp. LeoB3
ATTTTCGTAATCGATCATGCCGCCGAGTTGCTGTGATAGCAGAGATACAACCCGCGATCCGACGCCTTCCGGCTGCTGCGTTCGGATGCCGACGCCGTTGTCACTCACACTAAGGACCACTTCGCCATCGGTATGAAGGTCGACGTGGATATGACCCGGCCGCTCGTCCGGGAAGGCATACTTTAGGCTGTTCGTAACAAGCTCATTGACGATGATCGCGATTGGGACGGCCTGCTCGCTGTGAATATACAGCTCATCCGCCCGAGCCGTGATCGCTACAGGGCTTGTCCCAGTGAGTGACGCGGAAAGATGCTGGCATATTTCTGTGAGATACTGCTTGGCATCGACGACCTTCCGCTCGGCCCTGATCGTGAGGTGATCGTAGACCTTTGCCATCACCTGGATGCGTGAGGCCATGTCGCCGAGCGCGTCGGCCGCGCTGACGCCGGCCTGCTTGGCCTGCAATCGCATCATCGCGGATATCATGGCTAAATTGTTCTTCGTGCGATGCGCCAACTCCATGAGAAGAACCGTTTTCGCTTTCTCGGCGGCAACCACCCTCTCCAGTTCGTTACGAAATCCCTCTGCAACTAGGCCGATACCGAGACCCGTCGCAACGAAGAATCCCAAAGGTAGAAGATGGGCA
>NZ_JBVBEF010000349.1:0-643 GCF_055456055.1 Bradyrhizobium sp. LeoB3
TGATGCAAGACCGCATCTACCGGATCGTCGAAATCTTCTTGCTACGCACGGCCGGACCATACATTGGGTCACTCGCGGCATTAGGATGCGGCGCTGAGCGAAGTCCGGTCTACCGTGGCGAGCCGACGTAACGATCTTCAACGCGGTCTTCAGCTATTGGAGGGGGCCGACGAAGAGGGCTCGCATCTTTGACGAATTTCGCTGTTGCAGCGCAACTACAGCCCGCCACCGTCGGAGCAAGGCGCTTTACAGAATAAAGACATTGGCCGACAGCTTCGGGAACTCAAAGCGCAGCCTGACGGTTTCTACTCAATGGAACGCCTACTCTATTTCCTTCCTGCTCATCCGCAACCTGCCTATATCCGATTTGGGACGAGCGCCCTCATCATGGTGTTCTTCATTCTTGTGCAAATGGGTCTGCAATCGCAAAGCGGCTTCGGCGGATTGTTCTTCCTTCTTCCCGGGATCTTTCTATGTGGCCTTCTGTTCGATCGCGCTAGCTCATTTTTCGGCACGGCACTCGCCACGCTATATGCGGTGTACGCCGCGCCCGCTGCACCGTGGATTGCCCATCTTCTACCTTTGGGATTCTTCGTTGCGACGGGTCTCGGTATCGGCCTAGTTGCAGAGGGATTTCGTAACG
>NZ_JBVBEF010000350.1:0-641 GCF_055456055.1 Bradyrhizobium sp. LeoB3
CTCCTGCAAATCAATCCGCGAAGAGAATCACAGCTGCCACGCGCCCGATATAAAAAGATTCACAGTCTCGTAGGGTGAGTTAGCGCCCACCATCTTTCTTCCCGCAGGCTCGGTGGGTTACGCTGCGCTAACCCACCCTACGAGAGCGCGGCGAAGTCCTTCATTCCTTGAACATCGTCTCGAAGAGCTGCTTTGCCCGATCACGTCCTTCGTGGGTGAACACGACAGACTTGGTCTTGCCCACGGGATCATGGATCATGCCTTTCTCGTGGAGCCGGCCGAGCACATCCCAATCGAAACCCTTCCATGCCCGATAGTCGTCGTGCAGGGTCAGATAGAGCAGCGCCAGCGCTGCGTCGTCGATCTTGTCGGTGTTGAGCGGCATCGGAAACCTCGTGGAGCCAAGCTGGTGTTGCTGTCGTGAACGGCTTCACTGACTGCAACGACTGCGACAAGATAACCCGACGGGCAAATCACCAAAAGTCTGTCCAGACTATCAGCGAAAAATATTCCGCTTTCGCCGTCGGGCAAATCAGTGATTTAACTCCGCGCATCTCACGGCGGATGAGGGGCGGCTCGCGATCGTCACGAACGTTGCGGTGAGATGCGGTGGACGTGAAGCGTGTGACTGACGAGCACGC
>NZ_JBVBEF010000351.1:0-630 GCF_055456055.1 Bradyrhizobium sp. LeoB3
GGCATCAGTGCCGACGCGGCCGAAACCGCGGAATTTCGTGTTCGGCAGCGCGCGCTTGTCCTGCGGATCGGCGAAGCGACCCTGGCTGTCGGCCTGCCAGACTTCCAACATGCAGTCCGGCACCGGCTGGCCATCGCCATCGAACACGCGACCTTCGATGCGAACCCGTTCGCCTGAGGCATCGGGCGTCACTAGATTGCCGGCAAAGGCCTTGTTCCAGTCGCGTTGGCCGTTCGGCGTCAGACCATATTCGAAGAACGGGCCGACCGTCTGCGAGGGCGTGATACCTTTGTCTTTGTCTTGCAATTAACCGTTCTCCATGGGTGTGGCGCTCCTGCCGCGCAGCACGATATTGAAGCGGTAGCATAGCGCCCATTCCGGCTGTGTGTTCTCCAGATCAAAGGACGAGACCATTCGCGCACGCGCTTCCTCGTTCGGCACCGAATTGAAGATCGGGTCGAACGCAAACAAGGGATCGCCAGGGAAATACATCTGCGTGACGAGCCGCGAGATGAAGGAACGGCCGAACACGGAGAGGTGGATGTGGGCCGGCCGCCAGGCGTTGTAGTGATTGCCCCAAGGGTAAGCGCCGGGTTTGATGGTGACGAATTTGTAGTAGCCGGACGCGTC
>NZ_JBVBEF010000352.1:0-630 GCF_055456055.1 Bradyrhizobium sp. LeoB3
GACGCGTCCGGCTACTACAAATTCGTCACCATCAAACCCGGCGCTTACCCTTGGGGCAATCACTACAACGCCTGGCGCCCGGCCCACATCCACTTCTCGGTGTTCGGGCATTCATTCATCTCGCGCCTGGTGACGCAGATGTATTTCCCGGGCGATCCCTTGTTTGCGTTCGACCCGATCTTCAATTCGGTGCCGAACGAGGAAGCGCGTGCGCGGATTGTCTCGTCCTTTGATCTGGAGAACACTCAGCCGGAATGGGCGCTGTGCTACCGCTTCGATATCGTGCTGCGCGGCAGGAACGCCACACCCATGGAGAACGGTTAATTGCAAGACAAAGACAAAGGTATCACGCCCTCGCAGACGGTCGGCCCGTACTTCAAATATGGTCTGACGCCAAACGGCCAATACGACTGGAACGACGCCTTTACCGGCAATCTAGTGACGCCCGATGCCTCAGGCGAACGGATTCGCATCGAAGGTCGCGTGCTCGATGGAGATGGCCAGCCGGTGCCGGACTGCATGTTGGAACTCTGGCAGGCCGACAGCCAGGGTGGCTTCGCCGATCCGCAGGACAAGCGCGCGCTGCCGAACACGAAATTCCGCGGTTTCGGCCGCGTCGGCACTGATGCC
>NZ_JBVBEF010000353.1:0-628 GCF_055456055.1 Bradyrhizobium sp. LeoB3
CGGAACGGACATTCTGAACGTGTTGAAAGCGCCTAGAGTTTCACTAACTCGGCGGGCTGCTGGCATCAGCGCTGACGATGGCAATCAGTCTGACGCGCATCGCGAAGGCTATGAAATGCTGCGCTATGAAAGGCTGCACCCAACTCAGGTTCGATATGGGCAGTGCTTCGTTCCATTGGATGGAACTATCGGCATCCTTCGAAGTTATGGGAAACATTTTCTCGCTCTTTTACTTAAGTAAATCGTGGGGCCCAATCGAAAGGTCGCGATATGGAACCGACCAGTCGAACATCGGACCACCTCGACCATAAGACTGCCCGGTCGATCTGTGACGAGGTGGGTGACAGGTTGCAACAGTACTTATCTCTCGAAGCCTCGCCTTTGCCGCCCTACCTCGAACGTCTAGTCGATGAATTGCGCAAACGGGAACGTCATCAAATTGATGGCGTCGGCGCGCCCGCTGACCGTTTCCTTCACGCCATGCGGCGGTAAGTTGCGGCCGTCTGAGCGCGTAATGCAAAAGCCATCGCCGCTCTCAGCCCGGCGGCGGCCTTTCCCTTAATCTTGTCGCTGAGGCGTCCCGGGCTTGGCGGGCCGGACGCCATGGAGCACATGCTTGTTCAGTGAT
>NZ_JBVBEF010000354.1:0-617 GCF_055456055.1 Bradyrhizobium sp. LeoB3
AGCGGGCAAGAGTTGATCTAAATCAACACAAGTCGTCGGCCGCCTCCGGAAACTCGATGTCGGAGAGCACACGAAGCCGCGGTGCCGCCCAAGGATGAAATCGTCGATGATAAAGATCACTCTGATGATTTGCGTCGCCCTCATGCTGTTGGCGTCGAGTGCGACTGCGCAAAAGCCAGTAGGACCCTGCACAGCGGACGAGATGAGGTTGTGCGCCGGAATACAGCCAGGTCGAGACAGTCTCCGCGCCTGTTTTCGAGAGCACATCCAGGAACTTTCAGATGCGTGCCTCTTGGCACTTGCTAGGCTTAGTGCGGTTGACAAGACATGCAGGGAGCGGCTCAACCGAGAGTGTGCCAGCGTCGAACCCGGACAGGGCCGCCTCGAGTCTTGCCTGAGGTCTGCTGCCGCCAAGCTGGACGATTATTGTAAAGGTGCTCTTAGTCGCGCTATCCCCGGCGCCGGCAGTACCCGGTGATGATCGCGGAATTGGACCTTCGTTGCTGCGAAGTCCGGAAATGGCCCGACTGCGAAGTCCGCGCACGATCGGAAATCGTCTGCTTATCGGGGTAGATCGGAAGTGACTGGTCGACCTTCCAATCGGCGCTTTTGACCCA
>NZ_JBVBEF010000355.1:0-612 GCF_055456055.1 Bradyrhizobium sp. LeoB3
GGGCCGGCAGGACACCCAGCGCTGGCTATCGGGCGAGATGCCACCGCCCGGCACGATCATGTGCACATGCGGATGGTGGGTCATGGCCGAGCCCCAGGTGTGCAGCACGGACGTAATGCCGATCCGGGCTCCCAGATGCTTCGGGTCGGCAGCGATGGTCAGCATCGTCTCGGCCGAGACCTTGAACAGGAGATCGTAGATGGCAGCTCTGTTCCGGTAGGCGATGTCGGCGATCCGAGCCGGCAGCGTGAACACGACGTGATAATACGGCACCGGCAGCAGCTCGGCTTCGCGGTCGGCGAGCCACTGCTTGGCCGCGGCGCCCTGGCACTTCGGGCAGTGCCGATTGCGGCAGGAGTTGTAGGCGATGGATGTGTAGGCGCAGTCCTCGCAGCGCGCGACATGGCCGCCGAGGGCTGCTGTGCGGCAGCGCTCAATGGCCGACATCACCTTGAGCTGGTCGAGGCTGATATGGCCGGCATGGGTCTGACGCCATGCCGGGCCATGGTTGCGGAAGATATCCGCAACCTCCAGAGCTGGACGAGACACGCCTGCCCGCGTCAGTCGGGCGGCCGGGTCTCTTTGAGCTTGAGCGCGATGTGCTCCAGCGGA
>NZ_JBVBEF010000356.1:0-608 GCF_055456055.1 Bradyrhizobium sp. LeoB3
GACAATCCGCCGCCGCCGAGGATGTGGTTGACGACGTAGCCCGGCATGAAGTCCGGCTCGTGGCGGCGGATGCCGGGGCCACCGAAGGTCACGACCGTTTGCGGTACGTCGAGCGGAATGAGGGTGCGCTGCGGCGGCTTGGCCGCGACGACGTCGGCGACCGGCGTGAGCGTGGCCTTGGCCGGCAGCCCACCAAAGGACTTGTCGAGCAATTTGCCGAGCGTGTCCGGATCGACATCGCCGACCACGGCGACCTTGAGCGTGTCCTTGGCGAGGACGCGGCGGACATAGTCCTTAAGCTCGGCGATCTCGATCGTCGGCACGCTCTCGAGCGTGCCCTGGGCTCCCCGGCCGTAGGGATGGTCGCCGAACGCGACTTCGAGGAACTTGCGGCCTGCAAGCGAACTCGGGTTGGTGGATTCTCGGCGCAGGTTGGACAGCACCTGCGCGCGGATGCGCTCGACATCGCTCGGCTCGAAGCGCGGCGACGTCAGCGCCGTGCGCAAGAGGTCGAAGGCCTCGTCCTTGTTGTCCTTGAGCATGCGCAGCGAGCCGCGGAAATTGTCGCGCTGCGAGGAAAAGCTCAATTCGATGGCGCGGCGATCGAG
>NZ_JBVBEF010000357.1:0-602 GCF_055456055.1 Bradyrhizobium sp. LeoB3
TGGCGAGGTCGAGCTCGCCTTCTGCTGGGTGCACATGCGGCGCAACTTCTACGAACTCGCGACAGCCGGCCCCGCTCCGATCGCGGGCGAGGCGCTGAAGCACATCGCCGCATTCTATGGGATCGAGAAGGAGATCCGCGGCCGCAGCGCGGAGGAGCGTCGCCTCGTGCGGCAGCAGAGGAGCCGACCACTGGCCGATGCCTTCGAGGTATGGCTGCGCGCCAAGCTGGCTCTCATCAGCCAGAAGATCAAGCTCGCCGAGGCCATCCGCTACGCCCTCTCGCGCTGGCAAGGCTTAACGCGCTTCATCGATGACGGCCGCATCGAACTCGACAACAATACTGTCGAACGATCAATCCGTGGCATCAAGCTCAGTCGCAAGAACGCGCTGTTTGCCGGATCCGACGGCGGTGCCGAACACTGGGCTGTCGTCGCGTCCCTGGTCGAGACTTGCAAGCTCAACGACGTCGATCCGCTCGCCTATCTCACCGACGTCCTGACCAGGATCGTCAACGGGCATCCAAACCGCGACATCGACCAGCTACTGCCCTGGGCCTACCGCGCTCAAGCCCTCAAAGCCGTGGCCTGAGAACGACGCTTAC
>NZ_JBVBEF010000358.1:0-602 GCF_055456055.1 Bradyrhizobium sp. LeoB3
CTGACGACCTATGGCTACGACCCAGCAACCGGCATGCAGGAGCCGAAGGCGACGCTTTGCCAGATCAGGGCCGCGTAAGGGGAAGAGACGATGGCACGCATGAAATTCCTTTGTGATGCGGACCGCTGCATCGACTGCAACGCCTGTGTCACCGCGTGCAAGAACGAGAACGAGGTGCCCTGGGGCATCAACCGCCGCCGCGTCGTCACCATCAATGACGGCAAGCCGGGCGAGCGTTCGGTCTCGATGGCCTGCATGCATTGCACGGACCCGCCTTGCGCGTCGGTCTGCCCGGTGAACTGCATCTTTCCGACCGAGGACGGCGTTGTCTTGCACAACAAGGATCAGTGCATCGGTTGCGGCTATTGCTTCTACGCCTGCCCGTTTGGCGCGCCGCAATATCCGCAAGTCGGTAATTTCGGTACCCGCGGCAAGATGGACAAATGCACCTATTGCGCCGGCGGCGGCGGACCAGAGGCACCAGGGAGCGCGGCGGAATTCGCCAAATACGGCTCGAACCGGTTCGGCGAGGGCAAATTGCCGATGTGCGCGGAGATGTGCTCGACCAAGTCGCTGCTCGCCGGCGATGGCGACATCATCGC
>NZ_JBVBEF010000359.1:0-601 GCF_055456055.1 Bradyrhizobium sp. LeoB3
GAGCAAGAACTTCACGATGAGTCCTCGTGGAGACGGGAAACCATGCGCTGTGTACTTGACTGGGGACATCAGAATGGGATGGTCCGGCCGTACTCCAGCCCCGCCAGTGATCGAAGCTGGTTCGGGGCACCGAAAAGGAGCACGCCATGTCTCAGAAATCTAGCAGCACAATCGCCGTGGTCGGCATTGATATCGGCAAGAACTCGTTTCACGTCATAGGGCACGATCGGCGTGGTGCGATCGTACTCCGGCAAAAATGGTCGCGTGGCCAGGTCGAGGCGCGACTTGCCAACCTGCCGCCGTGCCTGATCGGGATGGAAGCCTGCGTCGGCGCGCATCATCTCAGCCGCAAGCTCCAAATGCTTGGCCACGACGCCCACCTGATGCCGGCGAAATACGTGCGGCCGTATTCGAAGGGGCAGAAGAATGACTTCCGAGATGCGGAAGCGATCGCCGAGGCTGTCCAACGCCCGACCATGAAGTTCGTCGCGACCAAGACCGCCGATCAGCTCGACCTTCAGGCGCTGCACCGCGTCCGCGATCGATTGGTCGGTCAGCGTACCGGCGCCATCAATCAGATCCGTGCGTTCCTACTGGAGCG
>NZ_JBVBEF010000360.1:0-580 GCF_055456055.1 Bradyrhizobium sp. LeoB3
GTCCTCCTTGCCGACCAGTTGACCTGTTACCCATGTCGTCGGTCTATTCTGTTACCCATGTAGCCGGTCAGGACCGTCCGCCCCTTCTCCCCTTGTGGGAGAAGGTGTCGCGCATGAAATGCGCGACGGATGAGGGGTTGTCTCCCCAGGCGACAGTGCTCGTGGAGAGAGACCCCTCACCCGAGCGAATCTGCCGTCGGCACCGGAGTAGCCCTCTCCCACAAGGGGCGAGGGTGCATCAACCGGCACCGAGAAAGCGTTGTGTCGCACGCCATCTCCACTTTCGTCATTGCGAGCGCAGCAAAGCAATCCATGCGTCCGCAAGTGGCGAGATGGATTGCTTCGCTACGCTCGCAATGACGCAGGGTGAGGTTCTGATTCAAATTTCAAACAGCGGAGGGGGATGTGAATCCGCATTCTCGCGGCGGCTTCCGCCCGAGCTTTGCGTCACTTTCCACCCTCCTCGATATCAGAGGGCGCAGGGAAAGCCGGGTGCTGGTTGCAAGTTCTGTGCGTCAAGTTCAGCAAAATTGATCATGGGGTCCGGCCAAGCCATCCCCTCGGAGCCGCCGTCGCTCGC
>NZ_JBVBEF010000361.1:0-568 GCF_055456055.1 Bradyrhizobium sp. LeoB3
CTGTCCGACCTGCCTTCTGTTGGCAGAGTCAGAGACGGTTAGCGAGCCGGTTCAGGTATCTCCCGACAACCTCGCGGTAGCCGGTTTCCGGTTTTTTGCCGTAGCGGCATAGGGGGCAGCGGATTACGCAGAGCGATGTCCGCTGTTACGTCCGGTTTAAGAGAAGACCGCGGCTAAATTGGCTGCCGAGATGCGGGCTGGCGTGCCCTCGATGTTCTTCCGGCGTCTATGAGCCGGAGCGTGTCGCCGCGGCCCGCGAGGGCGACGGCCTGCAATGGCCGGGGCAACCAACTCGCCCTTATTCGCGCCGGTGCCGAAGCCGACCATTGAAACCGGTGTTGAGGCTATGACACTTGCCGTGCTGAGGGTGTTCGACCAGCACGCGCGGGCAAAATAACTGTCGGCGACGCCTGATCTCGTTCCAGCACTGCTCGTCAGGCGCCCGGCAACGTAATCGAAGAGGACAATTACTGCGATGAAGGAGTCCGGTGATGTGAAGGGTTTCGGATGCCGGCCGCTTGAGGGAGGGCGCGGCGTATTCGGCGGCCGGCGTCCGAAAGCCTCCAAG
>NZ_JBVBEF010000362.1:0-565 GCF_055456055.1 Bradyrhizobium sp. LeoB3
AGGGCGTCGTTCTCGAGAGCGACGAACTCCTGCGCGCCGAAGTCGAGCGCCGTCTGACGGTGGGCGGCGCGTCCGGTGCCGATGACGTAGGCGCCCGCCTCTCGTGCGAGCTGGGTCACCATCGAACCGACGGCGCCGGCCGCGCCGTGCACGAGGACGCTCTGCCCCGCCTGAAGGTGGCCGTGCTCGAACAGTCCCTGCCACGCCGTCAGGCCCGGCATCGCCACGCTCGCGGCCACTGTGAAGTCGACATCGCTCGGCAGCGGCGCGAGGTTGCGTGCCTCGACTGCCACATACTCGGCCAGCGTGCCGCCGCGATACGAGTCCGTGAGGCCGAACACCCGCTGTCCCACCGACAGCCCCCTCGTGCCATAGCCAAGGGCGGTGACCACTCCGGCCAGCTCTTGCCCGGGAATCACCGGCGCCCGGTCACGGCCGAGGCGATCGGTCCAGGTCGAGGGCCACGTCAGCTCATCCCAGGTGAATCCCGACGCATGAACCTGAACGACGACGTCGTTTATCGCTGCCTGCGGCTCGGGCTGCTCCACCAGCTTCATCCCCGCCG
>NZ_JBVBEF010000363.1:0-553 GCF_055456055.1 Bradyrhizobium sp. LeoB3
CTCGAGCGAAGCCTCGGCACTCGCATCGTGACCTACGCCGACGATCTCGTGATCCTATGCCGGCGGGGCAAAGCCGAAGAGGCCTTGTCGCGACTGCGCGAGATCATGGGAAAGTTGAAGCTGACGGTCAACGAGGACAAGACACGAATCTGCAAGGCGCCGGAAGGAGAGTTCGACTTCCTGGGATACTCGTTCGGACGGATGTACTCAGCGAGAACCGGCCAGGCGCGCCTGGGGTACCGGCCATCGAAGAAAAGCATCAAGCGCATGGTGGAAACCCTTCATGCGCTGACGGCTCGAACCGGGTTAGGGCAAGACACCACAGAGTTGGTGGCGAAGTTGAACCGCACGCTGCGCGGATGGGCGAACTACTTCAATGTAGGCACCGTCACCAAAGCGTATCGGGCGATCGACAACTACACCGCTGTGCGGTTGCGCCGGTGGTTGCGCATCAAGCACAAGGTCAGGCGATGCAAGGGCGGGACCTATCCACTCTCGCACCTTTACGGGCACTTTGGGCTCGTACGTCTAACCGCGCTTGGCCGCGACCGGC
>NZ_JBVBEF010000364.1:0-540 GCF_055456055.1 Bradyrhizobium sp. LeoB3
GCTGGACGAGACACGCCTGCCCGCGTCAGTCGGGCGGCCGGGTCTCTTTGAGCTTGAGCGCGATGTGCTCCAGCGGACTCATGACCTCGCTGATCGTCTTGGTGGCGACGCGGGTATAGAGCGCCGTCGTATCGAGCTTGGCGTGACCGAGCAGCACCTGGATCACGCGCACGTCGATGTTCTGCTCGAGTAGATGGGTGGCGAAGCTATGCCGCAAGGTGTGCAGCGAGACACGCTTGTTGATCTCCGCCATCTGGGCGGCGGCATGGCAGGCGCGATTGAGCTGGCGCGTGGTCATCGGCTGGGCCGGATCGCGGCCCGGGAACAGCCAGCCCTGTGGCCGCGACGCCTTCCACCAGCTCCGCAGCAGCTCGAGCAGGTGTGGGGAGAGCATGACGTTACGGTCCTTGCCGCCCTTGCCCTGCTCGACGCGGATGATCATGCGCCTGCTGTCGATGTCGGAGACCTTGAGCGAAACCACCTCGGCAGCGCGCAGGCCGGCGCCATAGGCCACGCTCAGCGCCGCCTTGTACTTCAGCC
>NZ_JBVBEF010000365.1:0-538 GCF_055456055.1 Bradyrhizobium sp. LeoB3
GGCCGGATACATTGATGCAAGACCGCATCTACCGGATCGTCGAAATCTTCTTGCTACGCACGGCCGGACCATACATTTGGGTCACGAGCGTCGCCCTCTGCAATAGACGTCAGCTTGTCGATTTCCGCCGTGCCCCGTCAGCGACCGAAGATGCGTCGCGGTGGAATATGTCGCGAAGGGTCAATAACCTTTGTTGCCTCTCGGTCGCAGGCTTTCCGGTCTGTTCCTGTGAACGGACTTCTAGCTATACCGCGTCAACGGCGGCGATGGGCTTGAAGCCGACCTCGACGCGAGGACTTGAATTACCTCCTTGTCATCAGTTGCAGACCGAGGACGGAGGACTGAGTTATTGGGCCTCAGCGATCTTCGGTCCAGATGACAGCATCTGCGCGTTGGTTGCCAAGGACCGGTTCGACGGCGATGCCGGGTCCGGCGATCGGAAAGCGGCGTCGGGCGGCGCGCCCTGGGATGGTCGACGGGCAGCGGTTGCCGGAAGCACGATCACTTTCGCTCCGACTTTCACCCGCTCATAAAGGTC
>NZ_JBVBEF010000366.1:0-533 GCF_055456055.1 Bradyrhizobium sp. LeoB3
TCCTTGAGCATGCGCAGCGAGCCGCGGAAATTGTCGCGCTGCGAGGAAAAGCTCAATTCGATGGCGCGGCGATCGAGCCGCTCGTGGAAGGTCTTGGAATCGAGATCGCCGGAACCTTCGTCGAGCAGGTCGCCGACCAGATTGCCGACGCCGGGCTTGGCGGCGGGATCCTGGCTGGCGCCGCCGCCGAAGGCATATTCCATCGCGATCAGCGGCACGGTCGAATCCTGCACGAACCAAGCCTCGATGCCGCCGGGGGATACGAGACGCTGAATCTTGGTTGCAGCCTGCGACGGGCGCGATGCGAGCATCGTCGTCAGCGCGAGCGCGCTGCCGCCGACGAGGACCGAACGCCGAGTGAGAGAATAAGTCACGAGCGCTTCTCCTCGCGTTTGGGCGCAGTATCCTTGATCAAATAACCGGTCACGGAACGCTTCTTGTCGAGCCAGTTTTGCGCGGCTTCGCGGACCTGTTCGGCGGTGACGGCGCGGATGCGCTCGGGCCAGCTCCTGATATCGTCGACGCTCAAACCC
>NZ_JBVBEF010000367.1:0-533 GCF_055456055.1 Bradyrhizobium sp. LeoB3
CAGACAGATAGTCGTGGAAAACGTTAAATGCGAATCTCTCGCGCTGGGAAAGTGCCGAATCACGGTACATCATTTGAGAATGAGCAATGATGCCCAGCTGATCGTCCATTTCTCCTGTCCGCGCTGCGTTACGGTCTATGCGGCGTGCCAGCAACAGCAGCCGGGCCAGCAGCCCGGCGAATTTAACTGCCGTAAGTGCGGTACTCAGGTCCATTCGTGGGCCGGGCTCTACAGCTACGTGAGTTGGAAACCTGTCTCTCGAAGGATACTCAGAAAAATCGGTACCCGGTAGCGACGTAGCTCCGCAGCCGGATTGGTTCGGGCCAACAGGGCCTGTGAATAGTCGCCAACTGTCGCCGATTTGCGATTGTAAATCGGATCAAAATCGCAGAATAAACATTCAATTCTCGTGGCACTAGTCGCCAGTTTTGTTGGCGCTCAAATGCTTGCATCAACGCCCTCGCTTGGCGACGTGCTGAAATGTAAAATCGAAGGCGACAACGAAGACATTTTCATCACCACTTCGCCGGACA
>NZ_JBVBEF010000368.1:0-531 GCF_055456055.1 Bradyrhizobium sp. LeoB3
GATGCCGGTGATCCTGACGACAGATGAGGAGCGCGATGTCTGGCTGCGCGCCCCTTGGGATGAGGCCAAGGCCCTGCAACGACCGCTGCCGGATGCCACGCTCAAGATCGTCATGCGCGGCCCCGACAAGGAAGATAGGCTCGCCGCATAAAAGTTTGCTTATGCCCACCCCAGAGAGGAACGGAACGCCGTGGGTCCGATTACATCTCCATGACGGAACGAATCTTGTACGAAAGCAGCAACGGGGACACCTGGTTCCTGGCGCGCGATCCGACTTCCAAGATGCCCGTCGTAAGGCATCAGCCGAATCTAAGCTCTGGAGGACAGGTGTCCGACACGGCCATAGGTAAATTTCTTCGAGACGGAGCTAATGGGCCAGAACACCGAGCGCTCCTCGAGTTGATCGGCACGCTGATCGATGACTGATCGCACGCGGCCGCCCGTCGTCCATCGACGACGGAAGATCAGGCCCACTTATCTTCTTCGCGGCGGGCTTCGTCCTCATTGAGGCGCTCGGCCACGTCATCAGCG
>NZ_JBVBEF010000369.1:0-519 GCF_055456055.1 Bradyrhizobium sp. LeoB3
ATCGAGCCGGACGATGACGAGAGCATAGAGCAGCTCGAAACCGATCGTTGGAACGACGAACAAGTCCATGGCGGCAATGTCCGGCGCGTGGCTGCGCAAGAACGTCCGCCATCCCTGGCTGGGCGGCCCGCGTCGCCTGACCATGTACTTAGCGACGCTCGACTGCGCGACCACCCGAGCTTCAGCAGTTCGCCGTGGATGCGCGGCGCGCCCCAAAGCGGATTTTCGATGCTGATCCGCCGGATCAACACGCGCAGCTCGGTGTCGATCTGCGGTCGGCCGCCCGAAGATCGTGACTTCCAACGCCAGTAGCAGCGAAAACCAGTCCTGTGCCAACGCACGAGGGTCTCGGGCCGGACGATGGTGAGGACGGACGAGATTGATGGAAACCAACGATACAGCTGGACAAAGAACCAGCGATCATGGTTCGTGAGCCGGACGCGACCCTGCAGCCTCCGCCGCAAGACCATCAACTGATGTCGAAGCGCCGCGTTCTCAGCTTCAAGCTGCAACCTCGAC
>NZ_JBVBEF010000370.1:0-512 GCF_055456055.1 Bradyrhizobium sp. LeoB3
GCGCTGATCGCCGAGGCCGAGAACGCATGCCCCACAAGTTCTTCGGTGACTTGCTTGACCTTCCGCGTCGAGACGCCTTGCACGTACATCTCGGCCAAGGCCGCTACCAGCGCCTTCTCCGAGCGCTGGTAGCGCTCGAACAGCTCGGTCGAGAACCGCCCCTGACGGTCCTGCGGCACCTTCAGCTCGATCTTGCCGACCCGGGTGATCAGCGAGCGGGGATAGTAGCCGGAGCGATAGCCAAGCCGTCCCTCGCTGCGCTCGCCTTTCTCCGCACCCAGCGTCTCCGTCATCTCGGCTTCGAGAATTTCCTGCACCGCACCCTGGATCAGCGGCTTCAGGAACTCCTTGTCCGACCTCAACAACTCTTTGACTGCAGAGACGTCCGTCCTAATCTTCGTCACGGTCATGGCGGGTCCAAGCTCCTCTATGAGCGGTGATCTTCGCAATCACCGGACTTACCATGACCGCTCCAGCCTCTCAGGCTTTTGCAGAACCTTCCGCACACTACC
>NZ_JBVBEF010000371.1:0-509 GCF_055456055.1 Bradyrhizobium sp. LeoB3
GGGTCGAGCGCGGTGCCCTGGTAATTGGCGCCGGTCGAGATCGCGAGCTGACGGTCGATCACCAGCGAGCGGTAGAGATAGGAATTGGCGCCGCCGCCCATCAGTTGCGCGAGCACGTCGAGCGCGGGGCTTTCGCCCACCGCCGCCGTGGCCGCCGACGGGACGAGGTAATAGCGGCGCATGGTCGGCTGCTCGACGCGCGGATCGGCCAGCGTCACCGTGCGCGGCGAGACCGGCGTCGGTTCCTGCGGACGCAGCCGTTTTGCGGGGATCGAGGATTGCGCGGGGATGTCGGCGAAATTCTTCTCCACCATCGGGCGGATCTCATTGGCGTCGACGTCGCCGGCGATGATCAGGATCGCGTTGTTCGGCGCATAAAAGCGCTTGTAGAAGGCGAGCGCGTCCTCGCGGTCGAGCTTTTCGATTTCCTGATGCCAGCCGATCACCGGACGGCCATAGGGATGGTTGAGATAGAGCGCCGCCATGATCTGCTCGGTGAGCCGCGCATC
>NZ_JBVBEF010000372.1:0-507 GCF_055456055.1 Bradyrhizobium sp. LeoB3
CGCCCGGCGCCGCCATGGTTGCGGCGACGACGTTCGGATCCTCGCTCTCCTTGGCCGCCCCCTGATGAAAGAGATTGCTGTCGGCTCCCCAGGCTTCCAGCGCGGCTTTCATCGACGGCGCCGCTACCGCCAGGTCGAAGAAACCGAGCGACGTCTGAAATGTCTTGAGCTTCCTGACCATGAGGCGTGCAGGCTCGCGCAGCTCCTAGCGCCGCCGAGCGACCCAGACCCCAAGCAGGAAGGCAGCGAAGAGCGACTGCAACGGAGCCTTCACGGTGATCTCGCGCAGCCGATCAGCCCAGCGCATCGCGGCATCCTGTGCAGGCGACTGAGGCGGTCGCCGACGCGCTTCCGAAGTCTGCGCGACGCCGTCCTCGTTGATCAGTCCGGAAGCTTCCGTCATTGCCGAGGCTTCTTTCATGTCCATAAGGCTCTCCTCCTCTGGCGTCAGGCCAACTTTCGCTGTTGCCTGCTCGTCGGCTTCTTCGCAGCCGTCTCCTTCGCCTG
>NZ_JBVBEF010000373.1:0-505 GCF_055456055.1 Bradyrhizobium sp. LeoB3
CAGATCCGTGCGTTCCTGCTGGAGCGGGGCATCGCCGTACGCCAAGGCCTGCACTCCCTGCGGTGCGAGTTGCCGGGTATCCTCGCGACGCGCACCGATGTGCTCTCGCCTCGCATGTTGCGCATCATCGAGGATCTGGCGGGCGACTGGCGCCGGCTGGATGCACGTATCGAGGGGCTGTCGAGCGAGATCGAAACGCTGGCCCATCAAGATCAGGCCTGCGAGCGACTGATGACGGTGCCCGGCATTGGCCCGCTCATCTCAAGCGCCATGGTGGCCGCGATCGGCACTGGAGACGTGTTCTCGAAAGGCCGCGACTTCGGCGCCTGGCTTGGACTGGTGCCGAAGCAGATCTCGACCGGCGACCGCACGATCCTGGGCAAGATATCAAGGCGCGGCAATCGCTACCTACGCGCGCTGTTCGTCCAAGCCGCATGGGTGGTGCTGGTCAGGGTGAAGTGCTGGGAGCGCTATGGCCTCAAATCTTGGATCGAAGCCGCCAAGA
>NZ_JBVBEF010000374.1:0-501 GCF_055456055.1 Bradyrhizobium sp. LeoB3
AGGAAAAGGAAAGCAATGAGCGCGACTGACCACTGGCAAGTCGTGCGACATGCGGATCTTTCTTTACACGCGTCTCTGGTTGCTCAAATATCTTCTGCGGTGGGTCAGGGTATCCACCCTGGAGCCGCCTCCACGTCTGCCACAGATAGGAAGGCTTCTATGATCCTATTCAGGATAGTCTTCGCAGTAACCGCTGTCTTGCTAAGCGGGGATGCATTTGCGGAGCCAGGGATGTGGATCGGGACAGCCCCATTTTGCTTTGGGGCGCCAGCAGACTGCACTGATCTGGGAATGACATACGTGACGAGTGATCCAAACGGGGGCGACGGTGGCAAATGCTGGACTGGAACGAAAGTGTATTGTTCAGGTTATCCCGCCCCTGAAATTGCATTCATGGGTTATGATGCTTGTGACGGTTTTCAATGTCATCGAACGATGTGCGGTTTCAATCCCGGTCCGGGTCCGAGGGTAATCGCAAGTGAGTCTTGGTACTTCTGTCCT
>NZ_JBVBEF010000375.1:0-488 GCF_055456055.1 Bradyrhizobium sp. LeoB3
GCCGGACGAGACCAAACTTGCCATCACACACTGCGCATCGCGTGGCACTGCCAGATCTAAGATTATCGGAGCAATGGAGCATCGTAGTCTCCTCTTGGTACTATCGTCGCTGTTCGTCGATCATCCTTTTCCACCGTCGCACTGCATGGGCCTGTGCGCTTTTCCTACGCGTGCAGCCTAGGACGATCGCGGTCAGCCGCTCAATTGAACGTAGGTAATGCGCCTGCCATCCAAAGCGGCCAGGGAATGATACGAAGGTTTAGGGAGCGCGCCCCTAAAGCCGACCACTTCCGCAACGGGTCACAGGACTAAACCGCTCGCGCGGTAGGCCGCTGCGGCAAGCAGGGTGGCCAAGCCGATAGCGCCAAGGGGCGTCCTGTCTTGAGATTGAGGGGTTGCAACAACCTCACCCAAGGCAGGAGCATCCCCATGATCGACGAGGCAATGAGCCCGTTGCGCCGGCGCATGATCGAAGACATGACGATCCG
>NZ_JBVBEF010000376.1:0-479 GCF_055456055.1 Bradyrhizobium sp. LeoB3
AGGCCGGATACATTGATGCAAGACCGCATCTGCCAGGTTGACGAAACCGCTTGCAACGCGCGGCCGGACCATACATTTCCGGTCAGTACGAGCAGCCGCTGCGCGTCGTAGCGTTCAATCCGGTCGAGGGCTGGTCGCGCGACGCCTCCGAGGACATTGCGCTTGAGCTGGCCCGGCGCGTCGACCAGGAAGGCTGCGAGATCTCCGAGGCGCTACGAGAGTTCATCGAGACCCACACCGGCCGGCCGATAGGCGTGCAGTTGGCTCTCCCTCTTGTGGCGCTATCCTAGATTCGCATTCCCCGCACCGGATACCTATCTCCGAGGCATGCTTAAACCGAAGTACCTTCCCTGCATCCCGATCAAGGGAACAAAGGTGCCTGACCGTCCAGAGTGGATCCACGAGGGTAGTGTGCGGAAGGTTCTGCAAAAGCCTGAGAGGCTGGAGCGGTCATGGTAAGTCCGGTGATTGCGAAGATC
>NZ_JBVBEF010000377.1:0-475 GCF_055456055.1 Bradyrhizobium sp. LeoB3
AATGGAATGGTCCGGCCGTGCTCCGGCCCTGCCAGTGCGAGAAGCTGGCAAGGGGCGCTCAAGACAAGGAGCACACCATGTCTCAGAAGCTCAACGCAGCGATCGCCGTGATCGGCATCGATATCGGCAAGAACTCGTTCCACCTCGTGGGTCATGATCACCGCGGTGCCATCGTGCTGCGACAGAAGTGGTCACGCGGCCAGGTGGAAACGCGGCTCGCCAACCTGCCGCCGTGCTTGATCGGGATGGAGGCTTGCGTCGGCGCGCATCATCTCAGCCGCAAGCTCCAAATGCTTGGCCACGACGCCCGCCTGATGCCGGCGAAATACGTGCGCCCCTATTCGAAGGGGCAGAAGAATGACTTCCGAGATGCGGAAGCCATCGCCGAGGCTGTCCAGCGCCCGACCATGAAGTTCGTCGCGACCAAGACCGCCGATCAGCTCGACCTTCAGGCGCTGCACCGCGTCCGCGATCG
>NZ_JBVBEF010000378.1:0-474 GCF_055456055.1 Bradyrhizobium sp. LeoB3
CGGACGCGATTCTTGGGCATGTCGCCTCGTGGGGGGATCGCACGCCCCCATAGATCGAATAAACCGATTGCCGTCGCTGCTGTCAATCGGCTGTCAGATAACCAGCAAGACTCCCGAAATCAGCAACAAAGCGAGGACGATCTTTCGGAACATCGCTTCGTCAATGTAGTCAAACAGTCTCAGCCCAAACCATGTTCCGAGTAGCAAGCACGGCAAACCCATCACGAAGAGTTTAACGGTCTCGCTGATCACCGTTCCCTTTCCTCCAAGCCAGAGCGCTGACATGAGGAAGGTCGTAACGGCAACGGGCTGGAATATCGTGCGTTGAAGGTCCTTGGACCAGCCGCGCAGGCCGCACCAGATCGTCACCAGTATGCCTGCTAAGCCGGTCAGGCCTCCAAGCACGCCGTTGAGGAAGCCAACCGCAGCGTCGGCCGCGCTCCCTCCGGTGGAGATCGGTTTTAGGCTGGGTCG
>NZ_JBVBEF010000379.1:0-474 GCF_055456055.1 Bradyrhizobium sp. LeoB3
CATTGCCGATGATGTGGTCGGCGGGGAAGCCAACCTTCTGCGCCGTCTTCAGCGCGACCGGATTCATCACGCCCCAGCCGCGCAGCACCACGTAATCGGGTTTGGCGCGGCGGATCGAGATCCATTGCGATTGCTGCTCGTTGCCCGGATGCGGAACCTCGATCTGCTCGAGGTCGAATCCATACTTGTCAGCCAGCAGCTTGTAGATCGGGATCGTCTCTTTGCCGTAGGGCGAGCCGTGATAGAGCACGACGATCTTCTTGCCCTTCAGCCTGACCGAGCCGCCTTCCTTTGCGGCAATGTAGTTTACGATGCCCGAGGTTTCGCTGTAGGGATTGAGCAGCAGCGGAAACACGTAAGGGAACACGCGGCCATCGGTGGAATCGGTTCGGCCGTGATTGATCGTGATCAGCGGCACTCTGTCCTTGGAGATCCGATCGATCATGGCATAGGCAATACCGACCGAGAGGGGAT
>NZ_JBVBEF010000380.1:0-473 GCF_055456055.1 Bradyrhizobium sp. LeoB3
AAGGTGCCGAAGTCGGTGCAGCCGAACATGAAGGCCGATCTCCGCGAGATCCGCGATGCGCCGGATCGGGCGAGCGCCGAAGCTGCGATTGGCGTCTTCGTCGACAAGTACGCCGTCAAATACCCAAAGGCGGTCGACTGCCTGACGAAGGACCGCGACGAGTTGCTGGCCTTCTTCGACTTCCCGGCCGAGCATTGGGACCACCTGCGCACATCCAACCCGATCGAAAGCGTCTTCGCCACAGTCCGCCACCGGACCGTCCGCTCCAAGGGAAGCCTGTCGCACAAGACGGCAAGGCTCATGGTCTTCAAGCTCGTCATGAGCGCCGCCAAAACCTGGCGCCGGCTGAAGGGCGAAAATCAGTTGCCAAGGGTCATTGCCGGCGTCAAATTTACCGACGGCGTCGCAGAATCGACGACGCCAGCTAACCGCGCCGCCTGATCGGCCCCATCACCCAATTTCGGCCATAGCTC
>NZ_JBVBEF010000381.1:0-456 GCF_055456055.1 Bradyrhizobium sp. LeoB3
CGCGACATCGACCAGCTACTGCCCTGGGCCTACCGCGCTCAAGCCCTCAAAGCCGTGGCCTGAGAACGACGCTTACTATTCCGGCGGGGTACGAGTGCATTAGTCATCGATCAAAGCTCCCGGTTGCGCAGCGATAATGCTAGCTCGCATCGCTCGGCCCAGCCCGTTCTTAACGCACACTTATCAAACCCCTCCACCCGAAGTTACAAGCGTTGAACTCAATTCTGCGGCATGGATAAAGCCAAACAGATCGGCCCCAATGGAGTCCGGGATTTTCTGTTTCTCGGTGGGTTTGATCATCTGCACCAGGCTCCACGCGGCAGGCTGTCCGGCGCGATCGGCACTTGAACGCTTCCATAGTGTCAATCGGCTCCCAAATTTGACCCCCCGTATTGCCTCATCTGAGGATGTTACTTTCGCTTGACGGACGTAGCGCCGACTGTCGGCCGGTCTGAG
>NZ_JBVBEF010000382.1:0-454 GCF_055456055.1 Bradyrhizobium sp. LeoB3
TCATTAGATGCCCCCTGCAAACGCAGGGAATCTTATCGCGCGAATCACGGCAAACAGATCGTTTTCACACAGCCTGGACCCGCAGCGGACCAAGTCTCGTCGACTGCCCCAGCTGTTTGGAGGTGTTGAACCGTGACCTACCCGATAAACCTCACCAATGGCGCCATGCGCCGCAAGGAAGCAACGTCAGCAAACTATCCTAATGTTCGTGCAGGATTGACCGCAAGCGCGCCGCCAAATCCGACATGCGGAATGGTTTGTCGATAATCGGAAATTCGCCTACCGCCTGATGTCGTTCCAACACGTCTCCCGCGTAGCCCGAGGCCAGCAGGACCTTGATGCGCTTGTTCAATCGCCTCGCTTCGCGAGCAACCTCTATGCCGTTGATCCCGTTTGGCATCACGATGTCACTTAACACCAGATCAAATTCCTCGCTCTGGAGCATCCAAAGGGC
>NZ_JBVBEF010000383.1:0-451 GCF_055456055.1 Bradyrhizobium sp. LeoB3
CGATGTTCTGCTCCAAGAGGTGGGTGGCGAAGCTGTGCCGCAAGGTGTGCAGCGAGACGCGCTTGTTGATCTCGGCCCTCTGGGCGGCGGCGTGACAGGCGCGATTGAGCTGGCGTGTGGTCATCGGCTGGGCCGGATCGCGGCCCGGGAACAGCCAGCCCTGCGGCCGCGCCGCCTTCCACCAGGCCCGCAGCAACTCAAGCAGGTGTGGGGACAGCATGACGTTCCGGTCCTTGCCGCCCTTGCCCTGCTCGACGCGGATGATCATGCGCTTGCTGTCGATGTCGGCAACCTTGAGCGAGACCACCTCAGTGGCGCGCAGGCCGGCGCCGTAGGCCACGCTCAACGCGGCCTTGTACTTGAGCCCCGGCGCAGCAGCGAGCAGCCGCGCCACCTCCTCGACGCTGAGCACCACCGGCAGCCTGCGCGGCTCGTGAACGACATGGGTGTG
>NZ_JBVBEF010000384.1:0-434 GCF_055456055.1 Bradyrhizobium sp. LeoB3
TTGGCTCTTGATCGCGCAGCCTTGGCACGCCGCTGTCGACCAGTAACGGCGCAGCGTCATTCCATGCTCGATGTTGGGGTAGTGATAGGGCAGCAACTGGCCGGATCGGCAGCGGTAGACGTCCTCATCAGGCAGGTAGGCGAAGTCCTGTTTGTCGAACCGGCCCTCCGCCTTGGCGTTCGACGTCATGGGCTTGGGCAAGGTGACTGCAACGCCAGCCTCTTCGCAGGCCAATATCTCCTCTCCGTCGAAGTAGCCACGGTCGGCGACCGCCTCGAGTTTTTAGGTCAACTGATCACAGTCGCAAGTGACGTGCGTGCCCGGTCATGTATCTTGAACCACGAAATGGGCATCCACCCGTCTCCGGATGTCAGGATCCTGGAGGAAATCGAACGGTTTTATGAGCTGCACGACGTCTGAGAACGCCCGCTGGA
>NZ_JBVBEF010000385.1:0-432 GCF_055456055.1 Bradyrhizobium sp. LeoB3
TCAATGACCGATACGACGAGCACCTCACGCGCCTGAGCGAGAAGGGGCAAGGCGTCGTGCACTGCACGAACTGCCGAGCGTGTTCCATCCCATGCAACGACAATCCGGTCTTTTGCGAGCACAGGGGTGTTTGGTGGCACGAAGACAATTGGACGACCGCTCGCAAACAGGGCGGCCTCGACCAGTTCTTTGCGAGGCGCATCAAGTGGTCCGCGCACATCGATCACCAGGACGTCGTGCACCTGGCTGCAATGGATCATTCGTTCGCGAAGCGAGAGGGACTGGTTTTCGGCCTGCAGAATGTCACACGATACGTTTGCAGCCGTCGCAGCGGACTGAACGAGCTCCGCCGTTTGTGCCACCCGTTCACTTGACGTTGCTGGCCTGGCGGCAGGACTCCCGACCTGCCGAATGTCCGGTTCAGGCGGCAAG
>NZ_JBVBEF010000386.1:0-425 GCF_055456055.1 Bradyrhizobium sp. LeoB3
ATGATCCCATGCCCTCCGGCAAACCGACGTGGAGGCGGCTGAATTGTTTCGCTAAAATTTTCGGATCATTTCCTATGGTTGCTAATCCGTGAAAATGAGGCGAGCGACGTGCACCAGCCGTGTCCGATGTCACCCGAGAACGGAGGAGAAATCCGTCAATCCCCATCGTCTGAATATTTGCCATATTAATTCTGGGGTAAATATATAACACGTAAATTAAACAAATTAAATGTGGAACGCTATTTAAATTTGGATTAAGATTGGAGGACTTGGCGCCGGATGAACGCGTCAAGGATCTCGGAGAAACGGCTCCAGCATCCTGCCCCCTTGATGTAGGGGCCGTTTCTTGGCTCTCAGTTCTGCACACACATCGCCACGACGAGCGCCCCTTTGACAGGTTTCCCGATATCGCCGGCAGCCGCCTT
>NZ_JBVBEF010000387.1:0-423 GCF_055456055.1 Bradyrhizobium sp. LeoB3
CTGCACCGCGTCCGCGATCGATTGGTCGGTCAGCGTACCGGCGCCATCAATCAGATCCGTGCGTTCCTACTGGAGCGGGGCATCGCCGTGCGGCAAGGCCTGCATTCCCTGCGGTTCGAGTTGCCGGGTATCTTGGCAACTCGCACCGATGTTCTCTCGCCTCGCATGTTGCGCATCATCGAGGGTCTGGCCGAAGACTGGCGCCGGCTGGATGAGCGTATCGAGGGTCTATCTAGCGAGATCGAAACACTGGCCCGTCAAGATAAGGCCTGCCAGCGACTGATGACGGTGCCTGGCATTGGCCCGATCATCTCGAGCGCAATGGTCGCCGCGATCGGCACTGGAGACGTATTCTCGAAAGGCCGCGACTTCGGCGCCTGGCTTGGACTGGTGCCGAAGCAGATATCGACCGGCGACCGCACG
>NZ_JBVBEF010000388.1:0-420 GCF_055456055.1 Bradyrhizobium sp. LeoB3
AATTATCTGGGCCATGAATATATTTTTTGTACATTTCTTCTGTGTATTTTTGCCACCTCTTCTTAATATCTTCTGCTTCTGTTAGGTCCATCCCATTTCTGTCCTTTATTGAGCCCATCTTTGCCTGAAGTGTTCCCTTGGTATCTCTAATTTTCTTGAAGAGATCTCTAGTCTTTCCCATTTTATTATGTTCCTCTATTTCTTTGCTTTGATCACTGAGGAAGTCTTTCTTATCTTTCCTTGTTATTCTTTGGAACTCTGCATTCAGATGCTTATATCTTTCCTTTTCTCCTTTGCTTTTTGCGTCTCTTCTTTTCACAGCTATTTGTAAGGCTTCCTCAGACAGCCATTTTGCCTTTTTGTATTTCTTTTTCTTGGGGATGGTCTTGACCCCTGTCTCCTGTACAATGTCACAAACCT
>NZ_JBVBEF010000389.1:0-408 GCF_055456055.1 Bradyrhizobium sp. LeoB3
ACCTCCGAGAGCGCAATCAAAGCCTGGCGAACTCCCTGGACGATCTGCTGCTGCTCAGCGGCGGCGAGCTTGGCGAGCCCGCGTACTTCGTCCTGTACTTCAACTTGGCGCGTGCGACGCAGGTCGATTTCGTTGTACGCCTGCATCGCGATTGCCGGCAGCATGGCCGCAGCCACCAGCGCGAACAGGCGTGATAACAGGCTGCCCATTGCTAGTATTTCCCACTCACGATCAGCCGCACAAGGCCGACCGTGCCAGTCCACCGACAAGCGCCATTGTCTGAAGCGTTCTCCGAACTGCAATCGGAATTGACGCCAAGCGGTGGCGCTCCGAGGCTTGATAAAGGCGGTGCCGAATGTGGGCGATATCGAACCTGGAAGCACTGGTCTTCGTCGCATTGATGCCGAA
>NZ_JBVBEF010000390.1:0-407 GCF_055456055.1 Bradyrhizobium sp. LeoB3
TTGATGACCGCCGCGCTACGCACTTTTCGCTGCACGGACCGTGGGTTCCCCTCCCAAACAACCGACGGTCAGTCCGAGTGATGCCTAGAAGACGCCTGGAAAAAGTCGTGAACAAGGTAGCAGATAAGGCGTCAAACCTGCGACTCAAGGCTTTGCCCGTTGGGGCTTGGGGCTTTCATCACTCGACCTGGGGAGGGTTGTGATGGACAGACTGAAGCACTCGCTGGAAGACCGTGAAGCGCCAACCTGCCCAACCTGCGGCAGCGAGATGCAGTGGTGTCGATCGGAGCTTGTTAGATTTGTCCCCGCAACCAATCTGCATCTGTTCAACTGTCCGACCTGCCTTCTGTTGGCAGAGTCAGAGACGGTTAGCGAGCCGGTTCAGGTATCTCCCGACAACCTCGCGG
>NZ_JBVBEF010000391.1:0-394 GCF_055456055.1 Bradyrhizobium sp. LeoB3
GCTGATGCGCACCAGCGCGCCGATCTTCAGGAGCTTGAGGCGGATGGTGCCGCAGGTGGCGTCCGCAAAGGTGGTTTCGGCAAGGCCGATGCGCCGCAGGGCACAGATCAGCACATAGGCCATCGAGGCGAACCACAGCCGCAGTTGGTTGGCGCGCATGGTCGCTGCGGAAGTGCGGTCGGCGTAGAGGTCGAGCTGGCACTCCTTGATGCGGTTTTCCATGTCGCCGCGGGCGCAGTAAACGTCCTCGTAGAGCTGCCGCGCGCCCACCTCGGCCCGCTTGAGCGAGGTCACGACGAAGCGCGGATTGGCCTCGCCTGTTGTCCACTCCGCCTTGGCGACGACGCGGCGCCTTCGGCTCCAGGTGTCGAGCGTGCTCCATTGGAAGTCCTTG
>NZ_JBVBEF010000392.1:0-393 GCF_055456055.1 Bradyrhizobium sp. LeoB3
GAAGGCAAAGATCGCCTTGGAGGCGCTGCGAGAACAATCAACGGTGACGGATCTGGCGCAGCGCTACCAGGTGCATGTGAACCAGATTTACGCCTGGAAGAAGCAGCTTCAGGATCAAGCGGTTCGGGCGTTCGACGCGGGCGCTGGTCGGGATGGCGAGGCGGCCCACGAACTGGAGGTCGAGAAGCTCCACGCCAAGATCGGACAATTGACGGTCGAGCGAGATTTCTTAGCCAGGAGGTCCGGAAGATGAGCGCGCCGGATCGCCGAGGATTGCTTCAGCGCGATCATGAGAGTCTGTCGATCCGCCGGCAATGCCAACTGCTGAGCGTTGCGCGATCGAGCGTATATCGGCCGCCGCGGCCGGCCAATGACAACGACCTTGAGCTGATG
>NZ_JBVBEF010000393.1:0-388 GCF_055456055.1 Bradyrhizobium sp. LeoB3
CCATTCTGATGTCCCCAGTCAAGTACACAGCGCATGGTTTCCCGTCTCCACGAGGACTCATCGTGAAGTTCTTGCTCTGATGGATCGTGCAGAGGAGAAGGCGGGACCCAAAGACGTCGGTGAACAGGCTCTGATGCGCGGGTTGGATACCGCATTTCCGTTTTTTCGTCTGGGGCTCTCCCTGGTCTAGCGTCGGGCGTCGATCGGATGATCGGCCACATAATGGGTTTCAGGATTTCCCCTGCCGTGGTCCCACCTTCACCTCTGCACGATTGATGTCTGCGACTAGCCCTGATCCTGATTGCAACAAAGGGGGCTGTGGGCCGGTCGAGCGCACCTCACGACTCGAGCGGTCCACAGCCCTCGGGTGACGCTACGGCTGTCGAGG
>NZ_JBVBEF010000394.1:0-382 GCF_055456055.1 Bradyrhizobium sp. LeoB3
GCCGGACGAGACCAAACTTGCCATCACACACTGCGCATCGCGTGGCACTGCCAGATCTAAGATTATCGGAGCAATGGGGCATCGTAGTCTCCTCTTGGTACTATCGTCGCTGTTCGTCGATCATCCTTTTCCACCGTCGCACTGCATGAGCCTGCGCGCGTTTCCTACGCGTGCAGCCTAGGACGACCGCGGTCGGCCGCTCAATTGAACGTGGGTAATGCGCCGGCCATCCAAAGCGGGCAGTGAATGATACGAAGGTTTAGGGAGCGCGCCCCTAAAGCCGACCACTTCCACAACGGGTCAGTGGACTAAACCGCTCGCGCGGTAGGGAACGACGGCTGGCAGCGGAGCCCAGACGATAGCGTAACAGGGCGTCCTGCCT
>NZ_JBVBEF010000395.1:0-379 GCF_055456055.1 Bradyrhizobium sp. LeoB3
TACAAGCAGATGACACTCGAGACCTTCGAGTTCATCCGCCGCTTCCTCATCCACGTGCTGCCCAAGGGCTTGCATCGCATCCGCCACTACGGCCTGTTCGCCAAAGGCGCTTGCGCCGGCAACATCGCACGCGCCCGTGAGCTGCTTGCCATTGCAAAACCTGAAGGTCGGCCCACCGCGGCCGCCCTCGATCCCAGCAAGCCGGCTTGTCCATGCTGCGGCGGTCGCATGATCATCATCGAAGTCTTCGCGCGCGGTGCAATGCCACGGCATCGGCCGACAGCTCCAACGAACCACATCAGGATCGACACCTCTTGACCGTGCCGCAATCCCGCAAATCCGCTCGCCGCGCTCGCTGGCCCTCGACCGGCCACGGCAG
>NZ_JBVBEF010000396.1:0-375 GCF_055456055.1 Bradyrhizobium sp. LeoB3
TCAAATGATGTACCGTGATTCGGCACTTTCCCAGCGCGAGAGATTCGCATTTAACGTTTTCCACGACTATCTGTCTGCAATGCTCAAATTATTTGAACCCTGCCTCCCGACGCGCGGCACCAAGGTGCTTGACCGGCCGGAGCGGATCCACGAGATCAAGCACGACAGCTACCGTTTGATCGTCAGCGCGAAGCGCGTGCGGCTGTTCACCCGCGACAGCCACGACTGGAGCGACCGATTCCCGCTGATCGTTGAGGCGGCCTTGCGGCATCGCGCATCCGCGTTCGTGCTCGACGGCGAGGCGGTGCTGCTTGACCTCGGAGAGATCGCCATCGAGCTGAGCCAGCGGTGCGCCGAGCGCGGCGAGATCCCGGA
>NZ_JBVBEF010000397.1:0-370 GCF_055456055.1 Bradyrhizobium sp. LeoB3
CTTACATCAACCGTATAATCAATGTCGCTTGGTGCTTCGGGCATGGCATCCTCCTCGATCCCGAAGCGAGCATATTGGGTCCAATTCAACCGATCCTACAAGGCGACACTTGCGAGATAACGCTGCGGCGGGTCGATCGTGGTTGGGGGTGAAGAAGCGTGCTCAGTATCTGTGGCCAGACCTGCCGTATTGGTCCACACATGGCCCCAAGCAGCGGTTGCAGGATGTCCGCTATTCCGCCGCTGTAAGGGGTGTAAGGAGACATCCGGCGGATAGGCCAAAAATAACGCGAGTGACCCTTCTGCGACATGGACAACTGGATTTACTGTGATGCAAAACCACGCTTCCCTTCAGGGGATACGCCCTTCAT
>NZ_JBVBEF010000398.1:0-366 GCF_055456055.1 Bradyrhizobium sp. LeoB3
CATGCTCGATGTTGGTGTAGTGATAGGGCAGCAGCTGGCCGGATGGGCAGCGGTAGACGTCCTCATCAGGCAGGTAGCGAAGTCCTGTTTGCCGAACCGGCCCTCCGGCGTTCGACGTCATGGGCTTGGGCAAGGTGACTGCAACGCCAGCCTCTTCGCAGGCTAATATCTCCCCTCCGTCGAACTAGCCACGGTCGGCGACCGCCTCGAGTTTTTAGGTCAACTGATGACAGTCGCAAGTGACGTGCGTGCCCGGTCATGTATCTTGATCCACGAAATGGGCATCCAACCGTCTCCGGATGTCAGGATCCTGGAGGAAATCGAACGGTTTTATGAGCTGCACGACGTCTGAGAACGCCCGCTGGA
>NZ_JBVBEF010000399.1:0-366 GCF_055456055.1 Bradyrhizobium sp. LeoB3
TCGGACTGACCGTCGGTTGTTTGGGAGGGGAACCCACGGTCCGTGCAGCGAAAAGTGCGTAGCGCGGCGGTCATCAACTTCACAAAGGCAACACGACTCTTCTTGTTGGCGAATGCTACGGCCGCCGCTCGACGCCGTGCTTGCGCACGTGGCGGTCGACTAGCCTTTACGAACAATTAACTTCTGGTCAGGGTCACTCGCGTCATTTTGGCCCGTTCGCTGGATTGTCTGCTTATCCCCTGACAGCGTCGGAATAGCGGACATCCTGCAACCGCTGCTTGGGGCCAAAGGACTAAACCGCTCGCGCGGTAGGCCGCTGCGGCAAACAGGGTGGCCAAGCCGATAGCGCCAAGGGGCGTCCTGTCT
>NZ_JBVBEF010000400.1:0-365 GCF_055456055.1 Bradyrhizobium sp. LeoB3
GACTATTTGCGCCCTCGCCCCAGGGGAGCCTCCAACCGGAGGCGAAGGGGAGGATGCAAGAGCGCGGGTGGGATGGCGAGCGCCATGATCCTTCGTATCGGCCCGTGACCCCCTTTAGATGCCCGACGTTTCCCTACGTTCAATTGAGCCGCTGATCGCGATCATCTTAGATAGCGTATGCGGTAGCGAACCGCCCAGCATCACTTCGCTATCGCTGTCCGCCTTGAGCGTCCCCGAGGCGGGGGCCGCCTGTGGCAACGCGGGCGGCCTTTCTTTTTGTGTGCACCCTCGGTTTCTCGGGTCCTTTGGGCTGACAGAAAAGTGCGGGGTCCGCGCGATCGTGCGCTTCAAGTATATTTTCAATC
>NZ_JBVBEF010000401.1:0-364 GCF_055456055.1 Bradyrhizobium sp. LeoB3
TTCGTATCGGCCCGTGATGCCTTACGTTCAATTGAGCCGCTGATCGCGATCATCTTAGATAGCGTATGCGGTAGCGAACCCCCCAGCATCACTTCGCTATCGCTGCCCGCCTTGAGCGTCCCCGAGGCGGTGGGCCGCCTGTGGCAACGCAGGCGGCCTTTCTTTTTGTGTGCACCCCCATCGGTTTCTCGGGTCCTTTGGGGAGCGTGAGAACTGCGGGGGCCGCGCGACGGCCCGGTACGAATATATTTGCAATTCATCATATCGCGGTAAATTATATCCTCTCCACTGCCCGCACCGGGAGATGATCGAGTGTCCGTCGTCCCGACCACATCACGCCGACATATTTGACGCTGCACCGGAT
>NZ_JBVBEF010000402.1:0-362 GCF_055456055.1 Bradyrhizobium sp. LeoB3
GCCGATCCGAAGCATTTGGGGGCCAGGATCGGCATCACCTCCGTCTTGCACACCTGGGGCTCGGCGATGACCCATCATCCCCATGTGCACATGATCGTGCCGGGCGGCGGCATCTCGCCCGACGGCCAGCGCTGGGTGTCCTGCCGGCCGGGCTTCTTCCTGCCCGTGCGCGTACTCTCCCGCCTGTTCCGGCGGCTGTTCCTGGAGAAGCTCGTCGCCGCGCACCAAGCCGGCCGCCTGAGCTTCTTTGGCAATCACGCTCCTCTCGCCGAGGCCCCATCCTTCGCGGCCTTCCTCACACCGCTGCGCAAGACCGAATGGGTCGTCTACGCCAAGCGGCCGTTCGGCGGACCGGAGGCGGT
>NZ_JBVBEF010000403.1:0-359 GCF_055456055.1 Bradyrhizobium sp. LeoB3
GGCTATGATTTCATCCTCGTCAACGGCCGCTACGTGATCGTCCAACCCGAGACGCACCAGATCGTCTACATCATTGAGGGCTAACGGCAGCCCTCACGCGAGGGCGGGTCCAACCCGCCCTCGTTTTTATCCCCTTCGCCGCAGGTCACCGCCGAACGGCGAGCGCACCCATGTCGCTTTTCCACAAAAGTTGGTTAATTAGTGTTTTCCGTGGGTTAGCCAGGCAACCTGACGGTCCGAATGAGCCGTTTGAACCGGTTTGCGACAAACCTAAAGCTTTCCCTCTGGTCCGTTGTTACCTATAAACCCGCGACTTGGAGCGAGATCCGGAACCCCGTTTCCGAAACGATCCTGCCCAG
>NZ_JBVBEF010000404.1:0-355 GCF_055456055.1 Bradyrhizobium sp. LeoB3
GGTCTCGGAAGAATACCGCTCAAAGCTAAGCTCGATGGAGACATTTGAGCCTTTTAAACACTCGTTCAGAGCTCAGGAGTTTGCTTTGAACTAGGACACCATGCTCCAACCGCAGCGGCGCAGCGAGTAAACTTGAGCGGCACCTCGGCACTGGGCGCTTGCTCTTGTTTCCAGCTCGAGACAGGACCGTCAAGCGAGACGCAACGTTTCGTGGACGACGACTGATCAGACATCTCTTCACAAGCCCGGACTGAGCCTTGCGAAACCGAAATATCGCTGGACATCGGACGTCAGAGCTTCCGGAATGCATCGGGTCCATGGCTGATCACGGGCTTCCTGAGGCTCGTCAGCTTCT
>NZ_JBVBEF010000405.1:0-352 GCF_055456055.1 Bradyrhizobium sp. LeoB3
GCGGCCATCGCCGACATCGCCTACCAGAACAAGGCCGTCCTCTACGACCTGCTGTTCAAGGTCTCGGCCGAGACCATGCTGACGATCGCCGCCGATCCGAAGCATCTGGGGGCCAGGATCGGCATCACCTCCGTGCTGCACACCTGGGGCTCGGCGCTGACCCATCATCCCCATGTGCACATGATCGTGCCGGGCGGCGGCATCTCGCCTGACGGCCAGCGCTGGGTGTCGTGCCGGCCGGGCTTCTTCCTGCCCGTGCGCGTACTCTCCCGCCTGTTCCGGCGAGTGTTCCAGGAGAAGCTCGTCGCGGCCCACCAGGCCGGCCGCCTGAGCTTCTTCGGCGATCACGCCC
>NZ_JBVBEF010000406.1:0-350 GCF_055456055.1 Bradyrhizobium sp. LeoB3
TCAGCGGCTTTCAGTCTTTCGAAGTGGAGTAATCGAAATCGGGAGTTTGACTCCCACTCTCTCCGCCATCATTTTCCGGCAGCGCAGAAGTTATTTGAGCGCGCAGCCACGTGCCGCGATCAGAGACAATCCTCGATCCGGATCGGCAGCTTGCGAATGCGCTTGCCGATGGCGTCGTAGACGGCGTTGGCGATCGCGGCCTGGATGCCGGCGGTGCCGAGCATACCGATGCCCTTGACGCCGCCGGGGAGATGCGGGTCGTCCTCGTCGATCATGGCGATGTCGAATGCGGGCATGTCGGCATGAACCGGAATGAGATAGTCGGTGAACGACTTGCCGAGGATGCTGCC
>NZ_JBVBEF010000407.1:0-349 GCF_055456055.1 Bradyrhizobium sp. LeoB3
TTGAGCGCCGCATCCGCGTGGAGCTGGAGCTGCGACATGTTGGGGATGACGCCGAGCTCGGTGGTCTCGGCCGCGCCGACGACGGCAACCTGGTTCCTGCGCATCGCTTTAACCCTTCGCCGGACGGAACAAGGGAAGCGTGATCTTGTCGTCGAGCTTCTCGAATGCGACTTCCAACTTCATGTCGAGCTCGAGCGCTTCCGGCGTCTGCGGGCAGTCGATGATGTTGCTCATCATGCGCGGGCCCTCGTCGAGTTCGACCACCGCAATGGCGTAAGGCGGCGTGAAGCCGGGCGCAGCGGGACGGTGATTGATGACGTAGCTGTAGAGTGTGCCCTTGCCGCTCGCC
>NZ_JBVBEF010000408.1:0-348 GCF_055456055.1 Bradyrhizobium sp. LeoB3
GGAACGTGATTCAAGGCTTTCTTTTAGGAGGAAGCCTTGGGGGTTCTGGATCGGCTCGTTCTGAACGACACGCAATGGGACCGTATCTCCGGCTTGATCATCGGTCGGTCGGACCAGCGCGGCTCGACAGGCCGCGACAACCGGATGTTTGTCGAGGGCGTGTTATGGATCGTGCGAACCGGTTCGCCGTGGCGTGATCTGCCCGAAGCGTTTGGCGAATGGAACAGCGTCTTCCGGCGCTTCAGCCGGTGGAGCGCCAAGGGGGTCTGGCTACGTATGTTCGAAGCGCTCGCGGATGATCCGGACTTCGAATATCTGATCGTTGACTCCACCATCGTCCGCGCCCAC
>NZ_JBVBEF010000409.1:0-343 GCF_055456055.1 Bradyrhizobium sp. LeoB3
GCCGAAGCCGAGATCGTGCGGAGAATCTTCTGCGAGTTTGTCGAGGGCAAGACGCCGCGCGAGATCGCCGCGGGCCTCAATGCCGACGGTGTCAGACCGCCCCGCGGCAACAATTGGAACGCGTCGACGATCAACGGCAATGCCGCACGCGGCCATGGTATGCTGATCAACGAGCTCTATGCGGGCCGCATCGTCTGGAACAAGGTCCGCATGATCAAGGATCCTGCCACCGGAAGGCGCGTGCCACGCCCGAACCGCAAAGACCAATATCGTAGCGTCGACGCGCCGCACTTGGCGATCGTTGAGGACGCGACGTTCAAGGCCGCACAGGTGATCAAGGCTG
>NZ_JBVBEF010000410.1:0-343 GCF_055456055.1 Bradyrhizobium sp. LeoB3
GGGGCAGCTAATCGCGCGGGTCGGCGATTCCCGCGTTGAGGTGGGGGCAGGCTCGTACGCGGCTCTTCCCCGTGGTGTGCCGCATACGATCGAAGTGGTCGGCGCCCAAGCCACCCTGCTGGCCACCTACGTGCCGGGTGGGCTGGAGCGTTTGTTGGTGCCCCGGAAAGGCGAGAAGCCCGATCCGGCCGCTTTCGGCATAACGTTCCCCTAGGGCCGAGGACCACGGCGCGGGGCGTTCGTGACCGTGCGCCGGCGCGGGCGCTCGGGACCGCGCCAGATGATCGATTGCACGCGCCAGCCAGGTGCGCGTAGGGAAACAAGGCACGCGACCGACACGAAG
>NZ_JBVBEF010000411.1:0-342 GCF_055456055.1 Bradyrhizobium sp. LeoB3
GCCGCGAACGTTACAGCGTGATCTGAAGCGTGCCCGGATTGTTCTATTGGCCGCGGAAGGCTGCAGCACGCGTGCGATAGCCAAGACAGTCGGCGTGCAGCCGCGGATCGTCAGCCATTGGCGGCATCGCTTTGCGGATGAAGGGCTTGCGGGCTTGGAGGACAAGCCGCGGCCCGGCAAGAAGCCGATCTACACGAAGGCGACCGGTAAGCGGATTCTGGCGCTGCTGGACAAGCCGCCTCCTGCCGGGTTTGCGCGCTGGAACGGCCCCCTGCTGGCGGAGGCGCTGGGCGACGTCGACGTTCAATATGTCTGGCGCTTCCTGCGCGAGCACAAGATTGA
>NZ_JBVBEF010000412.1:0-341 GCF_055456055.1 Bradyrhizobium sp. LeoB3
GTTCCGGCGAGTGTTCCAGGAGAAGCTCGTCGCGGCCCACCAGGCCGGCCGCCTGAGCTTCTTCGGCGATCACGCCCATCTCGCCGAGGCGCAATCCTTCGCGGCTTATCTCGCACCGCTGCGCAAGGCCGAATGGGTTGTCTACGCCAAGCGGCCGTTCGGTGGGCCAGAGGCAGTGCTGGCTTATCTGTCGCGCTATACCCACCGCGTCGCCATCGCCAACAGTCGCTTGATCGCCTGCGACCAGCAGGACGTCACCTTCAAGTGGAAGGACTACCGCGTCGCGGGCCGCGATCGATACAAGCAGATGACACTCGAGACCTTCGAGTTCATCCGCCGCT
>NZ_JBVBEF010000413.1:0-340 GCF_055456055.1 Bradyrhizobium sp. LeoB3
ATGCGTGACCCTGCCGGCCACCGCCAGCCCGTGCCGGTTCTCCATGGTGGCGTGGCCCATATAGCAAAGCTTGGCCTCGTATCCGGCCGCCTTGCGATAAAGCCTGCTGTCCGGATCGCTGGTACTCGCATGGGTGTCGTTCTTGCGCTTCTGGCCGTGGAAGTTGGCGCCGTCATCATCGTTGCCGCTGCCGTCCTTGGGGCGAAAACTCTTCGAAGTCCAGGCTTCGATCAGCGTCCCGTCCACCGAAAAATGCTCGTCCGACAATAGCGATTTGACCTGAGAATGGTTCAGAAGCTTGGTCATGAACTTCGTGAACACATCGCCGTTCTGCAGCCGC
>NZ_JBVBEF010000414.1:0-339 GCF_055456055.1 Bradyrhizobium sp. LeoB3
CATGTCGCGCGCTGCGCGGACTGCGCCTATACGACCATCGCCTACAACTCCTGCCGCAACCGGCACTGCCCGAAGTGTCAGGGCGCCGCCGCCAAGGACTGGCTCGCCGACCGCGAAGCCGACCTATTGCCGGTGCCGTACTATCATGTCGTGTTCACGCTGCCGGCTCGGATCGCCGACATCGCCTACCGGAACAGAGCTGCCATCTACGATCTCATCGGCATTACGTCCGTGCTGCACACCTGGGGCTCGGCCATGACCTACCATCCGCATGTGCACATGATCGTGCCGGGCGGTGGCATCTCGCCCGATAGCCAGCGCTGGGTGTCCTGCCGGCCC
>NZ_JBVBEF010000415.1:0-337 GCF_055456055.1 Bradyrhizobium sp. LeoB3
TGTCTCATTCCTTGCCGTCTCGATCAGTTCGCGGACTGCATCGCAGTCCTCAAATTACAGTGGCGAACTTTGCTATCTAAGATGATCGCGATCGGGGCCTCAATTGAACGCAGGGAAGCGCCGGGCACCTGAAGGGGGCACGGGACCGATACGAAGGTTATGGCGTTGCGCGTGGCGCATGTGAACCTGCAAGCGCCGATTTTCGTCGCATTGAGGGCGAATTTCGTCGATCAATTGCCGGATCTCGTTGCCGACAAAATCGTGATGCCGCGCTTGGACGCTTCGTAAAGCGGGTCCAGCTCTTCGGAGGTCATGAAGGTCATTGGAGTGGCCGCGC
>NZ_JBVBEF010000416.1:0-337 GCF_055456055.1 Bradyrhizobium sp. LeoB3
GCGACGACACCGCCTTGCAGATGGCGAAACCGCGAACTTGCCGAACGGCTCCCCGCCATCATTCGACGATTGCCACACACGGATCTCAAAAGCGGAAATTCCGGCAAGGTCACGGACGCTATCAGCGACCTCGAATACAACAATGCGCAGCCACGCCAATGGCCTTCATGACATCCGAAGAGCTGGACGCGCTTACGAAGCGTCCAAGCGCGGCATCACGGCTTTTGTCGCCAACGAGATCCGGCAATTGTTCGACGAAATTCGGCATCAATGCGACGAAGACCAGTGCTTCCAGGTTCGATATCGCCCACATTCGGCACCGCCTTTATCAAGCCTC
>NZ_JBVBEF010000417.1:0-337 GCF_055456055.1 Bradyrhizobium sp. LeoB3
ATTGTTCCGGTCGCGGGTCTCGTTGGAAGCCGAGATCCTGATCCTTCGTCATCAACTTAACATCCAGCGACGGCATGTGCCGAAGAGAGTGGCCTTCAGTGCCATGGATCGCCTGATTTTTGTTGGGCTGTCTCGTTTGGTGCCAAATACCATCAAGGCGCTGACGATTGTGAAGCCGGATACCGTCATCCGTTGGCACCGTGCCGGTTTCAGAGCGTATTGGCGCTGGAAATCGCGGCACCGCGGCGGCCGACCAGCTACACCGTTGGAAATTCGCCGGCTGATCCGCGAGATGAGCATCGTCAACCCGCTGTGGGGAGCGCCGAGAATCCATGGT
>NZ_JBVBEF010000418.1:0-336 GCF_055456055.1 Bradyrhizobium sp. LeoB3
AGCCACGATAAACGAACACACTAGCTAGCCCGTTGACGACACCGAGTGCTGTCCGAGTTAGGACACCTGCCCCAAAAAATCAGGACCTCGCAGGGCGCGATTGGCCGCTCTTAGCAAACAGCGTTTGTTGGGACGCCGGGAAATAGCGGGAGAGGACCTCGCTCCGTCTCCACGAAGGGGTCGCTTCCGTTCTTTAAACTGGAGCCCTCCGAAACGGCCCCTCGGCCCCGTACTAAAGCCGTCTCGTTGTGGCACCTGAAAATAAGGGCATTTGGCCGACGGCGAACAGAATGTAAATCGGTCGCGGGCGCAGACTTTAAGCTCGCAATCGAGCGC
>NZ_JBVBEF010000419.1:0-335 GCF_055456055.1 Bradyrhizobium sp. LeoB3
CAGCCTTGATCACCTGTGCGGCCTTGAACGTCGCGTCCTCAACGATCGCCAAGTGCGGCGCGTCGACGCTACGATATGGTCTTTGCGGTTCGGGCGTGGCACGCGCCTTCCGGTCGCAGGATCATGCGGACCTTGTTCCAGACGATGCGGCCCGCATTGAGCTCGTTGATCAGCATACCATGGCCGCGTGCGGCATTGCCGTTGATCGTGGACGCGTTCCAATTCTTGCCGCGGGGCGGTTTGACACCGTCGGCATTAAGGCCCGCGGCGATCTCGCGCGGCGTCTTGCCCTCGACAAACTCGCAGAAGATTCTCCGCACGATCTCGGCTTCGGC
>NZ_JBVBEF010000420.1:0-335 GCF_055456055.1 Bradyrhizobium sp. LeoB3
GGGGCAGCTAATCGCGCGGGTCGGCGATTCCCGCGTTGAGGTGGGGGCAGGCTCGTACGCGGCTCTTCCCCGTGGTGCGCCGCATACGATCGAAGTGGTCGGCGACCAAGCGACCCTGCTGGCCACCTACGTGCCGGGCGGGCTGGAGCGTTTGTTGGTGCCCCGGAAAGGCGAGAAACCCGATCCGGCTGCTTTCGGCATAACGTTCCCCTAGGGCCGAGGGCCATGGCGCGGGGCGTTCGTGACCGTGCGCCCGCGCGGGACCGCGCCAGATGATCGATTGCACGCGCCAGCCAGGTGCGCGTAGGGAAACAAGGCACGCGACCGACACGAAG
>NZ_JBVBEF010000421.1:0-334 GCF_055456055.1 Bradyrhizobium sp. LeoB3
TTCGGTCGCTTTCGGAGCAAGGCAAAGAACTGCGCTCAGATACCACCGCACGTGACGTCTTCCTGGCGTTGGTCGCCCTGTTGGCCTCCAAGCAAGTCCCGACGCACTCGCCTTGCAGGACCGCGCGCCGCTTGCCGTCCAATGGCTAGCGCCAACGAGAAGCGCCTCGAATATCGGAGCAGGCATGGCCGAACCGGCATTCGCGGATTAAGTGGAACGGCGTGGCGCATTGCGCGACCTTCACGCGCGAACGCAGAGCACGAGGGCTCTCCATGCGCTCAGGTTCCATATGGACAAAATTAATCGGGATGTCTCGAAAAAGAGGCTTGATTTT
>NZ_JBVBEF010000422.1:0-331 GCF_055456055.1 Bradyrhizobium sp. LeoB3
GCGATCTCGACCGGCGCCAATTACCAGGGCACCGCGCTCGACCCCTCGCAGTTCATCATCGCCGCAACACCGAAGCCCGGCGTCGACTTCGTGCAGATCGAGGACGCCATCGACAAGGTCATTGCCGATATCGCGCAGAACCCGCCGCGCGCCGAGGACCTCGAGCGGGTCAAAACCCAGTTGATCGCGGAATCGATCTACGCGCAGGATAATCAGGCGACGCTGGCACGCTGGTATGGCGGCGCGCTCACCAGGGGTTTGAGCGTCGACGATATCAGGAGCTGGCCCGAGCGCATCCGCGCCGTCACCGCCGAACAGGTCCGCGAAGCCG
>NZ_JBVBEF010000423.1:0-327 GCF_055456055.1 Bradyrhizobium sp. LeoB3
CCCAAGGTCGAGCTTGCGCTTGGCATGGTGGAGCATGAATTGGAACACGGCCAAGACTACCTGCTCGGCACGGAAATCACGATCGCGGACTTCTTCCTGCTTCCGAGCACATTCGCCTTCAGCCTAACGGACGAAGGCAAGGCGATGTACCCGAACTATCCGGCTTTTTGCCGATGGCGCGAGCGCATGGAAAACCTGCCGGCGACGCGAAAGCTTCGCGCGATCCTGCCGCCGCGCGAACCGATTCCGCATGCCCGCGAGTGGGCGAATTCGCACCGACCGAGATACTGACCCTGCAAATCCAAACTTGTCGGAAACCGCGGCGAG
>NZ_JBVBEF010000424.1:0-327 GCF_055456055.1 Bradyrhizobium sp. LeoB3
GGTCCCGATTCTTCGGCACGGCGACTTCACGGTCTACGAGACCAGCGCGATTGCCTCCTATGTCGACGAAGCCTTCGGAGGGCCAAAGCTGACGCCGCGCGACGTCCGCCTGCGGGCGCGCATGAACCAGTGGATCAGTGCGGTCAACTCTTACTACTACCCCTACATGATCTATCACGTGACCCACGAACGGCTGGTCTTTCCGGAACTCGGCCTCGCGTCCGATGAAAAGGTCGTGGCACACGCGATACCCAAGGTCGAGCTTGCGCTTGGCATGGTGGAGCATGAATTGGAACACGGCCAAGACTACCTGCTCGGCACGGAAAT
>NZ_JBVBEF010000425.1:0-327 GCF_055456055.1 Bradyrhizobium sp. LeoB3
TGCCCACATTCGGCGGATCGTGGTGTGGGAAAAGCCGGTTTCCGCAGCCATCGAGCGGATCGACCAGTGCGTCGCATTGGCCGGCGTCGTCCGCAACGTCCGCTCGATCACGGCGGCGACCTGATCGTCGTTGATGGTGCGAGGACGGCCAGGTCGCGCTTCGTCAAGCAGGCCATCACAGCGATCCTTCAAGAATCGGCGGCGCCACTTGCCAACGGTATGTTCGTGGAGGCCGAGTTCGGCAGCTACGGACTTGCTTGGCAAGCCATCCGCACATCGCAGGATCGCGCGGCATCGCTCAGACAGCGACCGGGCAACACGATGACG
>NZ_JBVBEF010000426.1:0-326 GCF_055456055.1 Bradyrhizobium sp. LeoB3
GGTGTTGTTACGTCATCGATAGCTCCTCACTTCGCGCTGTTCCTTTGTTCGTGCCTGGCGGTCGTTCCTTCGTCCCGGCCTGCGCGCGCAGGCGCGCCGCGCGCAAGGGGCCGTCAAGGCCGGCCGTCGTGCTGTCCTGACGTCTTGCTATCCTGCCGCCAGGCTGCGCCTTGATGGCCCCGCGCACGGCGCGAGGATCAAGCAGGTCGGGACGCCGTCTCCTCCGTCTTGACGCACGCGAAGGCGCGTCCCTTGTTGAGGACCGCCCAGGCGATCCGGGCGAGCTTGTTGGCGAGCGCAATCGCCAGCACGTTGTGGTGCAATCG
>NZ_JBVBEF010000427.1:0-326 GCF_055456055.1 Bradyrhizobium sp. LeoB3
TCGGCGTGAGCAACTTCCAGACCGGCCTGCTGTCTGCGGTGCCTTTCTTGTTTGGCGCCGTCGGGATGGTGCTGCTGAGCCGCAACTCCGACCGCACATTGAAGCGTCGGGAGCACGTTTGCTTTGCCATGTTCCTCGCCGCGGTCGGCCTTGCGGGCGCGGGCCTCGTCTCCGCGCCCGCGCTGGTGCTGGGCTTGCTCTGCCTGAGCCAGATCGGCGTCTCCGCAACGCCTCCACTGCTGTGGCCAGTACCGAGCGCCTTCCTGACGGGCACTTCGGCTGCGGCCGGGATCGCCGCGATCAATGCGCTCGGCAATCTGTCCGGC
>NZ_JBVBEF010000428.1:0-326 GCF_055456055.1 Bradyrhizobium sp. LeoB3
TCGGCGTGAGCAACTTCCAGACCGGCCTGCTGTCTGCGGTGCCTTTCTTGTTTGGCGCCGTCGGGATGGTGCTGCTGGGCCGCAACTCCGACCGCACATTGAAGCGTCGGGAGCACGTTTGCTTTGCCATGTTCCTCGCGGCGGTCGGCCTTGCGGGCGCGGGCCTCGTCTCCGCGCCGTCGCTGGTGCTGGGCTTGCTCTGCCTGAGCCAGATCGGCGTCTCCGCAACGCCCCCACTGCTGTGGCCAATACCGAGCGCCTTCCTGACGGGCACTTCGGCTGCGGCCGGGATCGCCGCGATCAATGCGCTCGGCAATCTGTCCGGC
>NZ_JBVBEF010000429.1:0-325 GCF_055456055.1 Bradyrhizobium sp. LeoB3
GCTTCGCCGATCCGCAGGACAAGCGCGCGCTGCCGAACACGAAATTCCGCGGTTTCGGCCGCGTCGGCACTGATGCCAATGGTGCTTACGCTTTCGACACCATCAAGCCGGGCTCGGTGCCTGATCCAGACGGCAAGCCACAGGCACCGCATCTTCTCCTTGCGGTGTTTGCCCGCGGCATGCTGCGGCACCTCTATACCCGCATCTATTTCGGCGGCGAGGCCGCAAATAGTAGCGATCCCGTGCTGGCCCTGGTGCCCTCCGATCGCCGCGCGACCTTGATCGCCCAGCGTGAAGGTGACAGCGGCAACGTCGTCTACAAGCT
>NZ_JBVBEF010000430.1:0-324 GCF_055456055.1 Bradyrhizobium sp. LeoB3
CCCTGCCGTGCATCTGGACCGCGTGCCGGATCGTAGGGCTCCGGTTGAAAGCGGCGCGAAATCGCGACGCGGGGATTCGCGAGGCGGTGCCCGCTGCACGAACGACCGCGGTCGTGGCCGAAGGTGACGACCCGAGCACCGAAAGAAGGCCAAGTGCCCCCTCGCGCCCGACGACGGCGGTGTCGACCGTCTGCCCGTCCGCCATGTCGATCATCAGCGAGATGGCGCCGCTGTGAGGGAAGAAGAGATAGTCGATCTCGTCCCCCGCTCGCGCAAGGATCGCGTCCTGATCGAGCGCGACCGTCTCCAGCGCGGGCCGCAACA
>NZ_JBVBEF010000431.1:0-324 GCF_055456055.1 Bradyrhizobium sp. LeoB3
GGTCAGGTAGGCTGTGGACGCTGGCGATCAGTTGTCCCGCGCAAGGCCAGATCCATGCGGAGCAGCGTCCCGGAGGTCGGCAACATCGCGGCAGCCTCAGCTATGCCGATTGCAGGTCCAAGTGGAGTCCGTGCGTCATCGCCTAGACTAGAGGAGATGTCATCGGCACGGACCATCAGTTCGCGTCTAGGCGGACCTGTTGCAATTGAAACCAAGATCGCGCGAATCGAAACACTTCCGTATCTCTGCCGCGAGCAGATGGACGAACGAATTGTGAGGAGCGAACATGTACCACTACTTCGGGCAGCGCGCCGTCGTGATAGG
>NZ_JBVBEF010000432.1:0-324 GCF_055456055.1 Bradyrhizobium sp. LeoB3
CGGTCAGAAATACCTGCAATTGGTCGAGACTGGGGACGCCAGGGCTCCGCATTTCAGATTCCTTGAACGTTATGCCCAACATTTTCCGGGTATTTTTTGTCAGAGGGAATGCCTAGCTTTCGCGACAAAGGTCCGTCCGCGCACGTCAATACCGAGCGCGCCGTCTATTCAATTGCCCAGCATTGAAGGACACTTCCAATGAATAAGCGTTCCTCCCGCCAGGTGTTGCTGGATCAGCAAAGACGTTTGCATGCCGGCTTGGCCGGTAAGGACTTGGGCACGGCACATGTGCCGATGACTTTGGATGCCATGACGCGGCTTGAT
>NZ_JBVBEF010000433.1:0-324 GCF_055456055.1 Bradyrhizobium sp. LeoB3
GGTCAGGTAGGCTGTGGACGCTGGCGATCAGTTGTCCCGCGCAAGGCCAGATCCATGCGGAGCAGCGTCCCGGAGGTTGGCAACATCGCGGCAGCCTCAGCTATGCCGATTGCAGGTCCAAGTGGAGTCCGCGCGTCATCGCCTAGACTAGAGGAGATGTCATCGGCACGGACCATCAGTTCGCGTCCAGGCGGACCTGTTGCAATTGAAACCAAGATCGCGCGAATCGAAACACTTCCGTATCTCCGCCGCGAGCAGATGGACGAACGAATTGTGAGGAGCGAACATGTACCACTACTTCGGGCAGCGCGCCGTCGTGATAGG
>NZ_JBVBEF010000434.1:0-324 GCF_055456055.1 Bradyrhizobium sp. LeoB3
CCGGCCCCAGCATGGAGTTTGAATCAGAAATTCCTCCAATTGGGAATCCCGATTCCGCTAAAAAACAACACGCTCTAATCGGGGCAAAGTAGGTCCCCTAGGCTGAAACACATAAAGCCCCGCCAGCGATGGCGGGGCTTTCATTGCGGATGTCGTGGGTCGAGGACGAACGTCGATCAATCGGACCTATGTCCGCTTTACCTCGACGAGCCGGCATCCGGGATGGACGAAGGGATCGTCAGATATGGGCCCAGGCTGTGTGAAAATCACGCAACTTGGGGCGCACTGGTGCATTTCGCGGCCGCCGAACTTCTAATTCGGTGG
>NZ_JBVBEF010000435.1:0-321 GCF_055456055.1 Bradyrhizobium sp. LeoB3
CCCTCGCTTGGCGACGTGCTGAAATGTAAAATCGAAGGCGACAACGAAGACATTTTCATCACCACTTCGCCGGACACAAATCAAAACGATGGTCAGTACGCCCGGATCGGCACCTCGCCGCACGAGGAGGTGCTGCTGCCATGCGCCTTCAGACATCGGGACGAAAATCATTCCAGACACCTCGATTTCGTTTGGTCACCACTGGTCAATTGACCTAGTCACCATAGTGGCCTCCGGCATCCTGGTGGTGGGCTTTGCATGTGCCGTCGTAGCCCTCTGGGTCCACTAGCCGAGCCGGGCGAACATCGTGGGGCCGCCGCT
>NZ_JBVBEF010000436.1:0-320 GCF_055456055.1 Bradyrhizobium sp. LeoB3
GACTACGTGCAAAGGGTCAAGAACTTCGCGGCGTTTCTCGGGCGCTCGCCCGATATGGCGAGCTTCGAGGATGTGCGCCGCTACCAGCTGCATCTGGCATCGAGCGGCGTCGGCGTGCCGACCATCAACCAGACCGTCTCGACCTTGCGGTTCTTTTTTAAGGTCACGCTCAAGCGTCATGAGATCGTCGAACATACCCATGTCATCCACGAGCCGCGCAAGCTGCCGGTGGTGCTCAGCGTGGAGGAGGTGGCGCGGCTGCTCGCTGCCGCGCCGGGGCTGAAGTACAAGGCGGCGCTGAGCGTGGCCTATGGCGCCGG
>NZ_JBVBEF010000437.1:0-317 GCF_055456055.1 Bradyrhizobium sp. LeoB3
TGAGCATCGTCGCGCAATTCGGATGGCGTCGGCGCATTCAGGTCAACGAAAGAGTCCAGACCCGCGTAGGTATTTGAACGAGCTCCGGCCAGGTGCGCTGGCGCAAAGTGAGCATCGTCGCGCAATTCGGATGGCGTCGGCGCATTCAGGTCAACGAAAGAGTCCAGACCCGCGTAGGTATTTGAACGAGCTCCGGCCAGGTGCGCTGGCGCAAAGTGAGCATCGTCGCGCAATTCGGATGGCGTCGGCGCATTCAGGTCAACGAAAGAGTCCAGACCCGCGTAGGTATTTGAACGAGCTCCGGCCAGGTGCGCTGG
>NZ_JBVBEF010000438.1:0-317 GCF_055456055.1 Bradyrhizobium sp. LeoB3
CGTGATGCCGCGCTTGGACGCTTCGTAAAGCGGGTCCAGCTCTTCGGAGGTCATGAAGGTCATTGGAGTGGCCGCGCGTTGTTGTATTCGAGGTCGCTGATTGCGTCGGCGATGTTGCCCGAGATTACCGCTCGTAAGATCCGGGTGTGGCAATCGTTGAAGGAGGGCTCGGTGCCGTCCGGCAACCTCGCGGTTTCGACCATCTGCAGGGCAGCAGTGTCGTGAAGCGCCATCAGCACTATGATTGTCAACCGCAGCGCCTGCTCGTCGTCGTCCAACATCCGGGTGACCGAGGTAATCGCTTCGTTCGCGCGGTC
>NZ_JBVBEF010000439.1:0-311 GCF_055456055.1 Bradyrhizobium sp. LeoB3
ACAGCATACTCGGCATAGGCCCCGATAAACCGCGGATTCGTAACACCATAAACTTGATCTCCCACACGCAGTTCGGAGACTCCGGGCCCTACGGCGACGATTTCACCGGATAGATCCGAACCCAGAGTGAGGGGGAGCGGTTGCGGCAAAGCGCTCTTCCCGGCCCTGATCCAGCCATCCCATGGGCCAACTCCAGCGGCTTCAACCTTGACCAGGACCTCGCCCGAGCCCGGCTCGGGCCGCGAGACGCGCTCGAACTTCATAATCTCTGGCGGCCCAAACTCGTGCACGCGCCAGGCCATCATTGTTGA
>NZ_JBVBEF010000440.1:0-311 GCF_055456055.1 Bradyrhizobium sp. LeoB3
CGCAGCGCGCCACCCATAGCGCCGTAGCAAGCGCGGCTTGCTTGGAGGGCAGACCGCGGCCCGTTACCCCATCTACGACGTCGGCGCAGGCCTGATTCAAATTTCAAACAGCGGGCCTGTAGGATGGGTAGAGCGAAGCGAAACCCATCGCGATGGAGCAAGCGGCACCAAGGATGGGTTTCGCTTCGCTCTACCCATACTACGTCTGAGTCAAACAGCGGATGTGAGTCCGCGTTCTCGCGGCGCATTGCGCCCGAGCTTTGCGTTCGTTTCACCCTCTCATCGAACAGAGGGCGCAGGGAAAGCCGGGT
>NZ_JBVBEF010000441.1:0-310 GCF_055456055.1 Bradyrhizobium sp. LeoB3
CGTGTGAGGTTATAAGCGAGAACATGCAGCGCCATCTCAGCGGCGACATTCCTTAGGCGCTTCATCAGGAAGTGGGTCGCACCCATACGGGCTTTGATCGTGCCGAAGGGATGCTCAACCGTCTCGCGCCGCGTCCGCATGGCGTCGGGATCGGAATCGAGCCGTCTCTGGACCTCCTCGACCACATGCTCATGCTCCCAGCGCGTGATGCGGCGCTCCTTGGACGGCGTACATTGGCTCTTGATCGCGCAGCCTTGGCACGCCGCTGTCGACCAGTAACGGCGCAGCGTCATTCCATGCTCGATGTTGG
>NZ_JBVBEF010000442.1:0-307 GCF_055456055.1 Bradyrhizobium sp. LeoB3
TCGGCAGTTCGTGCAGTGCACGACGCCTTGCCCCTTCTCGCTCAGGCGCGTGAGGTGCTCGTCGTATCGGTCATTGACGACAAGCTGTTTCCGATACCTCATTCCGGACACGCACTCTGCCGCTATCTGGCGCGGTGGCAGGTTGATGCCAAATTCAGCACGATCCGTCGTGAGACTCTGAACGTCGGCGCGACCCTTCTGGCCCATGCGCAGCAAGCAGACGCGGATCTGCTGGTGATGGGCGCGTTCGCACATGGATTCGAGCGCGAGCTGATGCTCGGCAGCGCAACGCGAGATATCTTCAACG
>NZ_JBVBEF010000443.1:0-303 GCF_055456055.1 Bradyrhizobium sp. LeoB3
TCGGCCTCGGCGATCAGCGCCATCAACAAACGGCTGGATGCGTCGCTGAAGGCGTTTTGCGAGCGCAAGCTCAAGGAGCCATTCCCCTATCTGATCCTGGATGCGCGCTATGAGCGGGTGCGCGAGGACGGCATCATTGCGAGAGGTCGACGACGATTGCCTGCTCGAGCTCCGCTGGATGTGCGACCGGCGCGATCTTGGCGAGGTGCGGCGCGATCTGGCGGCATGGCTTGCCAAATGGGGCGGCAAATACCCCAAGCTCACCGGCTGGGTGGAGGACAACATCGAGGAGACGCTCGCCTA
>NZ_JBVBEF010000444.1:0-300 GCF_055456055.1 Bradyrhizobium sp. LeoB3
CCATCGCGCAGGGAAAGCCGGAATGCTTCGGTTGAACCTGTGGTCCTACCCCCGTGCTTTTTGTTGCACGGGGCCCATAGGTGCAACCGGCACCCGGCTTTCCCTGCGCCCTCTGCTCGATGAGAGGGTGGAAAGTGAAGCAAAGCTCGGACGCAATGCGCCGCGAGAACGCGAACTCACATCCCCTTCGCTGTTTGAAATTTGAATCAGACTCGCGGCGATGCCGTAGAGCCTGAGAACCAATTCGGTTTTCGGGTAGACGGCATCCGAAGTAGCGGATGTTGAAGACCTCGACGGTGG
>NZ_JBVBEF010000445.1:0-300 GCF_055456055.1 Bradyrhizobium sp. LeoB3
ACTTGCCTCTCCAAGTACGCCCGCTCCTGCGGATTCAGCATTAACGGCGCAATCGGCCGGCCTCGCTCACCTGCATTCGCCACTCGCACTCTCCTCTAGAAATTCGAGCTATCAACTAATGTGACGAACTTGCGTTCCAGATGACTAGCGAGTAGTGTAGCTCACCCGCTCCGGCAGTACCCTCCGGCTGCCTCGCTCGAGCATCGCTCGAGATCGTCCTGCCTGCTCCGCCCAAGCAGCGACAGCACGGGCTCATGATCGAATCCCGCGCATCTTGCGCCGTCGGCGTTGATCAGCGGG
>NZ_JBVBEF010000446.1:0-296 GCF_055456055.1 Bradyrhizobium sp. LeoB3
GGCCGAGATCAACAAGCGCGTCTCGCTGCACACCTTGCGGCACAGCTTCGCCACCCACCTCTTGGAGCAGAACATCGACGTCCGCGTCATCCAGGTGCTGCTCGGTCACGCCAAGCTCGACACCACGGCGCTCTATACCCGCGTCGCCACCAAGACGATCAGCGAGGTCATGAGCCCGTTGGAGCACATCGCGCTCAAGCTCAAGGAGATCCGGCCGCCCGGCTGACGCACGCGTGTCGCGCCCAGCCTTGGAGGTTGCGGACATCTTCCGCAACCATGGCCCGGCATGGCGTCAA
>NZ_JBVBEF010000447.1:0-295 GCF_055456055.1 Bradyrhizobium sp. LeoB3
GTCTTGCATCAATGTATCCGGCCTCTGATTGGAGCGTGCTGGGCTCCGGGCCATCATGGATATCAGCGCGCATTCGAGCTGATTAGCGGACAGGCCTCGAGAGTGGACTGACTTTCTTCAAGGAAAAGAGGTCAAAGCATCTATTCCAGCTGACTTGTTTGCCGGAATGGCTCACGTCCGAATGAGAGGCATAGGTGCGGTGATGTCTGAACGAAACTGGTCAGGTAGGCTGTGGACGCTGGCGATCAGTTGTCCCGCGCAAGGCCAGATCCATGCGGAGCAGCGTCCCGGAGGT
>NZ_JBVBEF010000448.1:0-295 GCF_055456055.1 Bradyrhizobium sp. LeoB3
TCTGATCGACGAGGCCAAATCGAGATCGACCGGTTGCGGCTCGCGGCCGCGGCGTGCGAATGCCACGGCAATATGCGACTCGAATTCGAGAAGATTTTCGCGATGAACACGGCCCGACCTATCTCATTGGACGTGCCAGATGAAGGGCGTATCCCCTGAAGGGAAGCGTGGTTTTGCATCACAGTAAATCCAGTTGTCCATGTCGCAGAAGGGTCAACGGACTAAACCGCTCGCGCGGTAGGGAACGACGGCTGGCAGCGGAGCCCAGACGATAGCGTAACAGGGCGTCCTGCCT
>NZ_JBVBEF010000449.1:0-293 GCF_055456055.1 Bradyrhizobium sp. LeoB3
ACGAAAGGGGCGGGAACAGATATGTGTAGCCTAAAGCCACCGCGCCACATCTCGACTCCACCTTGGTTGTGTGCAAACGGATAGGTCGGCACGCGGCCGTAGTCGCCAATCATTGCAGGCGGCCGATGTTCTCGCCTCGGATCGTCCAATGACGGCTAAAGTGGGTATGCGACGCGGTATTGCGCTTTTGGACGCACTTTCCGACCTTCAGGCAGGGCGGATGGCTGCAATCAGGCTCGGTTTGCCGACGATGTTCATCACTCGTGTGAGGTTATAAGCGAGAACATGCAGCG
>NZ_JBVBEF010000450.1:0-293 GCF_055456055.1 Bradyrhizobium sp. LeoB3
CGATCAGGACGCGATCCTTGCGCGAGCGGGGGACGAGATCGACTATGTCTTCTTCCCTCACAGCGGCGCCATCTCGCTGATGATCGACATGGCGGACGGGCAGACGGTCGACACCGCCGTAGTTGGGCGCGAGGGGGCACTTGGCCTTCTTTCGGTGCTCGGGTCGTCACCTTCGGCAACGACCGCGGTCGTTCGTGCAGCGGGCACCGCCTCGCAAATCCCCGCGTCGCGATTTCGCGCCGCTTTCAACCGGAGCCCTACGATCCGGCACGCGGTCCAGATGCACGGCAGGG
>NZ_JBVBEF010000451.1:0-292 GCF_055456055.1 Bradyrhizobium sp. LeoB3
CACTTCTTCATCGTCCGCACGCCGCTTCCAATACAGCAGGCTCCTGCGTCTACCGGCACCGTTGGCTTCGGTGCGTCAAGGTCCCACGTCGACTCACGGATAGACAGCAGATTTTGATGTAAGACGACAGCGACGGCGCACACGACGTGCGCACAGGGATTTGAGACGTCGTGATTTTTCTTTTCCGGTTGTCCGAGCACCTCATGAATACTACCCGAGCACCTGGCCGGCGGCGGCCTCAAGCGCTTCGACGTCAGCATCGTCACCAAGCCGACCAGCCACCTTCAGCGCT
>NZ_JBVBEF010000452.1:0-290 GCF_055456055.1 Bradyrhizobium sp. LeoB3
GCGAGTTGGTGGCGATCGGTGCCCACGTTGGTCACCTCGTGAGCCACGATGAGATGATGCTGCGTATCGACTGCAATCTGCACGTTGTAGCCAACGATCCCGGTGTCCTTGCCGCTTGTCGCCATCGAGCGCGCGTCAGGATCGGTCAGCGAGATCTGCTTGTCCTCGCTCTTCATCATCTCCGCATTGATCGCATTGAGCCGGACGGTCTCCTCCTTGAGCTTCTCGATCTTGCCCTTCAACCTCGCAACTTTCGCCTCTGGCACTGCATCGCCGTGCCGATCGGCGGT
>NZ_JBVBEF010000453.1:0-289 GCF_055456055.1 Bradyrhizobium sp. LeoB3
ACGTATTCTCGAAAGGCCGCGACTTCGGCGCCTGGCTTGGACTGGTGCCGAAGCAGATATCGACCGGCGACCGCACGATCCTCGGCAATATATCAAGGCGCGGCAATCGCTACCTGCGCGCGCTGTTCGTGCAAGCCGCGTGGGTTGTGCTGGTCAAGGTAAGGTGTTGGGAGCGCTATGGCCTCAACTCCTGGATCGAAGCCGCCAAGAAACGATTGCACCACAACGTGCTGGCGATTGCGCTCGCCAACAAGCTCGCCCGGATCGCCTGGGCGGTCCTCAACAAGGG
>NZ_JBVBEF010000454.1:0-280 GCF_055456055.1 Bradyrhizobium sp. LeoB3
CTTTCCCTTAATCTTGTCGCTGAGGCGTCCCGGGCTTGGCGGGCCGGACGCCATGGAGCACATGCTTGTTCAGTGATAGGTCAAGCCGCGCGTGTCGCCTGTTGGCCCATCAGGGAAGTGGCGACACTCCTCATTGAGGTACGCTTACTGGGGCAGAGCGGGCTAGATTTGCTCAGTCTGAGTTTCTTCGCATTTTGACCCACATGTATGGTCCGGCCGTGCGTAGCAAGAAGATTTCGACGATCCGGTAGATGCGGTCTTGCATCAATGTATCCGGCCT
>NZ_JBVBEF010000455.1:0-279 GCF_055456055.1 Bradyrhizobium sp. LeoB3
GCCCACCCCGCCGCTCCAACAACAACCGCCGAGAAGACGAAAACTCTCCATTTTAAGGTTTTTCAGCAGACTGCTAGTCAGACCCGATAGCGGAATGCCGAGCTGCACTCCGGGAAAGCTCCCTTCGAGGGCGTGATCACAGCCTGGTGGTAGGGCCGCTACAGGTCACCTCCGCGGCCGAAGTCTCTCCACGAGATCATGAAGGAAAAGGAAAGCAATGAGCGCGACTGACCACTGGCAAGTCGTGCGACATGCGGATCTTTCTTTACACGCGTCTCT
>NZ_JBVBEF010000456.1:0-276 GCF_055456055.1 Bradyrhizobium sp. LeoB3
CGATCGCAGCGAGCACCCCGCGCGCACTCTGTGGCAGCGCCAAATAGGCCGGGCTGTCTGATCGATCTGTCATCGTCACCTCTCTCGATCCTTGGCTACAGGCCAATCAGCACCGCCAGTGCGACCATGACGACGACCGCCGCGACGAAGATCGCAGTCTCTTTCCGCGACATTCGCCACATCGCGCACCGCCATAAACCTTCGTGTCGGTCGCGTGCCTTGTTTCCCTACGCGCACCTGGCTGGCGCGTGCAATCGATCATCTGGCGCGGTCCCG
>NZ_JBVBEF010000457.1:0-274 GCF_055456055.1 Bradyrhizobium sp. LeoB3
TGCCAGCCGATCACCGGACGGCCATAGGGATGGTTGAGATAGAGCGCCGCCATGATCTGCTCGGTGAGCCGCGCATCCGGATTGTTGGCGACGCGCATGTTGTATTCTTCCAGCACGACATCGCGCTCCGGCAGCACGTTCTCGTCCTGCAGGATCAGGCCGGTCATCCGGTCGGCCTCGAACTCCATCATCTTGCCGAGCTGCTCGCGCGGCACGCGCTGGAAATAGCCGGTGTAGTCGGTGGAGGTGAAGGCGTTCTCATTGCCGCCGACCC
>NZ_JBVBEF010000458.1:0-271 GCF_055456055.1 Bradyrhizobium sp. LeoB3
AGGTTCTGGCTGGCTGGTTACCCGCCTCGATACGCCGCCCTTCTCAGGCCGTCATCACCCAGATTCCGCCATAGCTCTCGAGACCTGACGAGTAGCGGGCAAACCCGCCAGGAGGCCTGCCTATGAGCCAAACAACCCGGGCCGCTTCCTCCAGCCGCGCCTCGACCGATTTAACGCACCAGCCGCCCGCACCCGCCGCACTGCTTCCCTGCCCGTTCTGCGGAAGCGCTGACATTTGGGTCAACAGCGATCTCGTGCCAAAGTACGTTGT
>NZ_JBVBEF010000459.1:0-269 GCF_055456055.1 Bradyrhizobium sp. LeoB3
GTGGTCACCCGGAAGTCGTCGACGCCGACCTCGCGGACTACTTCGGGAGCATTCCGCATGCCGAACTTCTGAAGTCGGTAGCACGCCGAATTGTCGATCGGCGCGTGCTGCATCTGATCAAGATGTGGCTGGAGTGTCCCGTGGAAGAAACCGACGATCGAGGAAGGAAGACACGTACGACCGAAGCCCGAGACAAGCGGCGCGGCATCCCGCAAGGTTCACCCATCTCCCCATTGCTGGCGAATCTCTACATGCGCCGGTTCGTGCTG
>NZ_JBVBEF010000460.1:0-265 GCF_055456055.1 Bradyrhizobium sp. LeoB3
CGCTTGGCATAGACGACCCACTCGGTCTTGCGAAGCGGTGCAAGGAATGCGGCGAATGATCGCGTCGCGGCGAGATGAGCGTCGTCGCCGAAGAAGCTCAGGCGCCCCGCCTGATGGAGGGCAGCGAGGCGCTCCAGGAACAGCCGCCGGAACAGGCGTGAGAGCACGCGCACCGGCAGGAAGAAGCCGGGCCGGCAGGACACCCAGCGCTGGCTATCGGGCGAGATGCCACCGCCCGGCACGATCATGTGCACATGCGGATGGT
>NZ_JBVBEF010000461.1:0-263 GCF_055456055.1 Bradyrhizobium sp. LeoB3
AGGCTGATCCCGATGCAAATCCCCAAGCCCGCATAGCGGCCGGCAAAGCGCTCGGTCTCGTCGAGGCTGGCGCCAGACACATTGAACTCCTTCAACCTTTTTCAACGGAATCGGCCCATAGCCGAAACCCGGATTGAAGATTACCACGTCAGCTCACCGGGGTAGACCGGACGCGGCTCAGAGCGACCTCAAATGCTGCTTGTGACCCAATGTATGGTCCGGCCGCGCGTTGCAAGCGGTTTCGTCAACCTGGCAGATGCGGT
>NZ_JBVBEF010000462.1:0-262 GCF_055456055.1 Bradyrhizobium sp. LeoB3
TGCGCGTCCTTGTGGATCGCCGACATGTCGCGCGCCAGCATCACGCCGACCTTGTCGGCGAAGATCTCCTCGCCGGTGTTGTCGACCACGCCGCAGCGGTCGCCGTCGCCGTCGAAGCCGAGGCCGACATCGGCCTTGTGCTGCAAGACCGCGTCGCGGATCGCGTGCAGCATCTCCATGTCTTCCGGGTTCGGATTGTATTTCGGAAAGGTGTGGTCGAGCTCGGTGTCGAGCGGGATCACCTCGCAGCCGATCGCCTCCA
>NZ_JBVBEF010000463.1:0-257 GCF_055456055.1 Bradyrhizobium sp. LeoB3
CCATTGCTCCGATAATCTTAGATCTGGCAGTGCCACGCGATGCGCAGTGTGTGATGGCAAGTTTGGTCTCGTCCGGCACTACTCGTGGCGAACCCCGCTTTGTTCCAAGAAGTGCGTCGATCGCTTCAGAACTCGCCGGGAAAGTGACCGCAATTGGGTGAGTTGGCTCCAAATCGCCCTCGACCAGCTGCCCGAGAACCGCACGAGGGCTTTATGACGGCCCAGAACTCACGACGAGGCAAGGAATATTTAGAGAT
>NZ_JBVBEF010000464.1:0-256 GCF_055456055.1 Bradyrhizobium sp. LeoB3
CGGCAGCTTCAAATCGGCATGATCGCTCAGAAAGTCGGCGACCTCCGCCTCGATCGCCCGCGCAAGAAGCTGGCGTGCTCCATGCCGCAAAATACTCGTCAGTGGATCATCCATCGCGCCAGGCTGGCGAAGCTCTACAATCTTGCTATTCTCGTTCATGGCGTATCGCTCTGCATAAGAGGTTCTGGCTGGCTGGTTACCCGCCTCGATACGCCGCCCTTCTCAGGCCGTCATCACCCAGATTCCGCCATAGCTC
>NZ_JBVBEF010000465.1:0-256 GCF_055456055.1 Bradyrhizobium sp. LeoB3
GGGCGAGGGCGCAAATAGTCCCCAAGGAGGTTCTGATGCGCATTCTGGCCTTGGCGATTTTGACGATCACGACGGTTTTGACCACGGCGCCGGCTCAGGCCCAGACGTACGATCCGGCTTATCCGGTTTGCCTGCGTGCGCACGGCCACTATTACGAATGCCGCTACACGTCGTTGCCTCAGTGCAAGGCGTCGGCATCGGGCCGCGCAGCAGTGTGCGTCATCAATCCATATTTTGCGAGCGCGCAAGTGCCCGC
>NZ_JBVBEF010000466.1:0-256 GCF_055456055.1 Bradyrhizobium sp. LeoB3
ATCGACCTTCGCGTTTCCGCAACGCTTCATCACGTCGACTTCGCGCGAGAGGAAGTCGACCTTGCGGTGCGCCATGGCGAAGGCAATTGGCCTGGGCTCGATACGGTCAAGCTGAGTGCCGAACAGCTCTTTGCCGTTTGCAGTCCAAAGCTTCTTTCAGGGCGGCGACGGCTCAGCAAGCCGGCCGATATCCTCAACTATCCGCTGATCCATATGGACAGCCGAACCGATTGGTCCAGGTGGCTGCAGGCGGCGG
>NZ_JBVBEF010000467.1:0-255 GCF_055456055.1 Bradyrhizobium sp. LeoB3
CATCGAACGGGCATCCGGATCGGTGAGCGATATCTGTTGATCCGGCGTGTTGCGCATCTGCGCATCAAGCACTTCCAGCCGGCTCATCTCCTGCTTCAGCCGAGCGATCTTTTCCTTGATTCTCGTCGTCTTGATGCTGATCGCTTCCGATGGCTCCTGCCGATCGGCGCTATCGAGTTGACGCAGATATCGACCGACGCTTTCCTCGATCTGCGCCATCCGCCTCGCCATCTTGGCATGCGTGAAGTTGCGGTC
>NZ_JBVBEF010000468.1:0-254 GCF_055456055.1 Bradyrhizobium sp. LeoB3
CGCAAGGCCGAATGGGTTGTCTACGCCAAGCGGCCGTTCGGTGGGCCTGAGGCCGTGCTGGCTTATCTGTCGCGCTACACCCACCGCGTCGCCATCGCCAACAGCCGCCTGATCGCCTGCGACCAGCAGGACGTCACCTTCAAGTGGAAGGACTACCGCGTCGCGGGCCGCGATCGCTACAAGCAGATGACACTCGAGACCTTCGAGTTCATCCGCCGCTTCCTCATCCACGTGCTGCCCAAGGGCTTGCATCG
>NZ_JBVBEF010000469.1:0-253 GCF_055456055.1 Bradyrhizobium sp. LeoB3
CAGACAGATAGTCGTGGAAAACGTTAAATGCGAATCTCTCGCGCTGGGAAAGTGCCGAATCACGGTACATCATTTGAAAATGAGCAATGATGCCCAGCTGATCGTCCATTTCTCCTGTCCGCGCTGCGTTACGGTCTATGCGGCCTGCCAGCAACAGCAGCCGGGCCAGCAGCCCGGCGACTTTCACTGCCGTAAGTGCGGTACTCAGGTCCATTCGTGGGCCGGGCTCTACAACTACGTGAGTTGGAAACCT
>NZ_JBVBEF010000470.1:0-253 GCF_055456055.1 Bradyrhizobium sp. LeoB3
CATCTCGCCGCGACGCGATCATTCGCCGCATTCCTTGCACCGCTTCGCAAGACCGAGTGGGTCGTCTATGCCAAGCGGCCGTTCGGCGGCCCTGAGGCAGTGCTGGCTTATCTGTCGCGCTACACCCACCGCGTCGCCATCGCCAACAGTCGCTTGATCGCCTGCGACCAGCAGGGCGTCACCTTCAAGTGGAAGGACTACCGCGTCGCGGGCCGCGATCGATACAAGCAGATGACACTCGAGACCTTCGAGT
>NZ_JBVBEF010000471.1:0-251 GCF_055456055.1 Bradyrhizobium sp. LeoB3
TTTGATCGAAATCCGAAGGCCGTGCAACTCATCCAGCCAAACGTTCTCGACCGTACCTGCCTTTCCGTTAGTAAGGACGACGGCGATGCCGATCAGTTCGGATTGTGCCTCACCGAACTCATTCAAAATTTTTGACGCACGAAGCTTGGCCGATGACACTGCTCGCCCCTGTTCCGCCGAGCCGTCTGTGCTGCCCCATCGCAGCTTACCGGCGCGGCTTGTCCCAATGCTCGGCCGCTGGGATGATCGAT
>NZ_JBVBEF010000472.1:0-250 GCF_055456055.1 Bradyrhizobium sp. LeoB3
CGCGGAGTTAAATCACTGATTTGCCCGACGGCGAAAGCGGAATGTTTTTCGCGCGAGGGCTGGACGGGGCAAATCACATTGATTGGCTTAAGGAAAATCGCGCGAATGATATGACGCCGTCATGCCTGGCAAAAGCGCGAAGCGTGTCTTCGCAGATGTCCCGGGCATCCACGCCTTTGCCTCCGTGCACGGGAGAGACGTGGATGGCCGGGTCAAGCCCGGCCATGACGGAGGAGAGGATTGCGCGAAT
>NZ_JBVBEF010000473.1:0-249 GCF_055456055.1 Bradyrhizobium sp. LeoB3
TGCATGCCGGCTTGGCCGGTAAGGACTTGGGCACGGCACATGTGCCGATGACTTTGGATGCCATGACGCGGCTTGATCTCACGCCGAACTTCGATGTCACTTATCTCCCGCGCAAAATCGAAGAGTTGATTGAGCAGACCGAGAAGGCCCTGCATCGGGCGATTCTGAAGAACTATCTGCGGCACGCGCTGCTTGAGATTTCTGGTTATTGGGAACAAATCCTTGCCCCCGAGCTGACCGTTCCTGAGC
>NZ_JBVBEF010000474.1:0-248 GCF_055456055.1 Bradyrhizobium sp. LeoB3
TCCTTACTAACGGAAAGGCAGGTACGGTCGAGAACGTTTGGCTGGATGAGTTGCACGGCCTTCGGATTTCGATCAAAGGCCACGACGGGAAATGGCCGGTCTCAACCATCAAGTTCCCTGAGGACTAATTTCTTGCACCGGCCCCCGCTGTCCACCTGCGCGCTCTTTTCAGAACATTCCGATCAGGATGAAGACGCCGACCTCGAGCAGAAACGTCGTCGACATGATGGCGACGGTCAGGAACACAT
>NZ_JBVBEF010000475.1:0-248 GCF_055456055.1 Bradyrhizobium sp. LeoB3
GGCTGCGCTCTGGTCGGCAGCATTGTGGCCCTGACGCTAAGGGTCAATCCGCAGATGGAGGTCACCGGCGCTGCGCCGGGTGCGTCGGCGCCGGCTCGCTGAGAGGACCAGCCTGTCGATGAGCGGGATTGCTCGACACTCAACGTAAACCCCCGCTTCAGCTCCACGGCCGCTAGAGCGTGATGTTTTTATACGGAAACATATCCTGAGTTTTTGAGATAGTTGGCGCACTCCTCGGGTGAGAAGAG
>NZ_JBVBEF010000476.1:0-247 GCF_055456055.1 Bradyrhizobium sp. LeoB3
ACAACACCTCCCTGTGGTTATGGGTCCCCGCTCCCGGGCGCAATTGCGCCCTAGGCGGGGACGACAACGGTGCGAGGCGTGAGAGAATCGTAGGATGGGTAGAGCGAAGCGAAACCCATCATTCGCGCGGCTTGCTCCATCGCGATGGGTTTCGCTGCGCTCTACCCATTCTACGAGACTGTGAATCTTTTTATATCGGGCGCGTGGCAGCTGTGATTCTCTTCGCGGATTGATTTGCAGGAGGGGG
>NZ_JBVBEF010000477.1:0-243 GCF_055456055.1 Bradyrhizobium sp. LeoB3
GCCGTATCAGCCTTCCCCGAAAGGGTCATCGGGTCGGCCTGCGCATCGTCCTTTTCGAGGCTTGCTCGGCGTTCACTCGCGTTACGGCCTGCACACTCGCGCTGTCACCAATTCGTGACACGCTAATCGAAGGCTTCAGCCACTTCGTTACCTCCATGACTGCTCCGATTGCTTCCGGCTGGAGCGTTTGCCGGGTGGGACTTGCACCCACTGGAAAGCGCCGCCTTGTCACGGCGCACACCC
>NZ_JBVBEF010000478.1:0-243 GCF_055456055.1 Bradyrhizobium sp. LeoB3
GGGAACGCGCGACGGCAGCCCCCACGACATTTGGCATCGCGCAATCCTGGCTATGTCTTCTGCGGGTTGGCACGCAAGGTGCTGGGCGATCTGGCGCATATCGAATACGGAAGCCGAGATCTTCATGAATAGGAGGATAGATTTTGTGCCATCGCGGCTGCGCTGACCGGCGCGTTGCATTGGAGGCGGCGCATGAAAATCATCGTTGACGAAGCCGGCGAGATCATCGCCAAGGCGACGGAT
>NZ_JBVBEF010000479.1:0-243 GCF_055456055.1 Bradyrhizobium sp. LeoB3
GCCGTCCCCCTCCGGCATCAATGCGTCGATCCCGAAAGCATCGGCTGCGGATGCCGCGAGCCTTTGACCCCAGTACCATTTCATCGCGGCTCGGCCTTGAAAGCGCCCACCCTCGCAGCACTCGACCGTAGCCGCCTCGTCATAGAGATCTAGCAAATCATCCAACCGACCCTGCTTACAGGCGTCGATCCAATCGACAACGATATCGATCGCATCGAAGCCCTCGCGAGCGTTCGACATGTT
>NZ_JBVBEF010000480.1:0-241 GCF_055456055.1 Bradyrhizobium sp. LeoB3
GCGCCTGTTTGCGAAGCTGCTAGAAAAACGATTTGACCGTCAGCCCTGCTGCGCGGGCATCTTGTATGAATGTATGCGCTTCCTCATTGGACATTGTAAGGTCAGCGCCGCCGAGAAATTCCTCTCCTTTGGGTGTGTTCGCACGGAGCATCGTCTCGTGTCTGCTTACATCAACCGTATAATCAATGTCGCTTGGTGCTTCGGGCATGGCATCCTCCTCGATCCCGAAGCGAGCATATTG
>NZ_JBVBEF010000481.1:0-241 GCF_055456055.1 Bradyrhizobium sp. LeoB3
ACCGCATCTGCCAGGTTGACGAAACCGCTTGCAACGCGCGGCCGGACCATACATTGGGTCACAAGCAGCATTTGAGGCCGCTCTGAGCCGCGTCCGGTCTACCCCGGTGAGCTGACGTGGTAATCTTCAATCCGGGTTTCGGCTATGGGCCAAGAGGCGACATCAGCGACCTTTATTCAATCACCGATCATAGCCAATGAATAGATGAACAATCGCTACGCCAATACGTCTCGCGTTTGGG
>NZ_JBVBEF010000482.1:0-239 GCF_055456055.1 Bradyrhizobium sp. LeoB3
CGCATATTGCCGTGGCATTCGCACGCCGCGGCCGCGAGCCGCAACCGGTCGATCTCGATTTGGCCTCGTCGATCAGATTTGATCGCTCCGGATGCGCGCAGATCGCGCATCAGGAGCGTCACCGTCGTTCGTCGCACGCCGAGCATTTGCGACAAGGCCTCCTGGGTGAGCGGAAGAACGTCGTGGTCGATGCAGTCGCAAAAATGGAGTAGCCATCGGACCATGCGGTCTTTGACCGG
>NZ_JBVBEF010000483.1:0-239 GCF_055456055.1 Bradyrhizobium sp. LeoB3
AGATCTGCCTGTCCGGTTCGACGAGCGGGATGTGGAAACGGAGTCACGGCTACACCACTAAGGCACCGCCAGACGAAGGGGCGGGAACAGATATGTGTAGCCTAAAGCCACCGCGCCACATCTCGACTCCACCTTGGCTGTGTGAAAACGCGCAAGACGCTTGGTAAGCATCCGGTGAGAGCCGCGTAGGGGTCACTCAGGCTGCTTGATTGACTTGCTTATTTCGGTCGCGCCAATTC
>NZ_JBVBEF010000484.1:0-238 GCF_055456055.1 Bradyrhizobium sp. LeoB3
TTCCGGCTTTCCCTGCGCAGTGGTTTTAACGGTTTCCTTCGCGCTCTCCCCGGTGACCGGGCTTTCTTGCCACCGTCATCTCTCGCGCGAACGTGTTCGCGCAAAAAAACTTAGCGCCAGCGTCGGGGCGCCAGGACCACACGACTTCGCCGTCCGCGTTACATGCGCTCGTCAGTCGCACGCATCGCGTCCACCGCATCTCACCGCAACGTTCGTGACGATCGCGACCCGCCCCTCA
>NZ_JBVBEF010000485.1:0-237 GCF_055456055.1 Bradyrhizobium sp. LeoB3
TGCCCGGGACCCGGCTACGCCGAGGCTTCGCCGGGCACTCTAATGTCAGTCCGGCGAAGCGATAGCGAAGACGGGCAGCCCCGGGCATGACGGCGTCGTATCATCCGCGCGATTTTCCTTAATCCAATCAACGTGATTTGGCCCGTCCACCCCAGCCGCAAAAAACATTCCGCTTTCGCCGTCGGGCAAATCAGTGATTTAACTCCGCGCGTCTCACGGCGGATGAGGGGCGGGTCG
>NZ_JBVBEF010000486.1:0-233 GCF_055456055.1 Bradyrhizobium sp. LeoB3
CTCCGCCGATTCGAGATGACAAGTGAATCATCAAGCCCCCTCGGTGGCGAGGGGGTTCTTCAGCAGACTGCTAGAGCATTTTCGGTTCTGATTGAATCAGAACCGAAGCTCTAGATTCTTGATTTGACGCGTTTTCTTCACGCGAACCGGTATCCACTTCGCTCGAAAACGCTCTAGCAGTCTGCTGAAAAACCTTAAAATGGAGAGTTTTCGTCTTCTCGGCGGTTGTTGTT
>NZ_JBVBEF010000487.1:0-232 GCF_055456055.1 Bradyrhizobium sp. LeoB3
GGCTGAAGTACAAGGCGGCGCTGAGCGTGGCCTATGGCGCCGGCCTGCGCGCTGCCGAGGTGGTTTCGCTCAAGGTCGCCGACATCGACAGCAAGCGCATGATCATCCGCGTCGAGCAGGGCAAGGGCGGCAAGGACCGTAACGTCATGCTGTCGCCACACCTGCTTGAGTTGCTGCGGGCCTGGTGGAAGGCGGCGCGGCCGCAGGGCTGGCTGTTCCCGGGCCGCGATCC
>NZ_JBVBEF010000488.1:0-232 GCF_055456055.1 Bradyrhizobium sp. LeoB3
GCCGCGAGCAGATGGACGAACGAATTGTGAGGAGCGAACATGTACCACTACTTCGGGCAGCGCGCCGTCGTGATAGGAGCGGGCATCGGCGGATTGTCTGCCGCTGGAGTGCTTTCCCCTTACTTCAAGCAGGTCGTCGTTCTCGAGCGCGACGCGCTTCCGCTCCCAGCTACTTCGCGTGCAGGCACTCCGCAGGATCGGCATCCCCATCTTCTCTTGGCCGGCGGACTGC
>NZ_JBVBEF010000489.1:0-229 GCF_055456055.1 Bradyrhizobium sp. LeoB3
GAAGCGATTGCACCACAACGTGCTGGCGATTGCGCTCGCCAACAAGCTCGCCCGGATCGCCTGGGCGGTCCTCAACAAGGGCCGCGTCTTCGAATGCGTCAAGCCGGAGGAGACGGCGTCCCGACCCGCCTGATCCTCGCGCCGTGCGCGGCGCCGTCAAGGCGCAGCCTGGCAGTGGTGGAGCAAGGCGTCAGGACAGCACGACGGCCGGCCTTGACGACCCTTGCGC
>NZ_JBVBEF010000490.1:0-229 GCF_055456055.1 Bradyrhizobium sp. LeoB3
TACCGAGCGCCTTCCTGACGGGCACTTCGGCTGCGGCCGGGATCGCCGCGATCAATGCGCTCGGCAATCTGTCCGGCTTCGCCGGACCGTTCCTCATGGGCTACCTCAAAGACGCGACCGGCAACTTCACGGCCGGGCTGCTGGTCCTGGGCGGCTGCGCTCTGGTCGGCAGCATTGTGGCCCTGACGCTAAGGGTCAATCCGCAGATGGAGGTCACCGGCGCTGCGCC
>NZ_JBVBEF010000491.1:0-229 GCF_055456055.1 Bradyrhizobium sp. LeoB3
CATCAAATGGAAGACGAACGAAAATCATCAAAAGCGGGGGAACGGGCCGCTGAAGACTTGCGCGAGGCGACTGCTAAGGAAGAAGCGAAAAACGAGAGCAAGACGGGGCACGATCTAGCTAAGGGCGCTGATCGCTTCGAAGAACGCTCTAACAGTCTGCTGAAAAACCTTAAAATGGAGAGTTTTCGTCTTCTCGGCGGTTGTTGTTGGAGCGGCGGGGTGGGCGGTT
>NZ_JBVBEF010000492.1:0-228 GCF_055456055.1 Bradyrhizobium sp. LeoB3
AAAATGAGAACCTCTGCATTGGTTGTTTTCGCTTTGATGGTCATTTCCCTGTCGCCCGGTACAGCTATGTCTCAGGGCTTCGACATCGGTCCTGGCGGAGTGCGTGTCTACGGGCAATGTGAGGAGCTAAGACGGTCGTGTGAGAGGGGCGAAGGCGGCTGCCGGCGATATCGGGAAACCTGTCAAAGGGGCGCTCGTCGTGGCGATGTGTGTGCAGAACTGAGAGCC
>NZ_JBVBEF010000493.1:0-223 GCF_055456055.1 Bradyrhizobium sp. LeoB3
GCTACCGCATACGCTATCTAAGATGATCGCGATCAGCGGCTCAATTGAACGTAAGGCATCACGGGCCGATACGAAGGATTATGGCGCTCGCCATCCCACCCGCGCTCTTGCGTCCTCCCCTTCGACTCCGGTTGGATGCTCCCCTCGGGCGAGGGCGCAAATAGTCCCCAAGGAGGTTCTGATGCGCATTCTGGCCTTGGCGATTTTGACGATCACGACGGTT
>NZ_JBVBEF010000494.1:0-219 GCF_055456055.1 Bradyrhizobium sp. LeoB3
GAGCGGGGCCGGCTGTCGCGAGTTCGTAGAAGTTGCGCCGCATGTGCACCCAGCAGAAGGCGAGCTCGACCTCGCCACGTTCGGCAAGCTTTGGGTAGGCGTTGTAGCCATCGACCTGCAGGACGCCCTTGAAGCCGGCAAGATGGCTGAACAGCCGCTCGGCTTTGCGGTCGGGTGCATAGACATAGGCGATGCCGGGCGGATCGAGACCACCCCAGG
>NZ_JBVBEF010000495.1:0-219 GCF_055456055.1 Bradyrhizobium sp. LeoB3
CCTGGGGTGGTCTCGATCCGCCCGGCATCGCCTATGTCTATGCACCCGACCGCAAAGCCGAGCGGCTGTTCAGCCATATTGCCGGCTTCAAGGGCGTCCTGCAGGTCGATGGCTACAACGCCTACCCAAAGCTTGCCGAACGTCGTCGTCTCATCCTCTCGCAGACCTCGGCGGGTAAGGGTGTTGTTACGTCATCGATAGCTCCTCACTTCGCGCTGT
>NZ_JBVBEF010000496.1:0-217 GCF_055456055.1 Bradyrhizobium sp. LeoB3
CATCGCTATCTGAACATGGATCTCTTGAAGGAGCACAAGAAGGAGACACTACGCCGGGCGGCCTGACGATGCTCAGGCCCACCAAGGGGATGGGCCACCCCTCTCCGCCGCCGTCGCTCGCCAGCGCTGCGCTTGGGGCGAGCGAGCGACGGCGGCTCCGAGGGGATGGCTTGGCCGGACCCCATGATCAATTTTGCTGAACTTGACGCACAGAACT
>NZ_JBVBEF010000497.1:0-217 GCF_055456055.1 Bradyrhizobium sp. LeoB3
GCTTCCGCTCCCAGCTACTTCGCGTGCAGGCACTCCGCAGGATCGGCATCCCCATCTTCTCTTGGCCGGCGGACTGCAGGCGCTCGAGGACATCTTTCCGGACTTCGAGAGGGATCTTGCCAATCGCGGCGCTGTTTCAATGTAAGCATCCGGTGAGAGCCGCGTAGGGGTCACTCAGGCTGCTTGATTGACTTGCTTATTTCGGTCGCGCCAATTC
>NZ_JBVBEF010000498.1:0-211 GCF_055456055.1 Bradyrhizobium sp. LeoB3
GCCGTCAAGGCGCAGCCTGGCAGTGGTGGAGCAAGGCGTCAGGACAGCACGACGGCCGGCCTTGACGACCCTTGCGCGCGGCGCGTCTGCGCGCGCAGGCCGGGACGAAGGAACGGACCGCCAGGCACGAACAAAGGAACAGCGCGAAGTGAGGAGCCCATCGATGACGTAACCAACATCCCTTACCCGCCGAGGTCTGCGAGAGGATGAG
>NZ_JBVBEF010000499.1:0-211 GCF_055456055.1 Bradyrhizobium sp. LeoB3
ACCGGAGGAATGCGCCGTTTCTCGGGTTCTTGACCGTCATTCCGGATCATCCCGCGCTGGTGCGCCTGTTCCAGCGTTCAGTCGCCTGAGTGACCGTCGGTGCCGTCGGACCAAAGGCCGCGCACCTCTTGCACACAACGTACTTTGGCACGAGATCGCTGTTGACCCAAATGTCAGCGCTTCCGCAGAACGGGCAGGGAAGCAGTGCGGC
>NZ_JBVBEF010000500.1:0-211 GCF_055456055.1 Bradyrhizobium sp. LeoB3
GCTTTCGCCGTCGGGCAAATCAGTGATTTAACTCCGCGCGTCTCACGGCGGATGAGGGGCGGGTCGCGATCGTCACGGACGTTGCGGTGAGATGCGGTGGACGCGGGTGCTGTGAACGACGAGCGCAGCTATCCGCGGACGGCGAAGTCGTGTGGTCCTGGCGCCCCGACGCTGGCGCTAAGCTTCTTGTGAAGTGACGGTGGCAAAAGAG
>NZ_JBVBEF010000501.1:0-210 GCF_055456055.1 Bradyrhizobium sp. LeoB3
TCAACGAGCTCGCCCGCGGCGCTCAAATCCCCATAACGCCTGCCGCACCGCCTTACGTTTCTCACGCGCGGTTTCCTTGTATGGGCCATTTTTTGTCAAGGAGTTTGCCAGAGCGGCAGCTCGTTTGTCTTTTATCAGTTTCTTTGTTCGATCTCAAAGCCCGTTTCTTCGTCCCGACCCGCCGTTCGCTGACGTCGGCGCGCGCAGGAG
>NZ_JBVBEF010000502.1:0-210 GCF_055456055.1 Bradyrhizobium sp. LeoB3
GCTTCCGCTCCCAGCTACTTCGCGTGCAGGCACTCCGCAGGATCGGCATCCCCATCTTCTCTTGGCCGGCGGACTGCGGGCGCTCGAGGACATCTTTCCGGACTTCGAGAGGGATCTTGCCAATCGCGGCGCTGTTTCAATCAACCTGTTTGGAGACGTCCGGTACGAGCGACCGGACGTCGGCGCTCTGCCGCAGCATGATTGTGGCGC
>NZ_JBVBEF010000503.1:0-208 GCF_055456055.1 Bradyrhizobium sp. LeoB3
CCGCGCGTTGCAAGCGGTTTCGTCAACCTGGCAGATGCGGTCTTGCATCAATGTATCCGGCCTCTGATTGGAGCGTGCTGGGCTCCGGGCCATCATGGATATCAGCGCGCATTCGAACTGATTAGCGGACAGGCCTCGAGCGGGCCATTCGGGTCACCAGTGTTCGCATGCGCCGGGAAGACCGATCCTCCATGGTCGTCTCATCCTC
>NZ_JBVBEF010000504.1:0-205 GCF_055456055.1 Bradyrhizobium sp. LeoB3
TCATCCAAAGGCCACCAGCCTGATCGAGGAAGCTGGCGACCTGCGAAGAGATGCGGCCAAACCGCGTTCCGCCGCCGTTTGACCGACCAGAATATGAACCTGGCCACGCTCGGCAATGCGATAAATGGGCTCAGGAACGGTCAGCTCGGGGGCAAGGATTTGTTCCCAATAACCAGAAATCTCAAGCAGCGCGTGCCGCAGATAG
>NZ_JBVBEF010000505.1:0-205 GCF_055456055.1 Bradyrhizobium sp. LeoB3
GAGCACGCGCGTCGCGGACGGCGAAGTCGTGTGGTCCTGGCGCCCCGACGCTGGCGCTAAGTTTTTTGCGCGAAGAAGTTCGCACAAGAGATGATGGTGGCAAGAAAGCCCGGTCACCAGGGAGAGCGCGAAGGAAACCGTAAAACCATCGCGCAGGGAAAGCCGGAATGCTTCGGTTGAACCTGTGGTCCTACCCCCGTGCTTT
>NZ_JBVBEF010000506.1:0-203 GCF_055456055.1 Bradyrhizobium sp. LeoB3
CTCGCCAAGCTCGCCGCCGCTGAGCAGCAGCAGATCGTCCAGGGAGTTCGCCAGGCTTTGATTGCGCTCTCGGAGGTTCCGGCGATCAAGGCGAAGGACGTCCAGGAATGCGATGCCTACCTGTCCCGGATCAAGCGACAATATCCGGAGTTCATCGTCTTTATCGTGGTCGACATGAATGGCGACGCCTTCTGCGACTCAGC